>JANLPS010000313.1:0-8109 GCA_031367385.1 Archangium sp. | reverse complement strand
GCCTTCGATGTTTCGCGAGTCGAAGGCATTCACAGCGTGGCGACCCCGTTTGCTCTCAAATTCTCTTTTGGAGGTTTCGTGCACACTCGAATTCTGATCAACCAACCCAGTGGAGCGTTCTCATGACCGGTGAGTCATTGTGGTGCGTCGCCGACGTGGCGAGCTTTCTGTCGATGTCGCGTCAGTGGGTCTACAAACACGCCGAACTGGGCACCTTGCCGTGCTTGCGCCTCGGTGCAGCTCTTCGATTCAAGCCCGAGGCCGTTCGCCGCTACATCGCTGATCTCGAGCGACGCCGAACCTACGCACCGAGCAACACCTGAGCCCCTCCACCACAAGTCAGAGTGAACCTGTACAGTCAGCAGCAAGGAACGTGAATCATGGCTTCAATCTTCGGGCGTGAAGGTGTGTGGGTGATCAAGTGGAAGAACCTCTCGGGGAAGTGGGTCACCGAGAGAACGAAGTGCGCCACCAAGGCGCAGGCCAAGAACTACGCGAACGACCTTGAGCGACATGTCGAACAGCAACGCAACGGCCTGACCCCAGTCGAGAACGATTCGAAGATGAACTTCGGGCAACTGCTCGAATGGTACGACACCACCTACGCGCACAAGATGCGGTCGAACTCGCTCCGTCAGTCGGTCGAAAAGCACCTTCGGCCGACTCTTGGCGAACTGCCACTGGTCGACGTGACACCAGCCATCATCGGGGCGTTGCTCAATGAGAAGACCAAAGCGATTCCACGTACGAAGACGACGAAAGCGAGTCGGCCGCTCAGCCCCAAGACCATCAATCACCTGCGCGCGTTCATTCACCGCATCTTCGCCTTGGCGACGCGCGCCGACCTTTGGCATCGAGCGAACCCAGCAACGCTCGTCGAGCGTGCGAAAGAACCGAAGCGGCCGCCGGCTTGGCTTCGCCCCGAAGAGGTTCGCGCAGTCATCCCCGAGGTCCCCGAGTTCTGGCGCGCGATGTTCGCGACGGCCGTCTACACGGCCATGCGCCGCGGCGAGTTGGTCGCTTTGCAGAAACGCGACATCGACCTGCGTGGCGACAAGCCGACCATCACCGTGTGTCGCTCGTGGGAAGTCGACTCCACGAAGTCGGGCGAAGTTCGCGTCATCCCCGTCCACCCCGAGCTGATGCCTTTTCTCGTCGCAGCGATGAAGAGCAGCACTTCAGAGCTTGTCTTTCCGCGCGCCGACGGAACGATGCACACGAAGGAAATCGACCTCGCCGACCGTCTTCGCAGCGCGATGGTTCGGGCCGGCCTGGTCAACGGCTGGGTTCACAAATGTCGCAAGTGCGGCCATCACGAAAAGCGTCAGACCGCCGATACCCGGCGCTGTCCCGACGACAACATGAAGCTCTGGCCGTCACCCGTGAAGCGCACAGAACGCTTCCACGACTTACGCCACACGACGGCGACGCTTCTCCTCAAGGCAGGCACGCCCCTGGCGGTCGTTCAGCGCTTGTGCGGGCACTCAGACCCCGCCATCACGACCGAAATCTACGGTCACCTCGAAGCCGAAGACGCCCGCGTGCACCTCGGTCGCCTCTCGTTCGCACCGCTCCAACTCGACGCGAATTCGGCCGAACCCGAGCAAAAAGTTGGTTTTCATGGTGCGCCGGTGGTGCGGAATCCGTCAGACACCAAAAGCGAAGGCCCTGACTCTCATCGGTTTCCCGAGGAAAATCAGGGCCTTCAACGTGTCGGGAAGACAGGATTTGAACCTGCGACCCCTTGGTCCCGAAACAATTGCCGCGCTCGGTGCCTGTGGACGCACGTCAGCCCAGCGACACACTTCAAAACAGGTAATGCGCAACCGACGGCCGACCCTTTGGCGCCCTCCTCACCGAGTTGTGGGCGCGCGAAACTCCGGCTGTTTTCAAACTGATTCTCGGTGGGGGGACGCCAAATTGAGCTTCGATGAAACGCTTCGACTGATTGTTCGCGAAGAACTCCGTTCGGCTCTCAAAGATGTTCGCGTAGCTGCTCCTGTCTTGGTTTCACCTTCGACTAATCTCGAATTGTTGACCGTCGAAGACGTGAGCGTCGCATGCCACGTCGCCGCAGCGACTGTTCGGGCTTGGCTTCGCCGCGGCAAGTTGGTCGGCAAGAAAGTCGGCCGTGGGTACCTCGTCGAGCGCTCGGCACTCAACCGGTTCCTGTCTGCCATCATCCCGGCGTTGAACGATGGCGAAGGTGCAGCGTCTGAGATCGAGCGCATTCTCCAACGAGCAAGAGGTCGATAACCATGGGTGTTTCCCAGCGCGGTCAACAGCTTTGGATTCGATACAAAGGGCCCGACGGCAGCTGGCGAAACGACCGCACGAATTACGTCGTTGGCCAAGAAAAGAAAGCCCTTCGGGCCTTCCGCGGCGTTGTCGACCGAGTCGATGCTGGCGCATCGCTGGTCCCTGATCGCAAAGAAGCCCTGACGCTCGAGGAATACGCCACCTTGAAATGGTTCGTTGCTCGGCGCACGCTCATCGCCAACTGGCATCGCGATGAACGGCGGCTCGTGCTCCACGTTTTCCCCAAGCTCGGGAACATGCCGCTCGAGGACGTGCGCGCGCGTCACTTGGCCGAATTTTTTCGAGCGCTCCGAGCCTCGAAGACCCTGGCTCCAAAATCGATCCACAACGTCTACGGCGTTCTGTCAGCCCTGTTCAGAGATGCGGTCATTGACGGTCTTCTCGATTCAACACCATGCATCATGACGCAGCATCAGCTCGGCGAAAACGTCGATGCCGACCCTGAGTGGCGCGCCACGGCGCTCTACACTCGCGAAGAACTTGAAGCGCTCATCTCCGACGCGCGAATACCGCTCGACCGTCGCGTGATGTACGGACTGCAAGGCATTGGCGGGCTCCGCCACGGCGAAGCGGCGGGCCTTCGTTGGCGACACTTCGACCCAACGACCAAAGAACTCGGTCGGCTCGTCATCGCCACCTCGTACGACACGGGGCGCACCAAAACGAGCCGACCGCGAAACATGCCGGTGCATCCGGCACTCGCAGCGTTGCTCACAGAATGGCGAGTCAGGGGTTGGCCGGCAATGATGGGCAAAGCTCCGGAGCCCGATGACATCGTCGTGCCGACGCCAGCCCCAATCAACAAGGGTCGACGCGTGCAGCTCAGCACGATGCGCACGGACGACTTCTCATTCAAACGCCTGTGCGCCGATCAAGAACTCCTCGGGATGCGGCACCGCCGCGGCCATGACCTCAGGCGAACGTTCATCACCCTCGCCCGCATTGATGGCGCCCGAAGCGACATTCTCGAGCTGTGCACGCACACGCCAGGCAAGGGCCGTGCGATCGACGTCTACACGTCGTTCCCATGGGCTTCGCTCTGCGCAGAGGTCAGCAAATTGAAGATCGGGGTTCACCTGCAAACCCCCGAAATACCAAGAAAAACTTCGGGGACTCGTTACGTCGCCGTTACATCGACGTCCCAAGTCCCCGAATTTGTTTACAAAAACGACTTGGAGGCGGTGGGAATCGAACCCACGTCCGAAAGCCTTCTGCTCTGAAATACCACGTGCGTCTTCCGCGAACGTGAAGCGTGACGCCCGATGCCCTCCCACGGACGGGATGACACCAGGCCTGATCGGCTGTTTCTCGCCCCTCTCGCCCGAACACTTGAGAGGCCCAGCCCGGTTTGGTTCAGGTAGTCCCCAGCCTCCAGGCGTGGACCGAGGTACCTGTGCTCAATGCGGGGTTTTACGCCGCGAGAGCAAGCTCAACGTTGTCGTTGGCTTTTGTGGTTTTTGCTCACTTGTATTTACGAGTGTGTAGGCCCACTCGGCACGCATCTCAGAACGTCATTGCCCTCGTCGAGACCAGGTCGCCCCCGGTCTTGTGAAACACAACAAACTGCCCTGCCCTGCTACCACCACTGGCGCCAAATGATAACCACCCTGACACGGTTGTCATCTGGCCCCGAGGCGCCCGAAGTAAATCTCGCTGAACGTTCGCCCCAAGGCCTTCGACGCGAAGTCGTGCATCATCACCGCGTCGGTAATCGATGCCTGCGCCCCCGCCGTCGCCGCAGTCGTCGTCTCGACCGCCGCCCAGGCCTCACCCCCCTCGGGTTGCTCCAACCGAAGGTAGGTGTAGTTGGGCACTTGGATTACCTCTCGCACCACCCCCGTCACCGTCGTGGCGTGCTGGCCCTCATCGGGCGCGGCGGTCGCGGCGGGCGCCAAAGCCGAGCCTCGGCCCGGCAGAAAACCAGCTGAAGGCATCGCCACCGGTCTCACCACCTCAGCCGGCGCATCGAGCCTGGCCGACCACCGGCCGAACACCGTTCCCACCACCAACGCGAGCAACACCGACACCGCGACAGACAGAGGCTTCATCGCGAAAGTGTTCGCCGATTTTCATGGCGTTCGCAATGACTGTTGGGGCGAAATACAGCCCGGTTTCTTTGGTTGCCTGCTGCTTGCCCCGCCGCGCCACTCCCTTTGCCCCACCCCATGTCATTTGAAGCCATCGTTCTCCTCGCCATGTGCGTCGCGGGGGTCAGCCTCACCCTCTTTCTTCGTCGCGCTAGCGCCGTGCGCCAGACCCGAGACGTCGAGGCGCTGGCCCTGGCGACCAGCGAGAACCGGCACATCCCCTCCACCTTGCACCCGGTCATCGACCCTGACCGGTGCATCGGCAGCCTTTCTTGCCTCTCGGTCTGCCCTGAAGGCGACGTGCTCGGAGTCGTCGACGGCAAGGCGGCGCTGATCAACGGCAGCTCGTGCATCGGCCACGGCAAGTGCGAGGTCGAATGCCCGGTCGACGCCATCACCCTGGTCTTCGGCACCAGCGAGCGCGGCATCGACCTGCCCCGCGTCGACGAGCACTTCGAGTCTTCGCGCCCGGGCGTGCACATCGTCGGAGAGCTCGGCGGCATGGGGCTCATCAAGAACGCCATCACCCAGGGCCTCCAGTGCGCGACCCACCTGGGCACGACCCTCGGCAAGGCCAAGAGCGAGCTGACCGACGTGATCATCGTCGGCGCCGGCGCCGCTGGCCTCGCCGCGGCCGTCGGCTGCAAGAAAGCCGGCCTGCGCATTCGGGTGCTCGAGCAAGACACCGTCGGCGGCACCATCGCCCACTACCCGCGCCAGAAAGTCGTGATGAGCGAGAAGGTCGAGCTGCCCTACTTCGGCAAGTTCGGCGCCGCCCTCATCTCGAAAGAGGAGCTGCTCGAGACCTGGCAAAAAGTCATCGTTCAAGCGGGCCTCACCATCGAGACTGGCGTGAAGGTCGAGCGCATCGAAGGCACCGACGGCGACTTTCAGGTCAAGACCAGCAAGGGCGTGGTCACCGGGCGCAAAGTGGTGCTGGCGGTCGGGCGGCGAGGCACTCCGCGCGCGCTCGGCGTCAAGGGCGAGAACCTGCCCAAGGTCGCGTACCGGTTGATCGACCCCGAACAGTACGGCCGCGCCCGAGTGGTGGTCGTTGGCGGTGGCGATGCAGCGCTCGAAGCCGCGATGACCCTGGCCGAAGAGACCGAGTGCGAGGTCTCGCTCAGCTACCGCCAAGCCGAGCTCGGCAAGGCGCGCGACGCGAACAAGAAAAAATTCAAAGAGCTGGTCGAGCAGGGCCGGCTCACCGCGCTCATGCCGTCGCAGATCATGGAGGTCACCCCCGAAGCCGTGATGCTCGCCTACGGCCCGACCAACACCGTGATGCGCATACCCAACGACTACGTCATCGCGTGTCTGGGCGGCGAGCTGCCAACCGAGTTTCTCAAGAACAGCGACATCTCGCTCGACCGCCACCACGGCGCCGAGGCCAAAGACGGTGCGAAGCCGAAGGTCATTCGCGGCAGCGCCAACTTCGACGTCGAGAAGCAGAAGCAACGCCGCCTCGCCTGGTCGCTGTTCGTCATCGGAGCGGTGATCACCGCCGGCCTGCTCTGGGTCGGGGGCGAATACTACTTTCTGACCAAAGCCGACCGGGTCGCGCACCCCTTGCACAAGCTGCTGCGGCCCTCGGGCAATTGGGGCCACGGCATCGGCATCGTGGCGACCGCATTCATGATGTCGAACTTCCTCTACTCCGCCCGCAAGCGGTGGACGCGGTTCAAAGGCGCGGGTCGAATCAACCGCTGGCTCACCTTTCACCAGTTCGTCGGCCTGATGAGCCCGGTGGCGATCGTCTTTCATGCGGCGTTTCAATCAAACAACGTGCTCGCCACTGCCACTGCCGCCGCGGTCTCGGTCGTGGTCGCGACGGGCCTGCTCGGCCGCTTCATTTACGGCCTGGTGCCCTCTGACAATGGCCGCTCGCAGGGGCTGGGAGAGATCACCGTGCGCCGCGAACGCCTGGTGCATCGACTGACCCGCATCGCGGGCCTCGCGACCGAGCCGGTGCCCGCGCTGGCGGCGTACGTCGAGGGCGCGGTGACGCTGGTGAAAGGGCGAACGCTGCTGGCGCTCTTCACCAGCATGCCGCTGGCCTCGCTTCGTCGGCGCGCGACGTTGCGGCGAGCCAAGCTGAGCTTCTCGCCAAATGATTACCACGAGCTCGTCGACGCAGCCGCGCGCTTGAGCCGGCTCAACATTCAGATCGAGTTCTTCGGCAGCCTCAAGCGCCTGCTCTCGGCCTGGCGTCTATTTCACGTGGTGTTGGCAGTCTTGCTGGTGGTGATGATCTCCGCGCACATCGGGGTGTCGCTCTACCTGGGCTACAAGTGGGTCTTTCAGTGAGAGCCGCGCTGTTGATCGCCGCCTGTGCGATCGCGACGACAGCGTCAGCTGATATTTTCTCGCCCGGAGAGCTGGCCAAGCCGCACTCCAGCCTCGAGGGCATCGCCAACTGCACCAAGTGTCACCCCGAAGGCGGCCGGCTCTCGCAGGAGACCTGCTTGTCTTGCCACGCAGAGCTCAAGCCCGAGCTCGCCGCGCACACGGGTCTGCACGGCCGCATACCGCAAGCCGATCGTTCGTGTGAGACCTGCCACGCTGATCACCAGGGCGTCGGCTTCAACCTGATCAACTGGGGCCCGGCGGGCAAGCGCGGGTTCGAGCACGGCAAGAGCGGCTGGGCGCTCAAGGGCAAGCACCTCGGCGTGAAGTGCGACGTCTGCCACGAGCCACGCCGCATCGAGGTCGTCAGCGTGGTCAAGCTGCTGCAAGAGCACCCGGGTCGAACCACCTCCCTGGGCTTGGGCACGGCGTGCACCAGCTGCCACTTCGACGAGCACCGCGGCCAGCTCACCGGCGGTTGCCAGACCTGCCACCAAGAGACCGGGTGGAAACCCGCCGCCGGGTTCAGCCACGACGAGACCGGGTACCCGCTCAAGGGCAAGCACGTGACGGTCGGGTGCGCGAAGTGCCACACGCCGGCGACCCAGGCGGCCGCGGCGAAGGCGTTTCCCGCTCCGGTGAGCGAGACGTTTCTCAAATTCACCGCGCTCGAATCGAAGCAATGCAGCAGCTGCCACAAAGACCCGCATGACGGCCGCTTCGGCGCTTCGTGCACCAGCTGTCACTCGGTCGAAGGGTGGAAATCGATTCGAAACCTCGCGCAAGAACGCGGCTTTCACGACCAGACGCGCTACCCGCTCAAAGGCGAGCACCTCGACGTCGCCTGCACCGCCTGCCACGGGCCCGCCCCCGGTCGAAAAGCGAAGTTCAAGGGCCTGGCCTTCGCACACTGCACCGACTGTCACACCGACGCGCACGACGGGCAGCTCGCCAAGGAGAGCTCCGGCAAGCCCGCCGACTGCAAGCGCTGTCACTCGATCGAAGGGTTCTCGCCGCCCCGCTTCACCCTCGCCGACCACCAACAGACCGAGTTCAAGCTCGAGGGTGCGCACCAGGTCGTGGGCTGCGCGGGGTGCCACCAGCACCAGGCCCCGAAACAAGAGAGCGGAGCGAAGAAGGGCTCGAGGCTGCACAGCGCGGCCGTGTTCGAGCTCACCAAGGTCGTCGCGCCCGGCTGCTCCGGGTGCCATGCCGATGTGCACGAAGGCCAGTTCGACCTCTCGAAGGGGTGCCAGCGATGCCACTCCGCTGAAACGTTTCATCAAGTGGCCTTCAACCACGAGGTCGACAGCCGCTTTCCACTCACCGGCAAGCAGCCGGCCCGGCACCGGCCAGC
>JANLPS010000306.1:0-14256 GCA_031367385.1 Archangium sp. | reverse complement strand
CACGCTCGACCTGGCCATTCGCGGAGCGGTCATCACGCTGATCGACATCGAGCTGCCTCGGCGCCGCGTGGAGCTGCTCAGCGACATCGAGGCCTATGCGGCCCACACCCTCAAGGATGTGCAGAACCCGCTGCTCATCGTCGACGCTGATCAGACGGTGCTCTGGGCCAACCCACCCTGCTACCAGGTCTTTTCGATCAGCCAGCACCAGACATTGGGCAGCGCGTTCGCCCGGGTCGGCGCAGGGCAGTGGGCCAACGTCGAGCTCGACCGCTTGCTGCGCCGAACCTTGATGACCGGCGCTCCGTTTCAAGGCGCGACCGTCGAGCGCACGACACCCAAAGGCGCGCCAAGAACCATGGTCATCGCCGGCAGCCGCATACGGAATGTAGGGAAAGATGCGCCGTTGATGCTCATATCCATCGAGCTCGCGGGCCCGAAATCAGAGGAGAGCCAATGAGCTCCGGGGCCAGCCAAGAAAATCACCAGCGTTTGATGCGAGACCTCGAAGAGCACCAGACCGAGGTCGAGTTTCAGAACCACCAGCTGCGGCTGGCACAGCAGCGGCTCGAGGAGTCGGCGGCGCGCTACTCAGACCTCTACGACTTCGCGCCGGTGGCCTACTGCACGCTCTCGCGCAGCGGCCAGTTTCTCGAGTCGAACCTCATCTGCGCGCGCTTTCTGGGCATCGAGCGCGGCAGGCTCGTCGGCCAATCGCTGGTGCAGTTCGTCGCCGGTGAAGACCTACGCTTGTTGATGAACCACCTGGCCGCGTGCGAGTCGGGCTCGAACGAGGTCACGACCGAGCTGACCCTGAGCTTGCGGCTGCGGGCGCCCATGGTCGTCGAAATGATCAGCACGCCGTCGCGCAACGGGGTCGTCGGGTATCGCACCGTGCTCAGCGACATCACCAGCCGCAAGAAGACCGAGGCTGCCGCGCGTGATTCAGAGCGCATGCGCGAAGACTTCTTGTCGATCATCTCGCACGACCTGCGCAACCCGCTCAACGCGATCTTGATGTCGACCGAGGTCTTGATGCGGCGAATGCCCACCGGTGAACGCCGCGCCGTCGGGCGCCCGCAGCTCGAGACCATCAAGAGCTCCTCGCGGCGCATGACCCGGCTGCTCGCCGACCTGCTCGACCTCTCGAGTATGGATGCCGGGCATCTGCTGATCGAGCCGCGCCGCAATGACGCCGACCAGTTGATCGCCTCGGTGCTCGAGCTGATGGCGCCAGTGGCGGCCGAGAAGACGGTGAGCCTGGTGCATCTGCGCAACAGCAAGCCGCTGGTGGTCTTCTCTGACCGCGAGCGCACCATTCAGGTGCTGCTCAACCTGCTGACCAACGCGCTCAAGGCCAGCTCTGAAGACGGCACCATCGCGGTGCAGGCGCACCCCCACCCCGCCGGAGTGGTCATCTCGGTGGGCGACAGCGGCTCCGGCATCGCCCCCGAGCAGCTCGCGACTCTCTTCAGGCCGTACTGGCAGGCCGACAAGACGGTGAAGATCGGTACCGGCCTCGGGCTCTCGATCGCCAAGGGTATCGTCGAGTGCCACGGAGGCCAAATCTGGGCCGAGAGTACGCAGGGCACTGGGAGCTCGTTCTACTTCACCCTGCCCAGCAGCGATCTGCCCCCCGAGCCGATGCCCTCGCGCCCCAGCCCCTCGCTGCGCCTCGAGCGAAGCCGCCGCAAGGTGCTCCTGGTCGATGACGACGAAGAGGCCCGCGAATCGCTGGCCCAGCTGCTCGAGAGCGAGGGCTATCAGGTCACCACCGCCGAGAATGGGCAGATGGCGCTCGATTGTCTGCGCGGGCTCGAGCCCGACCCCTTCGTCATCTTGCTCGACTTGATCATGCCGGTCATGGGCGGCGTTCAATTTCTCGAGCGCCGCAAGCTCGACCGCGCCCTCTCGCAGATACCCGTCATCGTCATCTCTGGCCAGATTGATTCGCCCAAGCTGGCCCGCGGCTATGAGGGCACCGAGTGGGCCGATAAACCGGTCGTTTTTCAAAGCTTGCTCGAGCAACTCGAGGCGACCTGGGCCCAAATGCGCGTAGAGTCTCGCCCTCGGTGAAGGCCCCCGCTCTGAGCTCAACGACGTCGATGCCAGTTCGCCCGCCAGGCCCTGCCGCGCACATGGTGCAATTTTACAACGACGACCAGCGCCTCGGCCGAGTGGTCGGAGATTTTCTGGTCGCCGGGCTGACCGCAGGTGAGCCGACGATGCTGCTGGTCTCGCCCGAGCGCCGCGACCTCTTCACCCGTGAGCTGGAGCAACGAGGCATCGCCGTCGAGGCCGAGCAACAGCGTCGCCGGCTCGTACTCCTCGACCCCGAGGAGGCCCTGGCCAGCTTCATGGTCGATGGCCTGCCCGACGCGAAGGCCTTTGCGCTGCACGTCGGCACGCTGTTCAGCTCGATCTCCGCGGGTGAGCCCGCGCGTCGGGTGCGGGCCTACGCTGAGATGGTCGACCTGCTGTGGCAGCGCAACCAACGAGAGGCCGCCGTGGCCCTCGAGAAGCTGTGGGGTGAGCCGGTCACGACGCACCACGCAACCATGCTCTGCGCCTACTCGATGCGCAGCTTCGACCAACCGAGCGACTCCGCGCAGCTGAGGCTGATCTGCGAGCACCACTCACACGTGATGCCCGCTCCCAGCGCCGACCTCGAGCCGGCGGGTCAGCTCGAGCTGCTCCGGGAGATCACATTTTTGCAGCAGCGCACCCTGGCGCTCGAGACCGAGCTGCACGGCCGCAAACACCTCGAGAACGCCCTTCGCGTCGGGCACCCCATCTCCGAGTTTCACGTCGACCAGGCGGTCATCGGAGACCTGTTTGCGCGCCTGAAGCGCTTCGAGACCGTGCGCAACCACGAGGCCCGGCTGCGATGCAAAGACGGGTCGACCCGGGTCGTGTCGATCAACTCGAACGTGCACGAGCGCGATGGGCAGTTCGTGCACAGCCGCTGCTTCACCACCGACATCAGCGAACGAAAGCGCATCGCAGAGCGCACCGCGCGGTTGCAGACCGTCACCTCCGCCCTCGCCCGGGCCCTGTCATCGACCGAGGTCGCCAGCGTCGCCGTCGAGCAGGGGGTGATCGCCCTCGGAGCGCAGTCGGGTGGTCTCTGGCTTCTCTCCAGTGAAGGGGCGGAGGCCGCGTTGGTCTCGTCATTCGGTTACGCCCGCGAGGGCCGCGAGCGGTTCGCCACGGTGCGAATGACTGATCAGACGCCCGCGGCCGAGTCGATGCGAACCGGCCAGGCGATCTGGGTCGACTCGCGCGTCGAGTTCAAATCGCATTACTCCCAGGTCGAAGCGACCATGCAACACCCCGAGCCGAACTACGGGTTCGTGTGCTTGCCGCTGATGGTCGAGCAACGCTGCATCGGGCTGGTCTCGTTCAGGTTCGAGCCAGGCCACAACCTGCGCTCCGATGAACGGGTGCTCTTCTTCGTGCTCGCCCACCAATGCGCGGTGGCGCTCGAGCGGGCCAGGCTGTTCGAAGAGGCGCAATTGGCCCGGATGCGCTCGGCCTTTTTGGCCCAGGCGAGCGAGCTCTTGAGCGCCCGCCTCGCTCGAAGTTGATCAGACGCTCGAGGCCGTCGCCCGCCTCGCGGTGCCGATGCTCGGAGATTGGTGCGCGGTAGACGTGGTCGGTGCTGACGGCGCAGTCATTCGTCTGGCGCTGGTGCAGCTCGACCCCGACAGGCTCGACCTCGACGCGACGCACGAACGGGTCGCCGCAGTCGTGCGTACCGGCGTCTCGCACCTCGAGCCCGGGTTGATCTGCAGCGCGTTGAAGCTTCGCGGCCGCGTGCTTGGCGCGATGACCGTCGGCGTCGAGCCCGGGTCACCGCGTCGCTACGGCCCAAGCGATCTCGAGCTGACCGAAGACCTGGGCCGGCGCGCCGCGATGACGATGGAAAACGCCAGGCTCTACCGAGAAGCGCTCGGCCGTCGCTAGCGTGGTTTCGTTCGGGCTGATCAGCGCTCTTCGCTGATTCGCTTCGATTGGTCGATCACAACGTCGACCGCGCGCTCGGCCATTTCGAAGAGCTGCGTGCGAACCACGGGCACCGTTGACAGGTGCGCCGCGAATTGAATCAATCGGGCGGTGGTGCGGGTGAACAGGCCCCCTCCGGCGAAGTAGCCGACCGCCAAGGCCACCGCAGCCAGGCCGTACGGGTTCTTCGCGACCCGTTCAGCCAAACCAAGCCGATCAGCCGCATTGTTCACTGCTGCATTGACGCTCTTCGCCGCCGAAGCGGCCCGCTCTTTGACTGCGGGCGCCGGCATGGGCTGCGGCTCACGGGTGCCGCGCTCCCGTCGGTGAACCTGGCTCATTTGCGCGACGCCAATCGCCCGATGATGAAACCCAGGCCAGCGACGCCGAGCAGCGTGGCACCTGGGTATGCACGAATGAACCCTTTGACGCGGTTATTCACGGCCGCGAGCTGGGCTTGCGCTTCTTCGAGCTTCGGCGCCAAACGCTCGGAGACCTCTCCGAGAATCGCCGCCGGGTTCGAGGCTTCGTCGTCCTGCGTGTGGGTCGCTGCAGTGTCCATGTCGTTCTCCAAGAAAGGGGAAAGTCGACTTCACACCCTGCGTTATTCGCGCCAAGCCTCCGCCGGGGCCGACGCCGTCAGCCACTGTGGCGGCACTGTAACGAGCCCCCTCGGGTGCGGCGATCGTGCGTCGCCTGAGCCCTTGGCACGGCGCTCACCCACCTCCAACGGAGCACCTCATCGCCCTGACGCTGAAGCCGCTGTCGGAGCAAGTCGTCGCCATCACCGGAGCCTCGAGCGGCATCGGCCTCGCCACCGCCATCAGCGCCGCAGCCCAGGGCGCCAAGGTGGTGCTCGCTGCCCGGAGCGAAGCGACCCAAGGGCGCGTTGATCAACCACGGGAGCGAGCAGGTCACCCGTCAGCAGTATGACGAGGCACCCCGCAACCCTGAGGGCACGCTCCACAAGCCCGGCGAGAGCGGCCAGGTGCGCGGGAGCGGAGGCGTCGAAGCCTCGAAGACCTCAACGCGCCCCTGAGCCGCTGTAGAGGTGCCGCCCCTGAATCAGCTTCGAGGTCGCCATCTTGAAATTGCTGATCAGGCTTGGAAAGCGATCGACCACCAGCCGCTCGATGGTCTCGGCGCAGAAGAAGATCGCCACGGCGAGCGTGCCGTCGAACCACGAGCCTCCCATGCCGAACACCGTCTCGATGGCGTGGTCTTTCACGAATTTCTGCGAGGGGATGACGAAGCGGCCTTGAGCGTCTTTGGCGCTCGACGCCCGGTCGACGAAGAAGGTGCTGTTGCTGCCACCCAACATGCGGCGAGTCGCGATTGGCCGGCCGTCGGCCAGGCTCGCCAGGTCGATCTCGAGGTCGCCAAGCAGCCGCGCAATCATGGGGATGCCCTGCACGAACTGTTGATCGAGCAACGGTATCGCCCGGTGCCCTTCACTCAAGGTTCGATCATTCCACCGGGGTTGGCGGCCCGTGGTGCCGAGCAACGAGAGCACGCGCGTCGTGGCCGTCAGCCGGGCGTCGCCGTTGACCAAGGCTGTGGCGGCCGCTTGATCAGCAACCGGCAATCGCTCGAAGGGCAGCACCACGAACAGGCGAGCCAACACCAATGTCTCGAAGCGCGCAGACATCAACGCCGTGAAGGCCTGGGCCGCCTCTTGAACCGTGCCCGCGGTGGCGCAAGTTTGAATCTGCCCTCGAAGACCATCGATGCCTGCCCACGTCGTCTCGCCGAAGCGCCCCATAGGGCCTGCCCCTACAGCGTGGGCCGTCTCTTGTGAAGGCCAAGCCGTGGCGCCCATGGCCTGGGTTGTGCACGAGGGCCTCGAAACTGTGAGGCCGCATGACTCGTCTTTCGAACCAGAACTTCTCCGCCGCAACGCTCCGCAACAACGCAGCACGAGGGGCTGTGGCCAGCGTCGCGGCCTCGTCGGTGATGGGTGGTTTTCTCATCGCGGCCCACAAGATGGGTGCGCTGGGTGAGCCGCCTCCGCGAAAATTAACACGAAGAATTTTGTCGCTCTTCGGAGCCTCGAACGCGACACGTTCACCCCAGGTCGAGGCGATGACCGCCCTCACGCACCTGGGCTATGGCGCGGGCGCGGGGGCCCTCTACGGAGCGCTCGCTTCGCCGCTTGAATCGACGCGTTCACGGGTCGCCGCAGGTGCGATGTTCGGAGCCGCGCTCTGGGCCGTCAGCTACGCCGGGTGGATACCTGCAGCCGGGTTGATGGCTCGCCCCCAGCGAGACCGCCCCGCCCGGCCGGCCTCGATGGTGATTGCTCACCTGATCTTCGGCGCGGTCTTGGGAGCGGTCTATCGCCCGCTTCGCACGCAGGCGCTCTCGGTGCCGCACACGCCCAGCGACCAGCTCGACGATGAGCTGGCCGACTCGTTTCCCGCGAGCGACCCACCGACCATCACCCAGCCCCACTCGGTCGCTGAGCGAACTGGGCCATCGACGGGAGGTCAGAAATGAGCGGCGGCGTCACCTCTGAAAAAATGGCGTTCGATTCAGTGAAGATCTTTTCGACCACGGTAATGCGCGATCGCCAGGCGATGGGCGAGTCGATTACGCGGTGGCTCGAGGCCAACCAGGGCATCGAGATCGCAGATACCGTGGTCACGCAGAGCTCTGACGATGCGTTTCACTGCTTGACGGTGGCGATCTTCTACCGAGCCCTCTGAAACAACCTCGCCACACCCAGTGGCAGGGTTGTGGCATTTGGGCTGCCTACTCGTCGTGCGCGACCGCTCGCGTCAAGTGCCAGATGGCCTGTGCCAGGGCTTCGACGTCGAGGGGCTTTGCGAAGAGCATGGTGTTGCCAAGCTTGGCCGCTTGCTCGGGGTATTTCGGGTCTGATGACCCGGTCACGACAAAAATGGGGGCGGTGAACCCCTTGCTTCGAGCCAGGGCTGCGGCCTCGAGCCCGGTGCTGCCCGGCATGTTCACGTCGGTGACAATCGCGTCGGGCCACCGCACCTGCGTCGGAGGCAAACCGAAGTAGTCGGTGAGCTCGAGGCCGTCTTCGAAGGTGATGACGTCGAAGCCCTCGAGGCGAAGCGCCTCTTCGAGCAGCACGCGTTGAATATCGTCATCTTCGGCCAAGGCGACCCTGGGCACACGACGAACGGCATGAACAGTCACGAGGCCCTTAAGTGCAACCGGTGTACCTTACGATGGGTACCCCGCCGCACACGAGGGCCTCGGCTGAAACAGGGGCACTCAGGCCTTGATCAGGGCGAGCTCGATCTCGACCTTCACGGTGTCGCTCACCGCGATGCCGCCGGTCTCGAGCACCACGTTCCACCCCAGGTTGAAGTCTTTGCGGTTGAGCTTGATAGTGGCCTGCGCGCCGCGGCGAAGGTTGCCGTAGGGGTCTTTCGACTCACCCTCGGCCAGCTCGACCTCGAGCACCAGCTCTTTGGTCACGCCGTGCAAGGTCAGATCGCCGCGCAGCTTGAAGGTGTTGCCTTCGACTGACTCGATGCTCTTCGAGACGAACGCCATCGACGGGTACTTCTCGACGTCGAAGAAGTCAGGCGAGCGCAGGTGCGCATCACGCTTGGCCTCGCGGGTGTCGACGGTGCTGACGTCGATGGTGGCCGTCACCGAGCTGAGCTTGAGGTCGGGGGTCAAGCTCACCGAACCGGTGACGCCCGAGAATTGACCGCGCACGTTGGTCACCATCATGTGGCGAACGGTGAAGTGAGCGACCGAGTGCGAGCTGTCGATCTTCCAGGTGGTGGCGTTTTGCGGCGTCGTCTGGGGCAGCGAGGCGGCGGGGGCGCTCTGCGATTGGGTCTGGGTGCTCATGGTGTTTTTCTCTTTCTGGCTGGAGGAAGCAAGGTCGCTTCTTTTTGATTAGCGCCAGCAACATAACCACCAACTTCTTATTTGCAAGTGACTTTCTATTTGTAAGCTACAAAGCGTACCTGCGCATGGCGTCGGGGGCGGCGAGGTCTTATCGTGAGCCGCAGGAGCACCGACCAATGACCGACTCATTCACCATGTGCCCTCGCTTTGAAGCAGCGATGGACCTGCTCGGCAAACGATGGTCGGCCTTGATGATTCGGGTCTTGATGGAGGGCCCCAGGCGCTTCAGTGAGCTGGCCGAGGCGGTACCGTCGCTGTCAGAGCGCATGCTCTCGGAGCGCCTCAAAGAGCTCGAGGCCGAGGGCGTGGTCGCGCGTGAAGTGCTCGCCGGGCCTCCGGTTCGCGTTGAGTACCGGCTCACCGGCAAGGGCCAGGCGCTGTCAGGGGTGCTCGAAGAGATCGGCCGCTGGGCCGAGAAGTGGGTCGAGGCCAAGGGCTCGGCGCACGCTCCGCACCCCCTGGCGATCAAGCCCGCGCGCACCCGAAAACGCCCCTTGGCGTAAGAGGTGCAATTGCATTCGCCCGCTATGAACGACTCTCACTTCGCGGTCGAACGGCGGTTGATGGTGGCGGGTACTCTGGCGGGTCGCGGCGTGAGTGACCTCCGCGTGCTCGAGGCCATGTCGGCGGTGCCACGACACGTCTTTGTGCCCGAAACGCTTGTCGAATTTGCCTACGCCGACGGCCCGCTGTCGATTGGCAACGGCCAGACCATTTCGCAGCCCTACGTGGTGGCGCTGATGTGCCAAGCCCTCGAGCTTCGGCCAACTGACCGCATTCTCGAGGTCGGTACGGGCTCTGGGTACGCTGCGGCGGTCTTGTCGATGTTGGGCGCACAGGTGCACACCGTCGAGCGCCATGAACGTCTTGCGATGACCGCCCAACACAATCTGCGAGCGCTTGGGTACGGCACCGTGCACGTACACCTCGCCGACGGCACGCTGGGGTTGCCCCTCGAGGGCCCGTTCAACGCCATCGCCGTCGCGGCTGCGGGCGCCCGGGTGCCAGACGCGCTGTTGCGGCAGCTGACGATTGGCGGCCGCCTGGTGATGCCGGTGGGTGATCAGTACGCACAAACCCTGATGCGCCTCACCCGTACCCCCAGCGGCTTTACCCGCGAACGGCTGATTGAGGTGCGCTTCGTGCCGCTGGTCGCCGGCATGGGCGAGGTGATGACGCCTGACGCAAGGCCTCAACAACCGTCATTCGCCGCTTAACCTCTTGATGTGGCGATCTGGTTCGGCGTGCCACGCGCCCTGCATTTTGTGTCGGGCCGAAGACACCGATGTCGCGCCTTCACCGGGCGGGGCCGCTGGCATGGTGACTGCTCTTTGGCGGCGTTCACCCTTTTCTGAGGAGAGCGTCATGCGTCTTTCGTTCGGCTTCAAAGCAGTGATGGCATCGGCAGTGGTCTCGGTGGTCTCGTTCGGCGCTGAGCCGAAAGACGGCAAGTTCGTCGAAGAGGCCGGCGGCGGAGGCATGGCCGAGGTCAAGCTCTCGCAGCTCGCGCTCGAGAAGAGCACCGACCCCGCGGTCAAAGAACTGGCTCACAGCATGGTGACTGATCACACCAAGGCGAATGATGAGCTCAAGGCGCTCGCGACGACCAAGTCAGTACCAGTGCCGGCCGAGGTGCCCAAGGCGGCGCAGAAAAAATACGACGACCTGACCAAGCTCGACGCGAAGAAGTTCGACAAAGAATACATGTCGGTGCTGCTCGATGATCACAAGAAGACCGTGAAGCTCTTCGAGAAAGAAGCGAAGGGCGGCGATGACTCAGAGCTCAAGGCCTGGGCCGAGAAGACCCTGCCGACGCTCAAGCACCACCTCGCGATGGTCGAGACGCTCGAGAAAGACGTGAAGGCTCGGAAGTAGGCTTCAGCACCACGGCCCTTCGGCCGACCAACGCTTGCAGGAGTCGAGCGTTGTCGGCCCACCTCCGGTTTCAAAGTCATCGCAACGCGGTGCCGAGCCGTTGCAAGAACGGCCTCTGCGAGGGGCTGATACGGTGATGCGCGAGGTCGAGGTCGAACCACGCGACACGGTCAACCTCGGGGAAGCGCTGCGTGTTGCCCGAGACTGGAGGCCACTCGAGCTCGGTCATGGTGCTGCGCACGTCATGGGGGTCGAAGCTGCCCTCGATGCCCCATGCGTAGATGACCAGGCCTGATCGGGTGTTGACGAAGCCCAGGTCGTGGAGTGCGCCGCTGGGCGCCTTGGCCCCCAGCGAGCGCTCGAATTCGCGGCGTGCAGCCGCCAGCGGGCCCTCGTCTTCGCGTACGTCGCCTTTGGGCAGCGCCCAGATGTCTTTCGAGGCGAAGAGTGGCCCGCCCGGGTGCGCGAGCAAGACTTCAACTGAGGCCTGGGAGC
The DNA here is from genome assembly GCA_031367385.1 of Archangium sp. Taxonomy (GTDB): domain Bacteria; phylum Myxococcota; class Myxococcia; order Myxococcales; family Myxococcaceae; genus JAEUJT01. The sequence continues at coordinate 3,987 of JANLPS010000306.1, read as the reverse complement.
GGCGAAAGAGCATCAGGCCCGCCGCCGCCTGCACGTCACCAACGGCGAAGAGCGGCCTGGGCCGGGCTCGAACGGGGCGATGTGACGCCGGAGCCCGTGACGCTGCATAGGACGAAGCAAAGGTCTGCACAGCGGCGGCCGAACGACTCTTCATGTCGATGTTCTCCGGGTCTGCAGGGGGGCAAAGCACCAAGCGGGCCAGCGGCACTTGCCAGTGAAATCGCGCCCTCAGACTCAGACACGCGCGCCTCAGTGCCCATGGCAATGGGCAGGGTCGACCGTCATGCTGGTCAGCGGCCCCATTCAACATCGCGTCTCGCCACGGGCTCGATATGCGCGCTTATGACTGAGGCCGGCGCTCCAAGAAGTGCAGCGCCACCGCGAACAGCAGGTAGAACCCCGCGAAGCAGGTCAGCAACGCCGGGCGGAGCGCGTTTCGCCGCAGCAACAGAAACAGCCCCACCACCGAGATCATCGTCACCGCGGCGGCGAGCAAGAGCGCCGAATCGAACAGCCACGGAGTGAAGAAGAGACCGAACGCGCTGGGCACGGTCGCCTGAATCATCATCGCGCCGCTGATGTTGGCGAGGGCGAGCCGCTCCTTGCCCTGGCGCACCCAGATGATCGCGTTCATCGTCTCGGGCAACTCGGTCGCTATCGGGCTGAGCAGCAAGGCAGTCACCGTCGGCGACAACCCGAGCCAGGGCCCGAGCGCCTCGAGTTGATGCACGAACAGCTGCGAGGCCCCGAAGATGATCAGCAGCGCGAAGCCCGTCTGCGCCAGCGCCCACCCCAGGGTCGGGTCAGCGGTGTGCTTGCGAAAGGTCAGCGGCTCGAGCGTCTCGACTTCGGTGGCCTCTGTGGTGCGCATCTCGACCCACACGTAGGTCGCGTAGGCCAGCAAGAAGACGATGCCGAGCCAGGGCTTGAAGCTGAACGCCACCAGCCCGAGTGCGACCTTGAAGAAGAAGATGATCAGAAACCAGCCCTGATCTCGCGCCAGCCGCCTGGAGTCGATACCCAGCGTTCTCGCGCCCGCCCGCTTCGACGAGAGCCACATCACCGCGCCGACGACCGCGTAGGCAATGGTGCCGAGCACCAGGGGCCCGCCCAGGGCCGCACCGACGCCGATGGCTTTTGAATCAGGGTGCTTGCTCACCGCGACGGCGATCAACGTCACCACGCTCTCGGGCAACGCGGTGCCAAAGGCGGCGAGCACCGTGCCGACGGCGGTCTTGGCGACTCCGGCTTTGTGACCGACCCACTCGACACCGTTCACGAAGAGCTCGCACGAGAAGTAGATCGCGACTGCGCTGACAACCAGCAAGGCGATGGTGACGAGCGGCTCCACGCCGCCTTCGTATCGCGAAGCGCCGACGAGGGGTGGCCCAGTTCGAGGGGCCACGCGTCAACCAGGTGAAGGGTGAAGTCACCCTTCGTCGTCGGGGGCGTGAACACCCATGGCGCTGGTGATGTCGGCGGCAGAGCGATTCATCATCGGCCCGAGGGTGTTGATCGAATACCTCGAGGTCGGGAGCAAGACGTCGCTCGCTGGCCTGTGCACCCCATCGCGCCCGCAGATCTCCTGGCTCCCCTGGGGCACCACCGAGATCAACACCCTGGAGCCCGTCTCGCTCCCAGCAGGCTGGCGCCACTCGCGCATCATCTGCTCGACCGGCACCCTCCGCTTCAAGCCAGTCGCGTTGTCGGTGAGCACCACGCTCGAGATGTGCCGCTTCTCATCGACCGCGTAGTCAGTCACCGTGGCGTAGCGCGGCTTGGTGCCCGACCCATCGGAGTCGAGCAGCACAATCGGTTGAGCGCCTTGGTCGATCATCGACTGCACGTCTTTGATCGATGCACCGGTCTTGAGCTCTGCTCGCAGACCATGCGCCCTCGCGCAGCTCACGACCTCATCGGGCAAGGTGAAGCGCTTCGACGGGCGAAGCTGCGTCTGAATGGTCTGACGCCTGCCGGTGCCCCACACAGGGAGCCGCGATGCATACCGCTTCGGGCCCGAGCCGAGCGGCCTCGGCGGCTGCTGCCCAGGGGGCGCCATCGGCTTCTGCACCACGGCCTGCGGCTGGTGCCCTTCGAACTGGTCGCCGCACGACCGCCAGTTGCCGTTCGGGCCCCCCTGCTGCTGCTGCTGCACCGGCACCGGTTCGCAGCCGTGAAATGACGTCGCCTGAATGCCCACCGCACCAATTCGCTTCATGTGTTGCCTCCTTCGGGTTGGGCCGGGCGCTTGAGCAAAACGCAGACCGCCGCAAAGGCTCGAATTTCTTGAAGGGAGCGGAACGCAGCCGTCCGCAGGCGTTACTGCATCACGCGCTCGACCAGTGCCTCACCCGTCGCCGCATCGACGCCGCGAATCGCGACCGAAGAGACCGAGAGCGGCCCGGAGAGCTGCACGAAGATCAACTTGAGCTGCGCGCGCTTGCCGTTGATGGGCGTGTAGGCGGTGGCCTCGCAGCGCTCTCCGACCCGCTTGGCGATGATTTCAATCACCCGGGTCGCGGCGGTCTTGATGCTCATCGTGAGCCCGGTCTTGTCGGCGTTGACCTTCTGCTTGTCGATGCCGTAGCCGAACCCGTCGAGCCAGCCCATCTGCACCAATTTGTTCGGGCCCTTGTCGTACTCGCGCCAGTAGCCGAAGACCGGTTCTTTCATCGAGATGGTGCAGTCGGGTTCGAGGCGCAGCGCGTACTGAAACTGGTTGCCGTCGTCGCTCTTGCCGATCGCGAACACCGTTTCGACGTCGTGTGGCCCGAAGGTGACGCCTCCAGCCAAGACCGGCCCAGAGAAGATCATCGCAGCGAGACAAAGAGATCGAACGAAGCACATGGCTGCTCGTTTCTACTCAAAGGGCACGGTTTCGTCGCGGCCAACCGCGTCGCAAATGCCTTCGGCCCCGGTGTGATGGCGCTAGGCCCCCCGGTCGGCGGGTGAAAGGGTCTGGTCCCGAAATGAGCGACTCCAACATCGAGGTGGCTGCCCCGGGGTGGTTCGAGCGCGCGCTCGCCGTGACTCCCACGCACGGCACGGTCTCGGTCGACGGCTGCCCGATTCACTTCTTGCGCTGGGGCCTACGCGGAGCACCAGGGTTGGTCTTCATTCACGGCGGCGCGGCCCATGCTCAGTGGTGGCGCTTCTTGGCTCCCTTCTTCGAGCAGACCCATGACGTGGTCGCCCTTGATTTGAGCGGGCACGGAGACAGCGGGCGTCGCGAAACCTACCTGCTCGAGGGCTGGGCCGCTGAGGTCGCCGCGGTCATACGCGAGGCCCACTTCGCTGTGCCGCCAGTGGTCATCGGCCACAGCCTGGGCGGGCTGATCAGCATCACCACCGCCGCGGTGCATGGAGACGCGCTCGCAGGCGCAATCGTGGTCGATTCGATGCCGCGAACGAAGCCGAAGCAAGACGGTGAACAGGCGCCCCGCTCGAAGCCGCACAAGGTCTACCCAACGCTCGACGCGGCGCTCGCACGCTTTCGGCTCTTGCCATCGCAGCCCTGCGAAAACGAATTCATCATGCGCTTCATCGCGCGCACGTCATTGGGCGAGGTGCCCGGCGGCTGGTCGTGGAAGTTCGACCCCACCATCTTCGACGCGGTCTCGCTCGATCAGATGCAGACCTCTTTGGGTTCGCTGCAGTGCCGGCTGGCGGTGATGCGCGGAGAGCTCAGCCAGGTGCTCACCGCCGAGATGGCGCAGCTGCTGACGAGCTGGCTGCGACACCCCGCGCCGATGATCGAAATACCTCAAGCTCACCACCACGTGATTCTCGATCAGCCGCTGGCGTTCGTCTCGACGGTTCGGGCGCTGCTCGCCTCGTGGCGCTAAATCCAATGCCGATCAGATAACGGAACGGTTGTGCGGGCCGTAGGGAGGATCATAGTGCGGCGATCTCGAAGTAAGGAGATCGCCCGATGCGCCTTGCCGATGCCTTGGTGACAGTTCCGCTCGCACTGCCCGAGAATTACGG
>JANLPS010000222.1:0-4218 GCA_031367385.1 Archangium sp. | reverse complement strand
CGCCTCGTGCAGGTGCGCGGCGTTCGAGGCGATGTTTCGCAACAGGGGTATGTCGGTGATCTTGCCGAACGGCTGGGCATCGAGCGAGCGGAGCGCGGCGGCCTTCGCGGCGATGATCTGATCACTCAGGCTGTGACCCGAGCCCAGGCTCAATGCACCGTCGACGCCGACCTTCAGCTTCACGTCGGCGACCATCAGGTCGATGGGCCCGACGGGGGTGGCCGGCTTGTTGGCGGTGGGCGCTCCGACGGCGGGTGACAGCGGCGACGCGGCGCCAGCGGGGGCGGCGGGCGCGTTGGGGTCACGGCGATTGACATTCGGCATGCGCCACTTTTGAGGGGCAACCCCCACCCACGTCAAGGGTGGTTGGTGTATTCTGACGCGCCCTGAGGCGACTTGCGCCCCTCTCTCAGGTTCTGAAAGAACGTGATGTCGTTCTACCTCGCCTGGCTGATGCTCAGCTCATTGACCGGCAACCCCGTGGGGGCCGCCCTGGCCGTGCTGGTCGCCTGGTTCACGGTCGACCGCTTCACCCTGCGGGTGCTGCCAGACCCCTTGCGCTTCATCTCGAAGCGCCGCCGCGAGTGGGCGCTCGCCCATCAGATGCGGGTCAACCCCCACGACCGACGGGCCCGGCTCGAGCTTTCTCAGCTGCTGGTAAAACGAGGCGCCTTCAAGGCCGCGGTCGAGATGCTGCGGCCCAACCTCGACCACGGCGATGACGACCTCGAGACCCTCTTCACCATGGGCTCGGCCTGCGTGGGTGCGGGCTTCACTGAGCAGGGTGAGAAGCTGCTCGCGCACGTCAACGAGCTCGACTCCGATTTTCGCGTGGGTGAAGTCTACCTGGTGCTCGGTCGGGCCCGGCTCAAGCGCGGTGATTTCGCGGGGGCGAGGGCGGCGCTCGAAACATACCTGTCGCACCGCCGGGGCACCGTCGAGGGGCGGGTGCTGCTGGCCAGCGCGCTGACCGGGGCGGGTGATGACGCGGCCGGAGCGCTGATGCGAGATCAAGCCTGGGCCGAGTTCACCCACGCGCCGCGCTTTCAACGCCGGGTCGAACGATTGTGGGCCTGGCGCGCGCAACCCCTGCGGCCGGTGCTGTATGGTGTCTTGGTGCTGATCATCGCGGTGTTCGTCATCAAAGCCGTGGTGCCTCCACTCGCCGATTGGGTTCACCGCACCAACCCGGGTGACGCGTACGTCGACCCGTCACTCAAAGAGCCTGATGAGTGACTTTCTTTTGCGCAGCTCGGCATCGCGGTGGGTTTCACACTTACGCAGGCTGAAGTTTCAACCAGGTCGTTGATTTCTCACGCTGTACTCACTCGAAAGCCCCACACATGGCCACCACCACCAACGTCAAACCCAAAGTCATCGTCGCGACCAACCCTTTCCCCAACACGGCTGGCTTCAAGATGCCGACCGCCAAGGCGCTCAAGAGCGTGCTCGGCACCTACGAGTTTCATGGCAGCAAGTGGGCGTTCAAGGCGCCGGTGGGCTTCAAGAAGATGGAAATTCTGAAGACCATCACGGTGCAGAAGAACCCCTCGAAGTCGGGTGCGGGCGATGTCGAGAACATCACGGCGCACGTGCTGCGCAACAACCGGGTGGTCTTCGAGAAGACCGGTGGTCTGGGCAACCTGCACCAGTTTCTCGGGCCGGTTGACTACAAGACCTTGCCCCGTGGCATGCCCCCGGGCGTGGCCATCAACCCGATGCCCAACCGGTAATTTCAAGCGATGCTCGACCTGCGCGCAGTGCATCGTGTCACCGCGCTCGCGCATGCGCGCTTCGAAGACGAGAGCTTGCCGCCTGAGCTCTCGTCTGCCGCGTTCAATCTCTTCGACCGCAAAGCCTATGCTCGCGATGAAATCGAGTGGGGCCTGGGGGCGTGGCAAGCGCGGGTGCTCGATGAGTACCGCTCGCAGGTGGCCTTCACCGACCTGTTGGCGAACATGACCACGGCTGGCTTCGCCTTCGACCTGTTGGGCGTGGCGGTGCGGGTGGTGCGCGATGAGCTTCGGCACGTCGAGCTGTGCCGCCGAATGATCAACGCGCTCGGCGGCAGCGACGTGATGGTGGGAGACCCGCTGCTGGCCAACCCCAGCCATCGGCTCCATCGGCTCGATCGCATTCTCGATACCACCGTCGGCTTCTTGTGCATCGGCGAGACCCTCTCGATGCGGCTGCTCTCAGCGCTGCGAGGCGAGACGAGCGACCCGCTGGCGCACGCGGTGCTCACCACCTTGACCCGCGATGAGTCGATTCACAGCCGCTTCGGGTTCGCGTTGCTCGAGGCGCTGTTACCGGTGCTGAGCGTTGCGCAGCTGCAGCGAATTCGCGAGGCGCTGCCCGAGTCGCTGCGAGCGGCGAATGAAATCGTTCGCAAGTCGGGCGAGGGTGAAGCCGAGCAGGGCTCGAACCCCTTCGGCTCGATGACGACCAAGCGCCGCCTCGAGGTCTTCGAGCAGTCGCTGGCCAAAGACATCGTGCCGCCATTCGTTCAGATGGGCCTGTACCGGGTGCGCAAGGCCTCGAAGCGGCCGTAGGGCCCGAGTCGCGTCAGGCCAGCTGCAGGCTCGACTCGGCCTGGGCGCGGGCCGCGACCGCCATCACCGCGGGCAATCGCACCCTGAACACGGTGCCGACGTTGAGGGTCGACTCGACCTTGATCGAGCCGCCAAACGCCGAGACGATGCCGTGGCAAATCGACAGGCCCAGACCAGTGCCTTGGCCGATGGGCTTGGTGGTGAAGAACGGGTCGAAGACCTTGCCGATGATCGCCGGGTCGATGCCGCTGCCGTTGTCGCGCACCTCGATCTCGACCTCGGCCCCGATGCTCGAGGTCTTGACCGTGACGATGTTTTTGTCGCGGCGGTTGGCGGGGAGCGCCTGAATCGCGTTGATGAAGAGGTTCAAGAAAACCTGGCCCAGGCGGCTGCCATTCGCGAGCACCCGCGGCACGTCGCCTCGCTCGAACGCAATCGAGCCTGACTTCGCCGCGTCAGACGAGACGATGTTGATTGCCGACTCGATGACTTGATGCACGTCGATCGGCTCCGGGCCACCTTCGTCGGTGCGGCAGAAGACCTTCAAATCTCGAACGATTCGGCGAATGCGCTCGGCACCGCCTGAGGTCTCCTTGAGCACCTCGCTCATCTCCGCTGCGTTCTCGGAGCCTTGGGGCGCTCCCCGTTGCAGCTCCTCTTCGAGAAATCGCAAGTTCGAGAGAATGAAGCCGAGCGGGTTGTTGATCTCGTGCGCGATGCCGGCGACCAGCTGACCGAGCGACTCCAACTTCTGGCTGCGCACCAATTCGAGCTGAATGCGCTCTTTGGCCGACATCTCGAGCACCAGCTGTGCGTTGAGCTGCGTCAGCTCGAGCGTGCGGGCCAAGACGCGCTGCTCGAGGTCGTGCACCAGGTCGTGCGACTGCCGGGCGAGCGCCCACTTGGTCGACAACGAGTGCGCCAGCTGTCGCACCTCGGCGGTGTCGAAGGGCTTCTTGAGAATCAAGAACCGGTCGCCTCGGCCCAGCCGCTCCAGCGTCTGCTCCCACGAGTAGTCGGAGTAGGCGGTGCAGATCACCACTTGAATGTTCGGGTCAGCGACCCAGAGCTGGAGCGAGGTCTCGATGCCGTCCCACCCGGGGGGCATGCGGACGTCGACGAAGGCGACCGAGTAGGGCCGCCCTTCATTCTTGGCTTTGCGAACCAGCTCGAACCCCTGCTGACCCTGCATCGCGGAGTCGATTGTGAACTCTGGCTCGGGAGCGCTGGGGCTGGCGGCTCCTCCGAACAGCTCGTTCTCGAGCGCGTCGAGCTCGTTGCCAGAGGTGCTGGCGGCGAAGATCTTTCGAAAGTCGGCGTGAATCGCTTCGTTGTCATCGATGACGAGAATGCGATTGTTTTGGTGAAGGTTCGGCGCGCTCATGCGGCCTCCAGGGTGAGGGTGTGTGAAGGTGTGTCGTTGCCAGGCAGTGGTACTTCGAGCGTGAAGGTGGCGCCGTGGCCCAGGCCTTGGCTGTGGCAGCGCAGTGAGCCACGCATCTCCATCGCGGTGCAGGCGCTGGCGTGCATGCCGAAGCCATGCCCTTCGGCGCGGGTGGTGAACCCGTGCGCGAAGATCTTCAGCTGCGTCTCTGGGGCGATGCCCACTCCGGTGTCTTGCACCACGAAGCGCAGCCGCCCGTCTTCGATGCTGGTGCTCAGCGTG
>JANLPS010000214.1:0-16048 GCA_031367385.1 Archangium sp. | reverse complement strand
GCCTTCGGCGCGTCGTCTTCGGGCGGCAAGGCCGCGACCGCCGCGTCGAGCGTTTCTTGGCCCAAGTCGCGTTGCGACTCCTCGGATGAAACCTCAATCGCATCAAGGTCGAACGAGCCCTTCGCGGCGCGTCTCCTGGCGATTTCTCTGAAGAGCTCGCCCTCGGTCAGATGGCCCAACGGCGTGCCATCGTTCGGGGCAGGTGCGCTCAGGGGCTTTCTCGGCTGGCGGCGTCGCGACATTTTTCGCGTAGATCATGCCGTCAACGGTTTTGTCGATCCCCTTGTATTCAGGCACCTTCCTCAATCTGGTCGTGCACCCCCGGCGCGGGGCTGAAGGGTCACATGTCAGTCCCCGTGGGTAACCTCTCCCGGTGGGCAAAACGCTCTTCAACGAATTCAGCTGGTCGAACGCCAGGCACCAGAAGTTCGCCGAGTGCCGGCGCGCTTACTGGTTTCATTACTACCGCTCCTGGGGAGGCTGGGAGCCCGATGCCCCCCAATGGAAGCGCGAGCTCTACGTGCTCAAGCAGCTCTCGAATCGATTCATGTGGGCAGGCTCGATTGCCCACGCCGCCATTCGCGGTACCCTGACTGCGATACGGCAGCGGCGCCCGGTTCGGCCCGACCGCGTGCTCGAGCGCGTGCACCGGGTGATGCGGCAAGACTTCGTCAGCTCGAGAGAAAAACGGCAATGGCGCGACACGATTCGCCGCGACTTCAACGGCCTGATGGAGCACGAGTACGCGGAGTCGGTCTCCGCCGAGGCCTGGCAGCAGGCGTGGCTGACCACGCGCGACGCACTCCAGTGGTTCTTCGATTCGCGCTGGCCGGCGCTCGCGCAGACCCTGAAACCCGATGACTGGCTCGAGGTCGACAACCAGGAGCTGAGCAAGTCGTCGCACACGCTCCGCGGCGTCAAAGTGTTCGCGGTGCCTGACTTCGCGTACCGGGCCAACGGCGAAGTGCATCTGGTCGAGTGGAAGACCGGGCTCGCCGATCGCTCGCACGAGATGCAGGTCGTGGGCGCCGCGCTGTACGTCGAGAACCGCCATGCCGTGCCGGCCACCCACGTTCGCGCGAAGGTGGTGAAGCTGAGCGCCGGGCGAGAAGAGCCGATGACCATTGACCGCGCCGCCATCGACCGATTTCACGCGCTGTTTTCATCGAGCGTGGCCGCGATGCGCTCGGTGCTGGCCAAACCAACCAAGAACATTCCGCTCTCAGAATCAGCGTTTCCCCCAGCGGCCAACCCACTGGTGTGCGCCCGTTGCCCGTTTCGTCGACCCTGCCGTGCCTGATGCCTTTTCAGGGTTCGCGACGCACTGGGCGCAGCTGCTCACTCATCGGGGTCGGGTTTTTTCTTGGTGCCGAACTCGTCTTCGTCTTCATCACCGCGTCGGCGCTTCGGCGTCTTCGCGTCGTCTTCTTCGTCGTCGGGCTTGGCGGTCTCTTCGGTGACCTCCGCCACCGGGTCGCTCGCCACGGCGATGCCCAGCCCCGGCAAGATCGCCCAGCCAAACCCGCCCGTGACGCCGACATCGGTGTTCGTCACGCCGACCCGGGTGTTGAACGTCTGCGAAATGCCCGGGTACACCGCCGCCGCGATCTCTGGCCTCAAGTGCACGCGCCCGAACGCGACATCGAAGCCAATCGCGACCGAGATCTGGTGCGACACGGTCACCGTGGTGAACTCGGTGCGGTCAACCGAGGCGCTCGGCGCCGACGTGGTCAACACCCGGTGCAACATCAAGTCGTACCCGACACCGCCGTACACGCCACTGCGATGCGAGACGAGCATCTTGAGGCCCGCCATCAGCGAAAAGCTGGTGGTCGACGTCGGGTTCGCCTCGACCAACCGCCCATCGGCCCGCGATTGAAACGTCGAGCTGCCAAACGACGCGTACCCGAGGGCAATCGCCGGCAAGAGCGCGAAGTGCGCGATGCGTGACGTGTTCACGGTGATCTTCACGCCTGGCTGAATGCCCGCCGAGCTGGCGTGCAGGTTCAGCGCGACGTGATCGTTGAACCCGTGTTGCACATTCGCCTCGGCCCCGGGCAGCGCGAAGCCCCGGTTCTGCACCTGGTTCGTGACCGGCTCGGTGCCATCGACGCCTGCGACGGGCGGGTTGGTCTGTGAGGCATAGCCCACGCCGCCCATCACGCCGACCTCGGTGGCCCCGCGGCCGAGCGGAGCAGCCATCGTCTGCAGCGCGAACGATCGGGGCGTCATGCACCCACTCGAGGCAATGAAAACCAGGCTCAAGATCGCGGCGAATCGCATGGGCGGCAGCATGCTACAACCCCTCGCGCGAATGGCACGGAGAACCGACGAGCTCGACCCCGAAGTGCAAACCGCAGAAGGCGACACCGAGCAACGCCTCGAGGTCTCGCTGCGCCCCAAGCACTTCGGCGACTACGTCGGGCAATCGAAGGTGGTCGACAAGCTGAAGGTCTACGTCAAGGCCGCCAAGGCGCGGCGAGAGGCGCTCGATCACTGCTTGTTCTCGGGGCCTCCGGGCTTGGGCAAGACCTCGCTCGCGCACATCATCTCGGCCGAGCTCGGCGTGGGGCTGCACGTCACCAGCGGCCCGGCGCTCGAGAAGAAGGGCGACCTGGCCGGCCTGCTCACCAACCTCGCGCCGCACGACATTCTCTTCATCGACGAGATTCACCGGCTGTCGGCTGCGATCGAAGAGTACCTCTACCCGGCGATGGAGGATTTTCGACTCGACGTGACCATCGACACCGGCCCGGCCGCGCGCGCGATGAAGATCGACCTGCCGCCCTTCACCTTGATCGGTGCGACCACCCGCACCGGCTTGCTCACGAGCCCCCTGCGTGACCGCTTTCAGATTCAGGAGCGCCTCGAGTACTACACGCCCGAAGACCTCGAGCGCATTCTGACCCGCTCGGCCCGAATTCTGGCGGTGAAGCTCGACCCCGAGGGCGGCAAGGAGATCGCCAAGCGCTCGCGCGGCACTCCGCGAATCGCCAACCGGTTGCTGCGCCGCGTTCGTGACTTCGCCGAGGTCGACGGAGAAGGCCGCATCACCCGCGCCCTCGCCGACGGCGCCCTCAAGCGCCTCGACGTCGACGCCTCGGGCCTCGACCACATGGACCGAAAGATTCTCCAGGTCATTCTCGAGATGTTCGGCGGAGGTCCGGTGGGAGTGGAAACCATCGCCGCCGCGGTCGGCGAAGAACGCGACACGATTGAAGACGTGTACGAGCCCTTCTTGCTGCAGCAGGGCTTCATTCACCGCACCCCCCGGGGCCGCACCGCCACCGCCCGCGCCTGGGAGTACCTGGGGAAGACGGCGCCGAAGAAAGATCCTCAAGGGACGCTGTTGTGAGCGGGCGGCGTACAGGGCGGGGCACACAGCAAACCCCTGAAATTCGTGACTGAGATGTCGTAGCCTGATTGTTTTTCGACGGGTGTGCGCCAGTACCAGTCAATGATTCCGCGCGGTTTTTGGTAGCCAAGTGACCTTTTCATGGCATATCGATTGCTCAACGCGACGCGCCACGGTTCACGGGGCAACGATCGGAAAGTCATGTCGGGAGATTCATTCCACCAGCGCACGTTGCAGCGAACGGTCGTCTGCCGCGGGGTCGGCCTTCACAGCGGCGCCGTGGTTGAGCTGCGATTGGCGCCGGCGCCGGTGAATCACGGGCTTGTCTTCGTGCGAGTCGACCTCCCGCTCAAGCCCAGCATTCCAGTCAGGTCTGAATTCGTGGTCGACACCTCGTTGGCGACGACGCTCGGGGTTGGCTCGGTTCGGGTGGGCACGGTCGAGCACCTGTTGGCGGCGCTCAGCGGCCTGGGCATCGACAATTTGCGCATCGAGCTCGACGGGCCCGAGGTACCGATTATGGACGGGTCGGCGGCTCCGTTCGCGAAGATGGTGCACGAAGCGGGCATTCGCACCCAAGACGAGGCGAAGGAGTTTCTGGTCATCAAGCGCACGGTGACGGTGGTCGACGGCGACAAGTACGCCTCGTTCTCGCCGGCGAAGCGCTTTCGCATCGACTGCACCATCGACTTTCGGCACCCGCTGATTTCAGACCAGCAGTTCACGGTCGAGTTCAGCGATCGCAGCTTCGTTCGCGAGGTCGCTCCGGCGCGCACGTTCGGGTTCTTGCGTGACGTCGACAAGCTGCGTTCGCTCGGGCTCGCGCAGGGTGGCTCGCTGCAGAACGCGGTGGTCGTCGATGATTTTTCGATTCTGAACCCCGAGGGGCTCCGTTTTCCCGACGAGTTCGTGCGCCACAAATTGCTCGACGCGCTGGGCGATGTGTCGCTGCTCGGGCGGCCGGTGATTGGGGCGCTGACGGCCCACAAGACCGGGCACGCGTTGAACCAGCGGCTGGTCGCAAAGGTGTTGGCTGACCCGCAGAACTACGAAGTCGTGCGGGCGCGGTCACGCGATGTGTCGATGGCTGAGCTCGAGTTCGCCGACCTGGCGGGCGTGTTGGCCCCCAGCGCCGCGTAACGGCCTTCAGGGGTCTAACAGGTCTCGACCGTCGGCCTGCAGCGCGACTTGGGCCGGCAGCAGCGACACTTCGTTCGCATTGAGCCGGGTCATCGCGGTGAACGGCTCGTACCCGAGGCTTTCGCGGCAATCTTTGGGGGTCTGGTAGGTGATGATCAGGCTCTGAACGGGGTCGCTCATCACCACCGCCTTTCGATCAGCGGGTATGCCAAGCCGAAAAATCGCTCGGGCGAGATTGCGGAGGTTCGTCGTGGTGTGCCGCGCGTATGGGTCGATCAAGATCGCCGACTCGGGTACGCCCTTTGCGGTCATCAGGTACTTCTTCATCTCGACCGCCTCGGCGTACGAAGTGCGATCGGGGTGTACATGGCCTCCGCTGAGCAGCAGCAACGCAGCGCGCTTCTTGGCGAACGCCGTGGCCGCGAGATCACAGCGCGCTCGACCGATGGGGCTCAGCGGGTCTGAATTCTCGGGGCCCTGACCGGGCACGAGCATCACGGTGAACGAGTAGTCTGACCAGACGATTGACGAGAGATGGGCGAGGGCCGCTGCGTTCTGGCCAGTCTCGAGCGGGTCATAGCGAACCGCTTCATCGCGGCCCTGCTGTGCGAGCCCGGCGATGACGACGCGAAGCTGCGGCTCATAGAAGGCCAAGGGCCGATCGAGGTCGGTTCGAAGCCGTGAGACGAGCGCCCGCACCGTCGCGCCGTCGAGCGAGGCGACGTACTTCTCGAAGCCACCCGCGAGCGCGGTGGCCGCGTCGGCCCAGGCTTGGGTCAAGAGGGCCGAATCGGTGCTGCCGGCGTGAAGCGCGAAGAGGCCGGAGGGCCGCAGGTGGGTCTGAACGAGCCGACTCAGCTCGCACGGGCCCAACGCGAGTGGGAGCGCCGCCGCGACCCGCGCCACCTCGTCTGGGTTGAGGGTGAGGGCGCTGCGATAGCACCCGACATCGTCACCGCACGCCATCGTCGCCGCGCGAAAGGCTGCCTCATGGTCGGCCCCCAGCGCCGCGAGGGTCTGGTTGCGGCGAAAGGCCTCCTGAATGCGCTGGTCGGCATCGAAGAGGGTCAGCAGGTAGAACGCTTTGTCCTGGGCGCCAGCGTCACTCCGCACGAAGGCGTAGCGGGGAGAATAGTCTGCGACGCCTGCGTCACCGCTGACACACTGCGCTGGCCCCGCGTCGGCCGACGCGTCGCTGACCTCGCCAGCGTCAGAACGCGAGCCTGCGTCAGGCGGCGTCATCGAGGCATCGGGCACTCCCGTCGGGTCGTCGACCGAGACGAGCGCACTCGGAGCGCAACCGACCAAGGCGGCGATGACCGCTGCAACGTGGAGTGGCCCGCGCATGAAGGCACCCCTATAGCCGGAGCGGCGTGTCACGCGCTGTAACGATTCGATGGATGGGCCCTGAGACCGGCGCTCCGAACGTGGGGTTGACCCTCGGCCCTTTCAAACTTTTGTAGAACCCTCGAGACTCCGCCAACGCGATGCGACGTCAGAACACCCACCAGCGCCGTGTGGTGACCAGTGGGGTTCTGCTTGTTCTTGTCTTGGCCAGTTGCCGCGACCCGGGCATCAGCACGGTCACTTCGCCGCTGCGAGTCGACACCCAAGGTGTCGATTTCGGCGTTGCGGCCCTGGGCCAGACCCTCGCGAAAGCCATCAACGTCGAGAACGATGGCAAAACCACGGTCGATGTCACTTGGAGCGACCTCTCCGGTACTCCTTTCACCTTGAAGACCGCCACCCGCTTCACCCCGGGCGCGAACGGGGTCGCCATCTCCTTCGCCCCGCTCGAAGCGCGCGAATTCACCGCTGATCTCGTGCTGTCAGTCGCCGAGAAGCCCGTCGCGATCATTGCCTTGCGCGGAGTCGGCCAGCTCGTCGAATGCCACCCCCGCGATGCCTGCCACGTGAGCGCGCTCTCGACCGAATCGGGCACCTGCGTCGAGACCTCGGCCACTGACGGCACCCCCTGCGGCAGCCCCACCGAGTGCCTCGAGGCCGCACAGTGCGTCGACGGCGTCTGCCGCGGGCAACCCCTGCGCTGCGATGACTCAGATCACTGCACCGCCGACTCGTGCGAGCCCGGCGTCGGCTGTACACACTCGCCCCTGATCTGCCCCGGCGCCGGAGAATGCCAGGCCGGCAGCTGCGACTCCGCCACGGGGTGCACGCTCACGCCGGTCGAAGACGGCACGCCGTGCGGCACCCAGCGCTCGTGTACCAAAGCCGACGTCTGCTTCGCGGGGCTCTGCGTCGAGCGCGACCCACCTGAAGGGTTCATCTGCGCCGAAGCCACTCCCTGCCGAGCGGCTGGCCACTGCGTGAACGACATCTGCGATCAACCCGCGCCCACGACCCTCACCGCGACTTGGGACGAAGACGGTCACCTGCCCGATGGCGGCCCGGGCGATGCGTGGAGCGACATGATGATCGCCAACGGCGACGACATCGTGCTCTCGAGTTACTTCGTCACCTCACCGCGCCTGCACGCGAACAAGCCCAATAAGATCAGCATGCCGCTCTCGGCCCGCCGCTGCATCGTCTGGGGCCAGCAGCTGGTCTGCGCCGACATCCCCGCGGGGGGCGTGACCGCCTTCGACCTCGCCACTGGCGCAGAGGTCTGGCGCTTCACCGACGTCAAAACCGTCTTGCCCAATCTGCCGGCGGAGCACTACGAAACCTTTCTGGCGCGGGTCTTTCAGCTCTCGTCGAGCCGGTTCGGCATCTTGTTCGAGAGTCGCACCACGCAAGCCGATGGCGCCGACACCGGGTGCCGCCGGTTCAGCTTCGTGGTGGTCGACGGCCAAGGCCAAGTCAAGGCCGCCCGCACCCTCGAAGACCCCATCTTTCAACAATGCAGTCACCCACACTCGTTCGGCCTGGCGGTCGACACCGCTGGTGATCTCTATGTGCACTTCGCTTTCAGTGGCACCAGCAACCCGGCGAGCCCTCTGCCCGATGGTGTGGTCTGCATCGGCAGCCGGTGCAGCGTGTTGGTGGCGTTCACCGCCAATGCCACGGTGAAGTGGAAGCGAGCCAATTTGCCCGTCGGAGAGCTCGCTGTCGGAGACGGCCGCGTTGAGCTCGAGCACTCAGGCGAAGTGCTCTCGGCCGCGACTGGAGAGCTGATTGAAGACCGCCCTTCATTCGATGCCTTTGGCCTCGGTGTGCTCAGCAACTCGACCCGTCTCTTCGTGCACGGGGGTGACCTGTACGGGTTTCGGTACGCGAGCGAGGTCGGGTGGTTCGTTCACCCCCCTATGCACGGCCCATTTGGGGGCAACGTTCACGCCGCCCGGTGGGCCACCTCGAATGGCACCAAGCCGATGGTGGTCGCACTCGAAGAGAACGACGTACCGGGCGCGATGTCGGCGGTCGTGGGCGTCGACCCGTTCAAAGGCCGATCGCTCTTTCAATGCGAGCTCGCTGACGTCGACCACATCGCGGCCTTTGAAATCGGCAATGGCGGTATCGCGGTCATGAGTCGAACGCAGCCCTTGGGCGCCACCGATTGCTCGACCTGCGACCCCCGCTTCGCGCAGACCCGAAACCGCTTTCAGTGGTTCCCCCTGCCGGGCATCAGCCAGGGCCGCGCGA
Organism: Archangium sp.; assembly: GCA_031367385.1. Lineage (GTDB taxonomy): Bacteria > Myxococcota > Myxococcia > Myxococcales > Myxococcaceae > JAEUJT01. The sequence goes on along the minus strand of JANLPS010000214.1, from coordinate 7,950 downwards.
CGTGGAACGGCGCGTATGGAGGCCCCACCCATTCGCATCAAGAACAGCGGCCCTGAAGTCTTGCACCTGCAGAAACCGTGACGTAAGGCCGAGCGCATGAACCTCATTCTTCGTCGAAGTGTTCTGGCGCTCGCGGCCACCGCGCTGTTCGTCAGTGCGTGCAACAAAGACTCGGCCACGGCCAAGCCGGTCACCGGTGGCGGAGCGGTCGTGTTGGCCCCGGTCGCCGAGAACCCTGAAATGGTGGTCGCGCGCTACAGCGGCAAAGAAGTGAAGCTCAAAGACGTCGACGCGATCGTCGGCGACCAGATCAAAGAGCTCGACAAGAAGAAGTTCCAGCTCCGCCAGCAGGGTGCCGAGCAGGTCGCGATTCAGGCGATCGTGAAAGACGAGGCCACCAAGGCCGGCAAGAGCGAAGAAGAGTGGCTCAAGGCCGCCATCGACGGCAAGATCGCCGCCCCCAGCGAAGAGGCGATCGCCAAGGTCTTCGCCGAGAACAAAGACAAGATGCCCCCGGGCTCGACGCTCGACAGCATGCGCCCGCAGATCATCGGGTTCTTGACCCAAGACCAGAAGCGCACGGTCGCGGCGGCGGCATTCGATGACCTGAAGAAGAAGGCGAACTACGAGATGCTCCTCCAGGAGCCCCGCCTTCAGGTCGAAGCGCTCGGCCCGAGCAAAGGCGCCGCCGACGCGAAGGTCACCATCGTCGAGTTCAGCGACTTTCAGTGCCCGTTCTGCAGCCGTGCTGAGCCCTCGGTCGACGAGGTGATGCAGAAGTACCCGGGCAAGGTGCGCGTGGTCTTCCGCCACTTCCCCTTGAGCTTTCACGAGAACGCGGCCAAGGCCGCCGAAGCCGGCGCGTGCGCCGAAGAGCAGGGCAAGTTCTGGGAGATGCACAAGCTGATGTTCGGCAACCAGGCCAAGCTCACCGTCGCCGACTTGAAAGACAACGCCAAGACCCTCGGCCTCGACACCGAGAAGTTCAACGCGTGCCTCGACGGCAACAAGATGAAGGCGAAGGTCGATGCCGACACCGAGGCGGGCAAGAAGGTCGGCGTGAATGGCACTCCGGCGTTCTTCATCAACGGCGTGATGATCTCGGGCGCGCAGCCGTTCACCGAGTTCGCCAAGGTCATCGATCAAGAATTGAAGTGAGCATCGACCCGCGAAATCGCATCGCCTTCGCCGCTGATCTGGCGTTGGCGCCTGCGCTCGAGCTGTACGGCAAGGTCGCACCCCATGTTGGCGTGGCCAAGGTGGGGCTGTCGCTCTTCGTCGAACATGGCCCGAAGGCGGTCGAGGCTTTTCTGCGGCTCGGCGCGCGGGTGTTTCTCGATTTGAAGCTGCACGACATTCCCAACACGGTTGAGCTGGCAGCGGCTCGGGCAGGGGCGTTGGGAGTCTCCTTCGTGACGATTCATGCCTCGGGCGGCGCGGAGATGATTCGCGCGGCCGTGACGGGCGTGGCTGAGGGCGCGACGAAGGCGGGGCACCCACCGCCGACGGTGCTGGCGGTGACGGTGCTCACGTCGATGAATGATGAGGGGCTTCGGCAGATTGGCGTCGATGGGCCGACTCCGGCGCAGCAGGTGGCGCGGTTGGCGCGGCTGGCGCGTGATTCGGGCGCGACGGGGCTGGTCTGCTCAGCGCGCGAGGTGCACGAGGTGCGGCAGGTGGTCGGGCCGGGCATGTTCTTGTGCACTCCCGGTATTCGGCCGGCGGGCGCGGCGAACAATGATCAGTCACGGGTCGAGACCCCTGGAGCTGCGATTCGCGCGGGGTCTGATCTGCTGGTGGTGGGCCGGCCCATTTCGGCGGCGAGCGACCCGGTCGAAGCGGCCAGGCTGATCGCGGCTGAAATTATTTGAAGAACAGGTGGCAGAGCAGGGTGGTCAGCACCAGCGCGAAGGCGTCGGTGGTGAGACAGGCCGCCAAGGTGTGCCGCACGGCGCGCACCTGCACTGAGCCGTAGTACAGCGCGAGCACGTAGAACGTGGTCTCTGAGCTGCTGTTCAGCATCGAGACCATGTACCCGATGAACGAGTCGGTGCCGTTGGCCTTCATCGTCTCAGAGGCAACGCCGAGGGCTCCGGTGGCCGAGAGCGGGCGAATCAGGGCCATCGGGAGCGCTTCTGGAGGGAACCCGAGCGGCGTGGTGACAGTGCCAATCGCGTCGGTCACCACGGCCAGGGCGCCCGACGCGCGAAACATGCCGACCGCGACGAGAATCGCGACCAGGAAGGGGATGATGGTGACTCCGACTTGAAAGCCCTCTTTGGCGGCGGCGATGAAGGCTTCGTACACCCGCACGTTTCGGCCGAAACCGACCGTGACGATGGTGACCATCAGCAGGGGCAGCAGCCAATCTGAGAAGAGGCCCTTGGTGACGTCGAAGGCGCCTCCAGTGGCGCTGGCGATCAGCGTCGAGCGCACAATCGCCCACAGCACCAGGCCGGCGATCACCAGGGCGAGCGCGATTCGGTAGCCGGGTGCTTTCGGCTTCTCGGCGGCCAAGGCCTCGGCGGCTTTCATGTCGATGGTGCTCGCGGCGGGGGCTTCACCGGTGAGCTGCGAGTCGAGGTACTTCTCGGGGGCGAAGCGCTTCGAGCGCTCGTACAGCTTGCAGACGATGACGGCAAAGGTGACGCGAAAGACCATCGCGATGATGTGCGGGGCGATGATGCCGGCGGAGTCTTTCGAACCGAGGGTGCCGCGCACGGCGACCATGCCGAGGGGCAAGAAGGCGACGTCGGCGATGTTGATGCAGAGAAAGAGGGCCATCGCGTTGGTGGCGATGCCGCGGTGGCGGTTGAGGGTGTCGAGCTCCTTCATGGCCTTGAGGCCGAAGGGGGTCGCCGCGTTGCCCAGGCCGAGCATGTTGGCGGCCAGGTTCATGATCATCGCGCCCATCGCCGGGTGCTCGGGCGGCACGTCGGGAAAGAGGCGCGACATCACCGGCTTGAGCACTCGGGCCAAAGAGGCCAGGAGCCCCGCCTCCCGGAGGATGCCCATGAAGCCCAGCCAGAGCGACATTTGACCGATGAGCCCGATGGCCAGCTCAACCGCGCCCTTGGCCGATAAAACGGCCGAATCACGAAACGCCGGGGTCGAGATATTGCCATTGAACCCGGCGGTGACGACGGCCCCTGTAATTAGGGCGAGAAAGATCCAATTGAGCACGGGGCGTACTCAAGCAGCGCACACGGTGTGGCTCAAGAAACCACCTGTTTTTCCGCAGGCTTTGCGATCATGGTACGACGGGTGGCGGAATGAGTGAGAAGGCACGCGTCGTCGGCATCGACCTCGGCACGACGAACACCCTCGTCGCGTCGGTGCGCAACCGCGTGCCTCGCATCGTGCCCACTGACAAAGGCAACTTGATTCTGCCGTCGGTGGTCGCGCTCTCGCCGAAGGGCGACCTGGTGGTCGGAGCGATCGCCAAAGACCAGATCGTCACCAACCCGCGCAACACCATCTACGGCGCCAAGCGGTTGATCGGCCGCAAGTTCGACTCGAAGATCGTTCAAGATCTCAAAGAGTATTTTACCTACGACATCGTCGAGGGGCCCGATGGCTCGGCCGCGGTGAGCGTCGGTGGGCGGGTGTATTCGCTGCCTGAGATTTCGGCGCTGGTGTTGGGTCAGGTGAAGACCATCGCCGAGCAGTTCATGGGCGGCACCATCGACGAGGCCGTGATTACGGTGCCCGCGTACTACAACGACAACCAGCGGCAGGCGGTGAAAGAGGCCGGGGCGCTGGCGGGCTTCAATGTGAAGCGCATCGTGAATGAGCCGACGGCCGCGGCGCTGGCGTACGGGTTCAACCGCGGGCTCGACCAACGGGTGCTGGTGTACGACCTGGGCGGCGGCACGTTCGACGTCTCGGTGCTCCAGGTGAATGGCAACGTGTTCGAGGTGCTCGCGACGGGGGGCGACACGTTCTTGGGCGGCATCGACTTCGACAACCGCATCATTGATTTCGTGCTCGAGTCGTTTCGCTCGGAGTCGAAGATCGACCTGACGCAGAGCCCGATCGCGATGCAGCGGGTGAAGAACGGGGCTGAGGCGGCGAAGATTGATCTGTCACTGATGCAGAACGTGATGATCGAGCTGCCGTACGTCGAAGAGCGCAAGAGCAAACCGGTTGATCTGCGGGTCGCGGTGTCGCGGGAGCAGCTCAACTCGCTGACCAAAGACCTGGTCGATCGCACGTTCGAAATTTGCGACGAGGTTTTGACTGAGAAGGGCATTCCTCGTTCGACGATCGACGAGATCATTCTGGTTGGCGGGCAGAGCCGCATGCCGCTGGTGCAGCAGCGCCTTCAAGAGCACTTCGGGAGGGCTCCGAGGAAGGGCGTGCACCCCGATGAGTGCGTGGCCTTGGGCGCTGCGCTGCTCGGGGAGTCGATGGATGACATTGACTCAGTGACCTTGATCGACGCGCTCTCGATGCCGATTGGGTATGGCCTGCCGACGGGCCGGTTTCGCAAGATCATCGACAAGAATCATCGGGTTCCGACGACGAAGAGCTTTCGGGTGCCGCCTCCGCAGAAGCCGGGCAACCCGTTCGTCGAGATCGATATTTTTCAGGGCGACAGCGAGTTCATCGTCGACAACGAGTATTTGGGCACGGTCAAGCTGCCCTCGGCCGCGACGGGTAAGCGCATCGACTTCAAGCTCGATGACGAGTGCTTGCTGCAGGTGGTGGTCGAAGACGCCGGAGAGCCTCGGCAGGTCAAGCTTGCGACCCGCGACACGCCTGAGGTGCTCAAGCGGGCGTTGGCGGAGCAGCTGGCGAAGCGGCCCAAACACGAAGAACGCGAGGCGGCCGAAAAAGGGGGCCTGTTCTCGAGCATCAAACGCATCTTCGGTGGCGGGTGATGGCAGCGTATTTCTCGCCCGAGTGGTGCCAGGCGGCGGCGAAGGTCTTCAACGATGACCCTGACGCTCCCGATGCCCTGGAGGGGTGGAAGGGCGATGTCGGGCTGTTCGTCGACGAGGTGGGGGTGTGGCTGGCGGCTCCGGTGAATGAGCGGCTGGGCGACCCGGTGTTGATGACGGCGCAGGCGCTCGAGGCCAAGGGGGTGCAGTCGATGGCAAGGGCTTCGCTGGCCACCTGGGGCGAGCTCATCGCGGGGAGACTGGACCCGATAGCGGCCATTGTGCAAAAGCGCCTGGAGGTGCGAGGCGACCTGCAGCAAATCGTCTCGCGCATGGGGTACCGGGGGCTGGCTGAACGCTGGCTTTTGGCCGTTCGCGAGGGGGTGTGACCATGGGTATTGCGAGTTCACTGAAGAAGCGGGCGCTGGGCTTGTCGCAGCGGGCGATGGAGCGCCTGTTCGCGGATGAGAAGCGGGCGACCCAGATTGCCAGCGCGATTGGAGCCGTGCAGCGGAGCAAGCAGCGCTTCGACAAGGGCCAGCGGGTGGTGATGCACGGGTTCAACTTCGCGACGAAGAGCGACTTCAAAGACCTGGGCAAGAGCCTGGGGTCACTGCGGCGGCGCGTGGCGTCGCTGAATGAGAAATTGTCAGGGCTCTGAGCGCGTGGCGTCGCTTTCGGCGTTGACTCGGCGGGGTGGTCATGGTTTTCACCGCCGCGATTGAGGGAGTAGGGCACATAGCTCAGCGGTAGAGCACCGCCTTCACACGGCGGGGGTCGAAGGTTCGAAACCTTCTGTGCCCAACAAGAAAATCGATAATAAGCGCAGGCGGTTGGAGAGTCACTCCGACCGCTTTTTTCTTGTCTCTCCAGGGCCCGAATGCCCGTCGTGGTGGCAACCGTGGTGGCATATCTTCGGCAGACCCTTGCGCCCTACGTGGGCTCTCGAGTGATGGTGCTTTCAGCCGGGAATCTTCTCGGGCTCGCCCACCTGAAAGCGCACCATGACCACCGCAGACCTCGCCGGCCCCGTCGCATACGTCACGATCCCCGCGCAGTTTGTCTACGCGACCGAGGTGATCACCGATGACGAAACGGGCGTGACCATCGCGCGGGGCACGCGTGGCGGGGTGCTCTTCGGCCAGGGCGCCGTGTACGGCGACGGCGCCACTGACGTCTGCGTTGCCTTCGACGGCCAAGCCGGTGCGGTGCAGTGCACCCTGTCGGTCAACGTGGCGCTCGCCGAGTAAGCCTCGCCTGAGCTCGAACGCAGCACCCGCCCCGTGAGGGGCGTTTTCATGTCTGGAGAGCCAGAATCGAGGCTCGACGTTGCCTCAGGTTCGACGATCTCAGGGCGTCCCCTCCCTGGCTATGGGGCGGCTTAGATTTCGAGTGACCCGGTCAGCAAGACCGTCGAGGCTCGTCGACTGCCCATGGCCAATGAAGATCTAGACCCTGAATTTGTTGCCGCGCTGCGCGAAGACATGAACAAGCGAGCGCTGGCTTTCGCGGCGAAACATGGTCGTCGAACGGCACTTGATCACTCAAACGTCGGGCGTATCGCGCATCTACACACGCTGGTTGAACACGAGCTGCTCGCGCTCATCAGCACGATTGCCCCCCGTCTCGGCGATATCGGAGAAGTAGGGTTGAGCTTCGCCCAATTGCGAAAGATTGGCGTTGAAGCGGCTCGGTTTGAAGGTGACACGAGCTTCCCGGCCAACGAACTTCAGGTGTTAAACGAACTGAGAAATAGCTTCGCAGGCCGGTTTTTCTTGACGCCAAGAGCACCCGTGCAAGCCTCCGAGAAATGACCAAAACTGTGGGCGTGCTGGGTAGCCTTGCCGTTCTTTCGTTGATGTCGTGCGCAACATTCGACTCGCACGTGGGTGGACCCCAGTCGCGTGAGTACGTGGCCGGTACGACAATGACGTGCGCCGCAAATTCACAATCGAGGGCAATTTGGGGCGCAGTCTCAGCCGTGGGGCTCTCTGCTGTGTCTAGCTCGTTCTCGGTAGCGGCGGCCTCGCAACCCGGCACCCCGGCGGCCTACACTAATCAAGCCTTCTCTATCGGATTTGGAGTAGGCGCCGTGGTCATGGCCGTACTCAGTGCTTTTCAACTTGGCCATTCCGTCAGTTACTTGGGTCGCGCCGGGGAAGTTCTTTCGGGCGCCTCCAATGACGGGTGTGATCAAACGGCTCTCCCCCATCCCGCTGACCATCAGCCCGTGACCGAAACGAGAGACCCGGTCATCACAGTCCCTGCTGTCGAGAGCGCACCCACCAAACAGTGCACGGGCGGCCAGATCGACGAGATGAAGAGATCTGGTGTCTCCGAATCAGCGATACGGAGTGCTTGCGGTACTAACTAAGGAGGGCGGTGCTCGTCGGCTCAGCGCAAGCCCTTGCCGTGGTTCTCGAGTTCTTGCCACCGGTGATCGGGTTTGTTCGGCTGAATGACCGGTTCGGGCACGTAGGCGCCAGGTCGCCGCAACGTGAGCTGCGTCGTCGTGCCGCCGCTTTGCGAGAGCGAGTGGACCACCTGGGTAATCAGGAGCGAAATCCCCGCGTTCTCGGTACCGATCTCCAACGACGGGATCTTCGTGGTGACCAGAGCATTCAACGGCCACAGTGTCCCGTTGGCCTGATGCCAGCCCTGAACGGTCACGCTTGCCGTTGCGGCTCGAGCACACCTCACGGCGGCCTCCCACTCCGCACGGACCGTCGCCTGAGCTCGAGTCACGCTGCCTTCGGGCCTCACGATCAACACGCGAGACTGCTGTTTCACCCCGAGATCAAAGGCCTCGCCTGTGACTTGGGTGATTGCGGCGCCGTGGTTCTCATCGGTGCCCCGACCTTGGCCAAGCGTGATGTACCGATAGTAGCGGCCGCTGTCATCGTACGAGACGCTGGCGCTTAAGACGTTCTCGCCTTGAATCAGGTTCGTCGAGCATTGCTCCGTGCCGGCGTTCGTGAGTACCAGGTGGCCGTTTCCGTCGCTCACGGGGAGCAGGCCGGCCAGGCGACACGCGTGCTCGATGACGTTGAAGGCGGTATCGCCGGGG
>JANLPS010000074.1:0-14970 GCA_031367385.1 Archangium sp. | reverse complement strand
CGTGGCCCAGCAGGTTGAGCGTATCTTCGACGCGACCGGCGCCCTCGAGCGGCGACGAGTCGATGGCCAGTCGCAATGTCTTCGGTAGCTTCTTCGCTAGGACGCCGATCAGTTTCAGTCGTCAGTAAAATCGATCGCTTGAGCTGATGGTTTTTGATCTCTTGGCGCCTCACCTGGAGGCGCCGCAATGCCCGCTCGCTGGACCCCGACCGTGGAGCTTTCGAAACAAGAGCAATTCATTCTAGCAAACGACATTTCGGCATAGGTTCGCCCCTATGCGAGCGACCCTGCGTGTGGTGGCGGTGCTGACGCTGGCTTCATGCAGCGGCGCGCCCTCCGACGGCGAACCTGTCGAAGACGCCGGCGTTCGCCGTGACGCGGGAGCGCCCTTCGACGCGGGAGCGCCCTTCGACGCTGGCGCGCACTTCGACGCTGGCGCGCCCTTCGACGCAGGGGTGCCACGAGACGCGGGTCGCCTCGCTGATGCTGGTTCGCCCGCTGACGGCGGGGCCCCAAACGACGCAGGCGCGCTGCCCGGTGGGTCTGGCGATTCGGGCGTGCGCTCCGACGCGGGCGACCCCACTGATGCGGGCACCGAACCCGACGGCGGCAGTGTGGTGACCTGGTGCACGGGTCGCGCTGAAGACTTTTGCGAAGACTTCGACCTGCCTGCGTTCACCGCTACCCAGTGGTCATTCACCGCGGCCGACGGCATGATCGGCGCAGGGCTGCCGCCGGGGGGGCTGGTGACCGACCAGCACGTCTCCGCTCCCAACGCGTTCGCCTCGAGCGCGCCGGCGACGTCGGTGGGCGCAACCCTGATTCAGATTCAGAAGAGCACGGGCTCTTCGTCGAGCCCGAACCACGTCGATGCCGACTTCGCTTTCTCAGTGCGGGTCGCCTCGCTCTGTGGCGGGAGTCGCATGGAGATCGCGCGCATCGAGGGCCTCAACCCGATCAACTTTCAATCGTACGGGCTCGCCCTCATCGTCTCCTCCTCGGGCACGGCGATCGAGCTCATTCAGGCCTCCAAGGCCCGCGTCTCGATACCGCTCGCGACCGCCCTCGTCGTCGGCACCTGGGTACGGGTGGTGATTCACCTCGGCATGGAGCGCGTGGTGACGGCCCCGCCCACCACCGGCACCATTGCGGTCGGCAGCGGCGCGCCGGAGTCGTTCTCCATCGACCAAGGCATGGGCGTTCGGCCGAACTTCAAACTGGGCCTCAACGTGACCGCGCCGTCGACCGCGTGCGAGGTCGACTACGACGACGTCATTTACGACGTTCCGTGATCGACCACGGCGACGCTTCAGCGCGGCGCTTGCAGCTTTTCATCGAGCCACGCCTGCGCGTCGGCCTCGCTCGAGAAAAACCTGGTCGCCGCAGCCGCTCCTGAGATTCGAATGATGAAGGTCAGCATCACCCGCAGCGGAGCGCTGTTCACGACGATGGCGACTGGGTTGGTTGCGCCGCCCTGCTGGCTGGTGAACGCCTTGCGCGCTTCGGGAGAGAAATTCGCCCCCGGCTCGACCAACGCGAGAATCGGCAGGTTCGCGAACTTCGCGCCCGCCGCCATGTCGGCGTTCAGCTTGTTGGCCTGATCAGCCGTCACGTCGTCGGAGCTGACGATGCGAACCACCGTGTGGCCCTTCGCGGTCTTGAACAAGTCATAGGTCATCGTCATCGGTGAGCGCCTCCAGAAGAAAACGGGTGTGACTCTGCGCGGCTTTGCTGCACGCCTAAGTTGGCGAAGACCACCTTCAAGGCGTCAGAGAGCCGGCGGAGCGTTCGAATGCGCGAGGTGTCGATGCCGAGCTGCGCGATGGTCTGCGCGATGGCGGGGCTGATGCCGGTCAAGAAGCACTCTGCGCCGACCAGTCGAACGGCCTCTGACATGCGAATGAAACTGTCGGCGGTGCGGGTGTCGACCACCGACACGCCTGTGATGTCGATGATCACATACCGCGCCTGATCTGCCGCCACGCGCGTGAGCAGCTGATCCATCATCTCCGCGCCGCGGGCGGTGTCGACCATGCCGATGATGGGCAGGGTGAGCACTCCGTCCCAGACGGCGATGATCGGCGTCGAGAGCTCGCGCAGCGCCATCGCGGCCCGGTCGGCGATCTCCTCGTTCTTGCGCTCGATCTCTTTGACGTACTTCTGCCGCGCCACCTCGGCCTCTTGCAGATCTTCGAGCACCACGTTGAGCCCGACCTCGACCTGCAAAAACGGGTCATCGGCGGCATCGTCTGCGATCTGCAGCCGGTGCTGGTACTCCTTGCAGGCGGCCTTGGCCATCAGGTCGACCACGCGTTCGATTCTGTCGTTCGTGGGTGAAGAGAGCGTTCGAGAGGCCACCGCACGGGCCCCACCACTGGCTTTGTTGGCCAGCTCGAGCGAGGTCGAAAGGCGTCGAACCGAGGCGAGCCCCGACCCGAAGCTGCCGCCATCGCCGAGCGGCCGGGCACCGTTGGCTCCGAAATGATCGCTGCGGCCAGCGTCGGCCAGCACGGCGGCAGAGAGCCCGGGGCCCGAGTCGTCGACCCCGACCACCCACCCGCTCGAGTCGAGGCTCACCTCGACGGTGCCCTGACCCTGCCCATGGTTGAGCGCGTTCATGCCCAGCTCGGCGACCACGAGGGCGAGCTCGTCGGCCTGTTTGGCGGCGATGCCGAACGAGAGCGCCGACGCCCGCGCTTCGGAGGCCGCCGCCAACACGTCGAGCCTTCGCTGAACGGTGGCCGACAAGCGCGTCTTCACGCGGCGGCTCCGGTGTCGATGATCAGCACCGCCACGTCGTCGTGCGGCCGGCTGGCCCGTTCAATCAGCGCGTCAACCATCTCCTGCGCGGGCGCGGCGACCAGCTTCAAAAACAGCGCCGCCCCCTCACGCGTCTTGATGCCGGCTGAAGCGAGCGCCCAGCGCTGACCGGGTCGAAGCAGCAGTGGAAACGGGCGAAACCGGTACGCCCCGCCACCCAGCGTGCCGGCCATGGTGATCGGCCTGTTCACGCCTGGAGGCCCGAAGAGCTCGACGTTGCCGACGCCCGCGAAGACCGCCGCCTCGCCTTCGATTAAAATCGCCGACATCACCACGCCTCGCAGCCGCGCCAGTGAATGGTGCACCGCCGAAAAGACCGCTGACAGCGGCTGGCCAACGGCGTTCTGCGCCGCGACCTGCGCCGACTGCGCGCTTCGTGCCGCGTCGGGCCCGTGACCGAGCGCATCGATGACCGCGAGCAGCCGCCACCCCGGCGCGCTGGCGTCGACGACCGCGTCTCCGCAGGCATGGAGCCCTTCGGCAGGCCGCAGCCGGTGCAGGGTGGCGATGCTAAGCCCACTCACGATTTGCGAACCCGCCGCTCACCGGTGATTCGGGTGCCTTTGCCCGGCGCGGTATCGACGTGCATCGAATTGAGCAGCGCCTGCGTGCCGACGATGCCGCGGCCCAGCCCCGTCGAAGAGCGATAGTCGCCCTTCATGATGGTCTCGAGGTGGGGGATGCCGGGGCCTTGATCAACGGCGAAAATGCCGAACACGAAGGCGTTGGGCTCTTCGCTCAAGCGAAGCGTCACCTCGCCGCGACCCGCGTACATGTAGATGTTGCGCGCGAGCTCTGACACGGCGGTCGCCAGCCGAACGCCATCGGTGATGCCGAAGAAGCCTCGCGTCAGCATCTGGGTGGCTCGCTGCACCACCAGCACATCGCGATCAGAGCTGATTGGGTACCGCTCTTCACGCGCCTTGGCCGGAGCCCCGCCGGTGATGGCGTCGCGAAGCTTGCCGGGCGCCATCGCCTTGCCGGGCCTGGCGAATAGCCGAACGCTGGTCTCGAGGTGCAACAGCAGCTCTCGAACTTCAACCACCGTCAGGCTGCCCACCTCCTGGTGCACGGGCTGGGGGAGCGTTCGAAAGACGCCCACCGCCGAAGCGGGGCCGAGGCACTCATTCATCAAGGGCTCAATCGCGCTGAGAATCGAGGTCATGCGTCGGTGCTCACGATGCGCAGCTGCAGCTTCTCGAGCGCCAGCTCCAGCGTGAGCGCGGTCTCGACGTGGCGCAGGTCGATGCCGAGCTCGACCAGCGTGATGGCCACCGACGGCCGCACGCCGACAAGCACACCTTTGACGCCGAATTGACGGGCGATGCTCGCGGTCTCTCCGAGAATCTTGGCGGCGAAGCTGTCGATGAGGCTCAGTGCCGAGACGTCGAGCACCAGGCCTCGAACGCCGTCGGCGACTGAGAGTCGTTGGCTGACCGTCTCTTGAAGAAAGCGAGCGTGGGAGTCTGTGAGCTCGGCTGGGACGCTCACAAAAACACAATGACCGAGCCGCATGAACGGAATGAAATGATCGTCTGTTGCCATACTCACTTGATGAACTGCACTTCGGGGGCGGGGGGAGATTGCCATACTGATTTCTCGACGCCGCAAAGTTCCTCATTGGCGGACGTCAGGCAGACCGGTGAATCTCGCTTCACCTACATCGCGACGCCCAGGACGCGGCGCGCCGTTCATCGAACCGAATGAATGAGCGTGTGCGATTGAGCCCACCCCCTGCTAACGGCTCTGCGATGAGCGACTCGACGACTGTCGGTACAGCGCCTACCGCCCGGCTGACGGCGAGGCGCTTCATGCTCGGCCTGCTGATCATCGCTTCGGTCTTGCTGGTGCTGATCATGCGTGCGCTGTGGGTTGGCCTCTTTCTGGCCGTGGTCTTGGCGTCGCTCTTCTGGCGCCCGCACCGCTGGCTCACCACTACGCTGCGGGGCCGGCGCTCACTCGCTGCGAGCCTGATCGTCGTCGCGGTGCTGGTGACGCTGCTGGGCCCGGTCGTCGGCATCTCGGCCTTTTTGATTCGCGAAGGCCGTTCGGGCATCGCCTTCGTCGTCGAGACCATCAAAGGTGATGACGTCTCGAACCTCATCGACAAGCTGCCCGAGCCAGCAAAGGTCGCGGCGAAAGAGGCGCTCGCCCAATTGCCTCAAGACGCGGGTGATTTGAGCCAGACCGTTCAAGACAAGCTGAGCTCGCAGGGGGGCAAAGCCGCCACCGCGGTGGGAGCGGTCATGGCGGCCGGCGGCTCGTTGCTCTTTTCAGCGACGGTGATGTTGATCGCGTTGTTCTTCTTTCTGGTGCAAGGCGCCGAGCTGCTCGGGTGGGTCGAGCGTGCTTCGCCGCTGCTGCCAGGCCAGACCATGGAGCTGCTGACCGAGGTCAAGACCGTCTCGGGCTCGGTCGTGCGCTCGACGGTCATCACCGCCGCGGTTCAAGCGGTCGCCGCGCTCGTGGGGTATCTCATCGCGCAGGTACCGCACCCGTTCTTCTTCATGACCCTCACCTTCTTCACCGCCTTCATACCGGCGGTCGGCGCCGGCTCGACCTGCGTCGCGGCGGCCGGGTTGCTACTGCTCACCGGGCACACCGGCTGGGCGATCTTTCTCGCCATCTGGGGCCTGGTCGTCGTCGGCCTGGTCGACAACGTGGTGAAGCCGATGCTGATCAAAGGCGGCGCGGTGCAGCTCAACGGAGGCGTCGTCTTCTTCTCGCTCATCGGCGGCCTGGCCGCCTTCGGTACCGTGGGTCTGCTGCTGGGGCCGTTGGTGGTGACGCTCTTCGTGTCGCTGGTGCGGGTCTACGGCCGTGATTTTCGCAAGCCGAACGACAGAGAGCTCACACCGCCCGGGTCGGCTTGAGCGCAGTCGCCCAGACCGTAAGCTCGTCGAGCGTGGTTTTGACACCCTTCTCTTGCTGGTCGCCAGGTTTGAAGCTGCCGTCGCTGATCATCGTATTGAAGAAGGGGATGTTGACGCTCTGGGGGACTGGCATCACGTTCAGTGCGGTGAGCGTCTGCTTGAGCGACTGCGCCGCCCGGGTGCCTGCCGAAACGCCTCCATAGCTCACGATGCACGCGGCTTTTCGTGACCACTCTTGGCTCAAGTAGACGAGCGCGTTGAGCAATGACGGAGGCATGCCGTAGTCGTATTCGGGCGTGACGAAGGCGAACGCGTCGGCCCGCTCGACGATGGCCGACCACCGCTTGGTGTGCTCATGCTGATACTGGCGAAGCCGCGGGTGATTGGGTTCGTCGAAGACCGGCAGGTTGACCTCGAGCAGGTCGACGAGCTCGACGTTGAATGTGCCGTACTTCTTGGCCTGTTCGAAAAACCAGCGGGCAATCGGGGCACCGGCGCGTGTGGGCCGGGTGCTGCACAGAATGACGTGAAGATTGAGCATGACCGCACCCTATTCGCGGCGCCGCCCCTCGGCGAACCCTCCTTGGCCGATGGAAACCGAGCGTGGGCTACTTCTTCTGCGCGTCAGTACGTGCCGCGAGCAGCAGCGGTGCCAGCGTGAGGCTGCTCGAGATGACCTCCGCCTGACCGCCACCGGTGGCTACGATGAGCACAATGGCCGACTCCTTCGTCTTCCAGCCGACGGAGTGATCGACCGCGAACGCCGGGGCCACCCCCTCAGCCCCGAAGACCGAGAACGCGACGAGGCTCTCGGCCGCCACAGCGTCGGCGCCGTACCGCATCTGCATGCCCTTCTCGATCAACGACGACGGGGGCCTGCCGCTGAACGACGTCTTGGTCTGCGCGAGGTGCCCTTCATGAAACGCGAAAACCACCGGCACTGGTGCTCCCACCACGCTGTCGACGAAGGTCATCGAGTGGCCCGAGCGTTCTTGCGGCTCACCCTTTTTCGCAACGACCTCATCAGGCGTCGCGCCCCACGGCACGTCTTTCAAGATCTCCTGCGAGCGGTAGGCCGCGAGCTCGGGTGAGAGCCCCTGTGCGACCGCCGGCTGATCAGCTCGAGCCGGAGACGGGCGAGCAAGTGCCTTATCTTCGGCGGCGCAGGCACAGAGCAACAGGGTCATCAGTGCGAGGTATCGCAAGGCGCGCTCTTTTCGGTGAATGAGGAGCGCTTGTTGTAAACGCCGCCCAGGCCTCCCGCTGCGAGATCGACCCGCAATTTCGAAGGAATACGACGTGCGCAAATACCTGAAGGTCGCTGCAGGCATCGGCTTCGTGATTCTCGTCGCGCTGGCGGCCGCGTACCTGGTGCTTGGGTATGCGCCCGTGCCCGAGGTGCCGAAGCTCTCGTCAACGGCTCGGCGTGACACACTGCGGGTCGGCACGCGCGACCGAACGTTCTGGGCCTACGCGCCCGAGAAGTTGCCTGCCGGAGCACCGCTGCTTCTGGTCTTGCACGGCTCGACCATGACCGGCGCGCAAATGCGCGAGTGGACGGGCTTCGAGCTCGATGCGCTGGCTGATCAACGCGGGTTCGTCGTCGCGTACCCCGATGGCTACAAGGGCAATTGGAATGACTGCAGAAGGGCCGCCAAGTACCCCGCGAAGCTCGAGAACGTCGACGATGTCGGGTTTCTCAAGGCCCTCATCGCGCACCTGCACGAGACCAACGGCATCGCGACCGACCGGGTCTACGCGTTCGGGTATTCAAATGGCGGCCAGATGGCCTTTCGGTTGGCGTTCGAAACGCCAGAGGTGCTGTCGGGGCTCGCGGTCGCCGGTTCGACGCTGCCTTCGAGTGACAACATGGGCTGCGATACCAGCAAGCCGACTCCGCTGGTGATGGTGGTGAGCGGCACCAACGACCCGCTCGTGCCCTTCGAGGGCGGAGAGGTCACCATGTTCGGCTTGGCGAGCCGCGGCTTCGCGCGTTCAGCTGCCGACACGGCTGGGCACTTCGCTCGCGTCAACGGGCTCACGGAGCAGCCGATTCAAGCAACCCTCCCCGCTGCGGGCACAGCGACGTCAGTCGAGTCGTACACCTGGTTGCGTGACGGCGCGCCGTACGTCGTTCACTACGTGGTGAAGAACGGGGGCCACGCCGTGCCCCAGCGCACCTTCCGCTTCCCCCGGGCGCTGGGCGAAACGAATCATGATCTCGACATGCCAGCGAAGGCGGTCGAGCTCTTCTTGGGCCCACCCACCTGACCAGAACGCATGTGTTCGAGACCCCGCGGGGTACATGTTCTCGCCCGATTACGGCACCACGTGGCAAACCAGCACCCGCGCGATCGACACGACCAACGTGGGTGACACCAACCACCCGTGGAACATCGTGGCGAACGGTCAAGCCGTGCACGTACTGACTGGGCCTTCGGGCACGATGCTGTACTCGGGCAGACGGCTGCCGTAGCCCACCGTTCGTCCTGAGGGACTCGAAGGACCCTCGTTCAGTCGTCTGAGCCCACAATGACGAATTCGACGCGCCGATTCATCTCACGATTGGCGGGCGTCGTGTTGGGAGCGACCGGTTTCACTTCACCATAGCCAACGGCCTCGAGCCGGGTCGCCGCCACGCCACGTTCGACCAAGAAGCGCTTCACGCTCGCGGCCCGGCGTTGTGAGAGATCAAGGTTGGCGCGGTCATCGCCACGGTCATCGGTGTGACCCTCGACGCGCACCTTCTTGAGCTCTTCATGCGCGAGCAACGTCGACGCCACCTGCGTCAAGAGGTTGAACGAGCGGCTCAAGATCACGTCTTGCCCGGTGGCGAAGTACACCTTGTCGAGAATCAGAATCTTGTTGCCCTCGAGCTTGACCTTCGACTCGCCCTCGTCGGGGCACCCATCGGTGTCTTCGATGCCGTTGATCGTCTCGGGCTGCAGCGGGCACTTGTCCTTCACATCGGGGATGCCGTCTTTGTCGTTGTCGGGGTCTGGGCAGCCGTCGTCGTCTTCGAAGCCGTCTTTGTCTTCAGGCGCGTTCGGGCACTTGTCGACCGAATCGAAGATGCCGTCGCCGTCACTGTCGAGCTCGGGGCACCCATCGGTGTCTTCGATGCCGTTCTTGTTTTCAGCAACGGTCGGGCACTTGTCGACCTCGTCGAAAATGCCGTCGCCGTCGGTGTCCTTCTCGGGGCAGCCGTCATCGTCGCGATACCCATTGACGGTTTCTTTCTCGAGCGGGCACGCATCGACCGCGTCGAGAATGCCGTCTTTGTCGTTGTCTGGGTCTGGGCACCCGTCGTCGTCTTGAAAGCAATCTCGGTCTTCTGGCTCGTTGGGGCACTGATCAACCGCGTCAGGGATGCCGTCACCATCGCGGTCGCTCGGGCCAGCGGGGCCGCACGCGGGCAGGTAGCTCACGCTGAGCGCCACGCGAACATCTGGAGAACCCACGCCAGTCACGATGCCGCGGCCGATGGTCAGACCCAACGCCCAGCGATCTTGCAACGTCGACTTCACCCCAATGTCGGCCTCGACCATTCGGCCGCCCGCGTACTGACCACCGTCGCGCAACCCGACGTTGCCGAAGATGCCTGCGAGCACGGACAACGGCAGGTTCCCCGCCTGCAATCGGTACTCACCCGCTGCGCTCCAGGCGAACTCATTGCCCGCGGAGACATTGGCCAGCTGCTGAAAGTGCCGAAAGTTCACGCCGAGGTTCAGGTCGACCGTCAACCCGCCCTTCTTGAATTCTCCCAGAAGCCTCGGCTGCAACCCGAGATACCGCCCTCCCATGAAGGCATCGATTCGCCCGGTCGGGAGCACCACCGGCAGGGCCAGGCCAAGTGAGAGGCCGAAATCAAAAGTCACCAGTCGCACGCGCGGCACGACGCGCAGGTCGCCCGCCCCGAAGACCCACCCTGCACCGAAGTAGTTGGGGTTGGTGAGGTCTGACGCGCCGGTGCTTTGAATGTAGAGCGGCAGATGAAACCCGAGATCAATGCGCTCGGTCAGCCCAAAAGTCTGCAGCAAGTCAGCGGTGAACTGGTTGTCGACGAGTCGCCCGATGCGATTGTTCGACAGGTCTGACAGCTGCAGTGGGTTTCTCGAGTACTGAAACCAGAGCCCGGTCGCAAAACAGCCGGCCCCGCAGGTCTGCGGCGACATCACATTCAGCAAGTCGTACTTGCCCGGGCCGGGCTTGAACTGCTGCACGTCGATCGCGGTGCTCGTTTGGGCGAGCGCGCTCTGCGCCACCAGCACGCACAGCGCGACGCCGACGCCTCGGCTCACGACGCGACGCTGAAGGCGCCTCCGCTTGGAGGCCCAGATGAAGAGCCCCACGAACAAGAAGACGCCCGGCACCGCGGAGTCATCACCCGAGGAGCACCCGCACCCACCGCCGGTGACGCGGTACCCAGCAGCCAGCGGGAGCCCGCCGAAGGTGCCGATCAGCTGATCAACCGAGTCGCGCAGGCCGTCGTGATCAATGTCGGCGCCAGGGTCGATGCGGCCATCGTGGTCGGCATCGAGCCGCGCCTTGCCGGCCCTAACAATGTCGAAGGTGCCATCGCCCTTCGACTGCAGATCTCGAAAGTCGGGCACGCCGTCGCTGTCGGTGTCGGGCACCGTGGGCTGCTTGTCGGAGCCACTCCCGAAGACGGCAGGCTTGCCATCGGCGGAGTCCGTCAACCCGTCGTGGTCGGCATCACCTGCGTCGCACACCGCGTCGTTGTTCGCGTCAGTGCAGGTCGAGCCACCTTCAACCAGGTCAGCCAGACCGTCATCGTCGCTGTCGAGGTCTCTGAAGTCGGGCACTCCGTCACCGTCGGTGTCTGGCGGAGTGGAGGCCGACGACGTACCGCGCGCGTTTGGCGTGCCGTCGCCAGTGCTGCGCAGCCCGTCACCATCGACATCAACGCCGTCGCACAGCGCGTCATGGTCAGTGTCGGTGCAGCTCGAGCCGCCTTCGACCAGGTCTGAGAGCCCATCGTTGTCGCTGTCGAGGTCTCTGAAATCAGGCACGCCGTCTCCGTCGGTGTCGACGGGAGCCATGTTGAGCCCCGAGCCCCACTTGCCGCCCGAGGGATCAGCCGAGCTCGAGATGCCGTCGCCATCGCCGTCAGACCCGTCGCAGAGGCCATTCGCATCGCCGTCGACGCACGAGCCCCCGCCTTCAGTCGCATCGAGAATGCCGTCGTTGTCGGAGTCCAGGTCACGGAAATCCGGCACTCCGTCACCATCGGTATCGATGGCCTTCGTGGTCTCGGTGCCATTGCCTGCGTACGAGACCTTGCCCGAACCCGGAGTCGTCTCGAGCGCGTCGCACAGCCCGTTGGTGCCGAACCCACCAGCGCACACCAAGACACCGGTGGTGCTGATCGGCTGGCTGTGGCCTGCTTCAAAGGCGTCGAGAATGCCGTCGCCATCGCTGTCGAGGTCGAGGCGATCTGGCACGCCGTCACCATCGGTATCGGTGTCGGGGCCTCCCTCCATCACGTCGGTGATGCCGTCGTTGTCGTCGTCGAGGTCGTCGACGTCAGGCACCCCATCACCATCGCGATCGCCGCCGCCGCCGCTGCGGCAGGTGCCAGTGGTGTTGTCGCAACGCCCGTTGGAACACGAGGCGTTGCCGACCGCGCCTGGCGTCTGCGTGTTGCACCGCTGCCCTTCGTCGAGCAGGCAGACAGCGCTGCACCCGTCACCGGCGGTGGTGTTGCCATCGTCACAGCCTTCTCCGGCTTCACGCACCCCGTTGCCGCAGGTGTTCGCCGTCGCGCACACACCCGGAGCCGCGTGGCCCGTCACGTCGCAGACCCCGCCAACACATGAGCTGCTTCCGGTCGCCCCGGGCAGCGAGGCGTTGCAGGCCTTGCCGGTCTCGATGAGGCAGGTCGCGCTGCAGCCATCGCCGCCTGCCACGTTGCCGTCGTCACAGCCTTCGCTCGCCTCACGCACGCCGTTGCCACAGGCATTGGCCGCTTCGCAGACGCCCGGTGCCGATTGGCCCGTCACGTCGCACACGCCACTCGCGCACGAGGCATTGCCACTCGCGCCTGGAGCAGCCGCATTGCAGGCGGTGCCGTTCTCGATCAGGCACGTCGCGTTGCACCCATCGCCCGTGGTGGTGTTGCCGTCGTCGCAGCCCTCGGCCGATTCTCGAACTCCGTTGCCGCAGCTGTTGTTGGCCCGGCAGACCCCAGGCGCGCCGTTCGTGGTGTTGCAGTCGCCGCTCGCACACGAGGCGCTCCCCGTCGCTCCGGGAGCGTTGCCGTTACACGCCGCGCCATTTTCAACCAGGCACGTGGCGTTGCAGCCATCACCTGGCGACGCGTTGCCGTCGTCGCAGCCTTCGCCTGCTTCGCGCACGCCGTTGCCGCACACGCCCGCCGACTCGCAAAGGCCGGGCGAGGCGTTGCCGGTGGTGTCGCAGACTCCACTCACGCATGACGCGTTGTTGACGACCCCTGGGGTCGACACGTTGCACGCCCGCGCGTTCTCGATGAGACAGGTGGCGCTGCAGCCATCGCCCGCGGTGGCGTTGCCGTCGTCACACCCTTCACCGGCCTCGCGCACGCTGTTGCCGCAGGTACTGGCGGGTTCGCACACCCCGGGCGCCGCGTTGCCGAGCGCGTCGCAGATGCCGCTCTCACACGAGCGGTTGTCGGTGAAGCCTGGCCCGGTCGAAGCGCAGACGCGGCCATTCTCGATGAGACACGTCGGGCCGCAGCCATCACCGGCAGTGGTGTTGGCGTCATCACAGCCCTCACCCGTTTCGCGCAGCCCGTTGCCGCAGGCGCCGATGGCTTCACACACGCCAGGCACGGTGTTGCCGATGGCGTCGCACAAGCCGCTGGCGCACGAGGCGTTGCCGGTCGAGCCGGGGCCCGAGCCGTTGCACGCGGTGCCGGTCTCGATGCGGCAGGTGCCGTTGCAGCCATCGCCGGCGGTGAGGTTGCCATCGTCGCAGCCCTCTGTGGCCTCGATGAGGCCGTTGCCGCAGACGTTGAGCGCTTCACAGACGCCGGGCGCTGCGTTGCCGATGGAGTCGCACTGGCCGCTCGCACACGACGTATTGCCGACCGACCCGGGCGCCGCGCCGTTGCAGGCGTTGCCCGTCTCGACTTTGCAGGTCGCGTTGCAGCCGTCACCGATGGTGAGGTTGCCGTCATCACAGCCCTCGACGCCTTCGCGCACGCCGTTGCCGCAGGCGTTCAGCGCTTCGCAGACACCGGGCGCCGTATTGCCGACCGTGTCGCAGAGCCCGCTCGCGCACGATGCGCTGCCGGTCGAGCCGGGGCCCGCGCCATTGCACGCACGGCCATTTTCGACCTTGCAGACATCGTTGCAACCATCTCCGCTGGTGAGGTTGCCGTCGTCACAGCCTTCACCGGCCTCGAGTGCTCCGTTGCCACAGGTGTTGATGGCTTCGCAGCGGCCAGGTGACGCGTTGCCGACCGTGTCGCACAACCCGCTGGCGCACGAAGCGCCTCCGATGGTGCCCGGTGCTGCGCCGTTGCACGCCGAGCCGGTTTCGACTTTGCAGGTCGCGTTGCAGCCGTCGCCCGCGGTGAGGTTGCCGTCGTCGCAGCCTTCTCCCGCCTCGCGCACGCTGTTGCCACACGCCCCAGCGGCCTCACAGATGCCGGGCGCGGCATTGCCGACGGTGTCGCACAGCAAGCTTGCGCACGAGTTGCTGCCGACCAACCCGGGAGCGGCTGCGTTGCACGCGGTACCGGTCTCGACTCGGCAAGCCGCATTGCAGCCGTCGCCGGTGGCCAGGTTGCCGTCGTCACACCCTTCGCCGACTTCAAGCAGCCCATTGCCGCAGACGCCGAGCGCCTCGCAGATGCCCGGGGCCACGTTGCCCACCGTGTCGCAGCGTGTGCTCGCGCAGGAGGCGCTGCCAACCAGGCCTGGGGCGCTGCCGTTGCACGCAGTGCCCGTTTCGACTTTGCAGGTCGCGTTGCAGCCGTCGCCCGCCGTGGTGTTGCCGTCGTCGCAGCCTTCGCCCGCTTCTCTCGTACCGTTGCCACAGGTGTTGATTGCTTCGCAGACGCCAGGCAGCGCATTGCCGACGGTGTCGCACAGGCCGCTGGCGCACGATGCGTTGCCCGTCGAGCCCGGCGCGGTCTGGTTACAGGCGCGCGTTGTTTCGATTTTGCACGAGGCGTTGCACCCATCACCGGCGACGAGGTTGCCGTCGTCACAGCCTTCGCCGGCTTCGCGGGTGCCGTTGCCGCAGGTGTTGATCGCCTCGCAGATACCCGGTGCGGCGTTGCCCGTCGCGTCACAGATGCCGCTCGCGCACGAGGCGCCTCCGATGGAGCCAGGCGCCGAGCCATTGCAGGCCGTACCGGTCTCGACCTTACAGCTGGCGTTGCAGCCGTCGCCCACGGTGAGGTTGCCGTCGTCGCAGCCTTCGCCCGCTTCGCGCACGCTGTTGCCGCAGGTATTGACGGCCTCACACTTCCCCGGGGCCGCGTTGCCGACCGAGTCGCACACGCCGCTCGCACATGAGGCGTTGCCCGTCGCGCCCGGGCTGCTGGCGTTGCAGGTGTTGCCGGTCTCGATGAGACACGACGCATTGCAGCCGTCGCCCGCGGTGAGATTACCGTCATCGCAGCCTTCGCCGGCTTCGCGAGCGCTGTTGCCACACGTCGAGGCGGCTTCACAAACGCCCGGCGCCGCGTTGCCGGCCGTGTCGCAGATGCCGCTGGCGCACGAGAAGCTGCCGGTCAGACCTGACGCGTTGGCGTTGCAGGCGGTGCCCGTCTCAATCAGGCACGAGCCGTTGCACCCGTCGCCGGTGGTGATGTTGCTGTCGTCGCACCCTTCGGTCGAATCGAGCGTGCCGTTGCCGCAGGCGCTGAAGGTCACCGTCACGTTCTGAGCGGCCGACATGGTCACGGTACACGTCGGAGCAGTGCCGGCGGCGGCGCAGGCGCCTCCCCAGCCGACGAAGCGGTTGAGCGGCTGAGCCACGGCGGTGAGCGTCACCGATGACCCGTCGCCGAAGCTCGCATTGGCAGAGGGGCACGCGGGCCCGCAGGTGATGCCAGCCGGGGCTGAGGTCACCGTGCCCAAGCCGGTGCTGAGCCCAGACTTGGTGACGGTCAGCACGCGCAGCACGGCCGAGATGGTGTCGGTGTCAGACGCCGAGTTGTTCGCGGGAAAAGGGTCGATCACAGTGGCGGGTGCCGTGACGGTCGCGACGTTCGTGGTCGAAATCGCGACGCCGTTGGTGACCGAGGCGGTCAAGGCGTACG
>JANLPS010000193.1:0-6409 GCA_031367385.1 Archangium sp. | reverse complement strand
CTGCCGCTCACTCAACGGGCAACCGTGCCCGACCAGCGGCGTGAACGACGGCGGGTTCGAGGTCTCGTACTTCGCCAATCGCTACGTGCAGGTCGCCGCTGCGACCGGCGGAGTCACCGTCAACATCTGCCAAGACGACTTCTCGGGAGCGCTCTCATCGCTCGGCTTCTCGGCCTCAGGCCTTCGCCGTGAGTTTCGCCTCTCGCGTGGCCCCGACTTGAAGGTCACGGGCTCGACCGCGGCGGGCCTGCAGGCCTTCGTCTCGGCCCCTGACGCGGCCAACTGCACGGTCGACGGCAATTGCCCGATGACCCAGTCATGCCGAAACGGCCGCTGTGGCCGCCGGGTCGACGTCGGAGTCGATGCCGCCACCACCGGCAACAGCGCGAAGTACGTGCGCTGCGATACCGCTGGGCTTCGCAACATGGTTCGTTTCGACGGCACTTCAGTGCCTTCGCCTTTGAGCACGGTCGAGATCTGCTACGACGTGCTCCCTAATTTTTCGAATAGCTGTCCGTAACCCGAGGTGTGCGCGTCGCCATGAACTGGAAAACACTGACACTCTGCAGCGCTGTGGTGCTGACGATGAGCACTTCGGCTTTGGGCGACGAGGGCGACGCGGCGTTGGTCGAGAAGGTCGCCGTGCGTAACCGCATCTTCAACGTGCAAGGCCGTTGGGAGTTCGGCGGCAACGTCGGCTTCTCGGTGCTCAGCCGCCTGACCGACCACTACAACTTGAACCTCTCAGGCGCCTACAACGTCGCCGATTGGCTCGGGCTGGAGCTGCGCGCGGGCTACGCCATCTCGGGCCTGACCTCGCTCGCGAAGCAGATTCAAAGTGACTTCGCGATCAACTCATCGATCTCGACCGCGAACGACATGGCCGACCTGTGGCAGATGACGGCCAACGCGGTCATCGGGGCCCGCTTTCAGCCCATCTACGGCAAGATCAACCTGGTCGCCGAGCTGCCGATTCACTTTCAGTTCTACGTCTGGGCCGGCGCGGGGTTTGGCCTGTTTCGACACGAGTCGCTCGCGCTGTGCACCGCCAAGTCTGGCTCGACCTGCGGCGCGTACTTCATCGAGACCAAGCCCGGCCCGTTGGTCTCGATTGCCCTCGGGTTTCGCTTCTTCTTCGCGACCTACCCGCCGGTGCCCGGTGAGAAGAACGTCGGTCAACACAGCGTGAAGTTCGAGGTGCGCGATTGGTCGTATCTCGACTCGTATTACGTGGGCGTGGTTCGGGCTGACGCGACGGGCGCGAACCCGACGGCAGGTGGCAAGTTGTCTCCGAACGCAGGGATTACCAACCTCGTTCAATTCGACATCGGCTACTCCTACATTTTCTGAAACCTCAAAGGCGCCTGAAGATGACGAAGACCATTCTGTTCGCAGCGCTCCTCTGGGTCGGCACGGCACTGGGTGCCGCTCCGGTGCCCGCCAAGGCCAAGGTCGTGGCGCAGGCTCCGAAGCCGAGCACCAGCTCCGACGACGACGAAGACGACGTGCCGGCCGCGGTGACTCCGAAGTCTGGAGACACCAAGAAAGACGAGCCGAAGAAGACCGTCACCGAGCCGAGCAAGACGCCCAGCCCCTCGGTGCAGCCCAAGGCCGACGCACCGGTCGCGGTGACGCCGACCGAGTCGATGACGCTGGTCTCGGGCGCTCCCCTCAACAACCCGAACGTCGGCGTGCACATCGTCGAGCAAAAAGAAGTCAGCGACTCGAAGCGCGCCGAGGTGATCATCTACCCGCTGGCGATGCAGGTGAACGGCAAGTTCACGCAGCACTTCGGCTCGATGGCCTCGGTCGTGTACCACCTGCAAGAGAACTTCGGCCTGCAGCTGACCGGCGGCTACAACTGGTCGAATTCTGAGTCGGCGTTCAACGGTGAGCTGGTCGAGAAGTTTCGCGCCGAAGCCCAGGCCGCGACCTCGCTGCTCTGGGTCTGGGGGCTGCTGGGCGGCGTCGAGGTGACTCCGCTGTATGGCAAGTTCGCGTTCTTCGAAGGCACCCTCGTGCACTTCTCGGTCGTCATCAACGGAGGAGCCGGTTTGGGCGGCACCCGCCACCAGCTCAAGCCCGAGACGGTGCGCTCCGATAACACCATCTCACCCGCGACGTTCGGAGACACCGGGCTGCGCTTCATGGGCTCACTCGGCGCCGGGTTTCGCCTCGGCATCGGCGAGCACTTCGCGATTCGCCTCGAGGTGCGCGACGTCGTCTACACCGCGCGCGTCGAGCGGGTGAACGGCTGCGATGCGACCGACCTCAAAGCGATGGATACCGCGCTCAAGATGGGCAAGGACCCGTCGACCGTGACGGTCAACGGCGCGTGCGACCGCGGCACCTTCACCGGCACCTACGAGGGCACCGACATCAAGCGCTCGAACGACGTGCCCCTGGCCTACAACCTGGTGAAGACGCCTTCGTCAGACGTGCTCAACAACATCGGCCTCTACCTCGGCGTCTCATTCATCTTCTAAAACCGGTGACTTCGACCATGAAACGCTTGATCGTTTTGACCCTCGCCCTCGCGGCGAGCGCGGCCGGTGCGCAAGACCTCGCGACGTACAACAAGGCGTTGTCGGCCTACAACGGCAACAACTTCGACGAGGCGGCGAAGCTCTTCTACGAGGTGAACAACAGCACCTCAGACAACGACCTGCGCCTCAAGTCTGAGTACTACCTGGCGAGCTCGTTTCAGCGGCAGAACCTGCCGTTCACCGCGTTCGTGTACTTCGCGCCGATCGTCAAGGCGGGGCCGCAGCACCCCTTTCACCTCAAGGCGGTCGAGGCGCTGATCGCGGTGCAAGACTCGCTCAACGACGACTTCTTGATCCCCTCCTTGCTCAACAATTTGTACGACCGAAATGCCGATGCCTGGGCGACGCTGCCGCTCGAGGTGCTCGCGCGAATCAATTACCTGATCGGCCGCATCTCGCACCGAAAGGCGAAGCTCGACGAGGCGAAGCAGTTTCTCGAGGCGGTGCCTGACACCTCGCAGGTGTACGCCAAAGCGCAGTACCTGATGGGCGTGGCGTTGGCCGACCCGCGATACCCGGCCGCGAACAACGCCGAGCGCAAGAAGAACGTCGACGAGGCCGAAGCGACCTTCACCCGCGTGACGAAGATCGACCCGCGCGCGAAACAGAAAGACTTGGGCGAGACCCAGCAGCTTGCGTACCTGGGCCTGGGGCGCCTCAACTACAACGTCGGCGAGTTCGCCAAGGCGGTGGCGGCCTACGACAAGATCCCCCGCTTCTCGCGGTATTGGGACCAGGCGTTGTTCGAGAACGGGTTCGCCCGCTTTCAGAACGACGATTTGGGTGGCGCGCTGGGGTCGCTCCAGGCGCTCCACGCTCCGCAGTTCGAGGGTGCGTTTCAGCCCGAGTCGTGGATTTTGACGAGCACTGTCTACTACTTCGCCTGCCTCTACCCGGAGTCGAAGGCGGCGGTCGACGAGTTCGATCGCATCTACCCTCCGATGATCGAGAAGCTTCGCCCGTTCGTCGAAGGCCCTCCGCGCGACCTCGACTCGTACTTCAACCTGGTGAACACGACCGAGAGCACGGTCTTGCCGCGCCCCGTCTTGCTGTGGATTCGCTCGAACCAGCGCATGTTGGGCGTCTTCAACGAGCTCAAGCAGATTGAGATCGAGAAGAAGCTGATCGACGCGAACCAGTCATGGAAGGCGGCGAACATGTCGGCCGACTTGATCACCTGGCTCGACGGCAACAAAGCCACGCTCGAGAAGACGGCCGGTACGCTCGCCAAGAACCGCGTGCTCGACGCCTACAACATCGTGGCGGGCAAAGACGGCTTCGTGAACACGGCTGAAATCATTCGCTTCGAGGTCGCCAAGGCCGGCAAAGAGATCGCCGAAACGGGCATGGACCAGGGCTCGGTGTTGCGAAAGCAGACCCTGTACCGCCCCGCGATGCCCGCGGAGAACTGGAACTATTGGAAGTTCGAGGGCGAGTTCTGGCGCGACGAGATCGGGTACTACCAGTACACGCTCAAGCGCGGCTGCCCGGGGCAGTAGAAAATTGCAGTGATTCAAGGGGGCTTCGATGCCCTCAGCACGAACGACCGGTCACCGCAGGTTGGGTTTCTTTCCTCTCGGGGGCTGGTGTACGTTTCGCGCGGTTTTTTCCCACAGGAGCTTCAATGAAGTTGGTTCGCATTCTCCTGACCCTCGGGGTCGTGGTATCGTCGTTTGTGTTTGCACAGCCCAAGCGGGCTCCCAAGGCCGCCAAGCCGACCGCCGCTGAGACCTCTGCCGCCGCCTCGGCCGCGAAGAAGCCAGACGAGCGCAAGGGCCCGGCGAAGCTCGAGGTGAAAGAGACTCCGAAGGCTGAAGATGTCGAACGCGAGGCAATCGCCGACGCCAAGCGCGACGAATCGATCGATTCGCTGAAAAAAATCATCCCCCGAATTGAAGACGGCAACCCGCAGAAGGCCGACATGCTGTTTCAGCTCTCTGAGCTGTACTGGGAGAAATCGCGCTTCTTGAACAAGCGCGAGATGCTGAAGTACTTCGGCGAGCAAAAAGAGAACGACGAGAAGCGCAACCGCGGCGAGAAGGTGGCCGAGGCGAAAGAAGACCACAAAGACTCCGAGCACATGCGCTCAGAGACGATGCGGCTCTACGAGACGATTCTTCGCGAGTACCCGAGCTACGAGCGCAAAGACGAGGTGCTCTTCAACCTCGCCTACAACCTCTACGACCTCGGCAAGAAAGACCAGGCGGTCAAGCGCTACGAAGAGCTGCTCAAGGCGTACCCGGGCTCGAAGTTCGTGCCCGACGCCTTCGTGCAATTGGGCAACCACTACTTTGAAGTGGCCGCGAACCTCGAGAAGGCGCGCACCTATTACGAGAAGGCCTACGCGACGAGCGTGCCGAAGATCAAATCGTACGCGCTGTACAAGCTCGCCTGGTGCGACTTCAACGCCGGAGAGCACGAGAAGGCGCTCAAGAAGCTCCAAGACACCATCGAATACGCCGAGAAGCAGGGCAAAGAGAAGTCGGCGATCGACTTGAAGAACGAGGCGTTGCAAGACTCGGTGCGAATGTTCGTCGAGCTCAACCGCTCAGACGATGCGATCTCGTATTACAAAACGCACGCCGGCAAGAAGAAGCAGGTGAAGCTGGTCTACAGCCTCGCCGCTGGCCTCGCGGGTGCCGGTCACCACGACAACGCGATCAAGAGCTACCGCTACCTGCTCGATGACAGCCCGATGTCTGAGTCGGCACCCGACTACCAGCAGTCGATCATCAAGAGCTACGAAGGGTTGCGCCAGCGCGATCAGGTCAAGAGCGAAGTGAAGAAGCTGGCCGAGCTCTACCGCCCCGGCAGCGAGTGGTGGAAGGCGAACGAGTCGAAGAAAGAGGTCTTGCGCAACGGCTTCAACGTGGCCGAAGAGGCGATGCGCACGACCGTCACCGACTACCACCAGGAGGCGCAGAAGACGAAGCAGGTCGACACGTACCGGCTCGCCCGCGACATCTACAAGCAGTACGTCGATTCGTTCGCGTCGAACACCGACGAGAACTTCGTGTCTGATCAGGCCTTCAACCTGAAGTTCTATTACGCCGAGATCTTGTGGGCGCTGGAGGACTGGGACACCGCGGCCAAGCAGTACGATGAAGTCGCGGCGTTCAAGATACCCGCGCGCCCCGAGGCCAAAGAGGCCTCGAACGAGAAGTACCGCCAGACCTCGGCGTACAACTCGATTCTCGCCTACGACAAGTTGGTCAAGATCGAGCGCGGCCAGCTGCAGAAGTCGAACCTCGACTCGACCAAGAAGATCGAAGAAGGCAACAAGAAGGGCGAGAAGGTCGAGCGCACCGCGAAGATCACCAAGCGGTCGGCCAAAGAGCTCGAAGAGAAGCCGATCAGCAAGTTCGAAGAGAAGTTGATCGCCGCCTGCGACAAGTACAACGCGCTCTACCCGAAGAACTCTGACGAAGTGAACGTCGCCTACCAGGCGGCGGTCATCTACTACGACAAGAACCGCTTCGTTGATGCGGCCCGGCGCTTCGGCGACATCATCTTGAAGTACCCCGAAGACGCCCGCTCGCAAGACGCGGCCGACTTGTCGATGTCGGTGCTCGAAGAGAAAGAAGAGTGGCTCGAGCTCAACAAGTTGTCGCGCCAGTTCAAGGCCAACGCCAAGCTCACCAAGTCGGGCTCAGAGTTCGCCAAGCGCGTCGGCGGCATCGTCGAGGGCTCGCAGTACAAGTACGTCGACGAGGTCGTGTACAAGAAAGAGAAAGACCCGAAGAAGGCCTCGGCGCTGTTCGTCGAGTTCGTCAAAGACTTCCCCAAGTCTGACAACGCTGACCGGGCGCTCACCTACGCGATGATGATCGCGCGTGAGAACAACGAGCTCGACAAGGCGGCCG
>JANLPS010000147.1:0-35367 GCA_031367385.1 Archangium sp. | reverse complement strand
GCCTTCGTCGTCGAGCACGGGGCTGCTGTTGATGTCGAGAAACTGGTTGCCGCCCGAGAGGGTCAGCTTACGCTCCCAGCGAATGACGCCGTCATCAGACCCCAGCGCGGCGAGCCACCCATCGGCGAAGCCCATGTAGACCATGCCCTCGGTGACCACGGGAGCCGAGGTGCCTCGAACGCTGAACCCGCTGGGCGCATCACGGCGGTACTGCCAGACCCATTTACCGGTCGCGGCATCGACCGCGTAGACGGCCTCTGACTGCGTCGCGACGTACACCTTGCCCTCTTTGACGACCGGCACGGTGACGAGCTCTTCATTCGCGGCGTACTGCCAGATGATTTCGCCGCTGACCGAGCGCAAGGCGTAGAGCACGCCGTCGCCGCCCGGCACATAGGCGACGCCATTGACGACGGTCGCGCCTGCGTAGAAACGGCTACGAGTCTGCACCGACCAGACGACCAGGCCCGTGTCAGGCGCGAGGCAACGAATGAAGCCGTCACGGGTCGCGACGATCACCCGCTCGGTGTCGGGGTCGACGGCAGGCCTCGCGGTCTCTCGCGGTTGCCACTCGAGCAGCTCGCTCTTGACCAACGGTGTCCACCAGTCGACCGAGAACATCTTGCGCGGGCTGATGTGGGCTTGGCCCTTGGCGCCCGTGGGGTCAGCCACGAGCGGTATCGACTTGCACCCTGTCAGCGCGACGACGAGCGCAATGACCGCTGAGGCACGCACGGGTTTACCGGCCCGCATCAACCGCGGAGGGCGCCATCGCAATGACTGGCGCGATGATGCCCTGCCCGGCCAGCAAGGTGATGCGCTCTTTGGCGAGGCGGCTCGCCGATGAGTCGGGCGCGGCGCTCTGAATCTCAGCGAACTGCTTCGCGGCAGCCTGCTTGTCGCCCTTGAGCTCGAGCAAGCGCGCGCGGTGATACAGGCCCATGCCCTTCATGAAGTCGGTCTTGTTCTCTTGCGAGAGCTGTTCGAACGCGGCCATCGCCTCGTCGTACTTGTTCTGGGCCTCATAGGCGTAGCCACGGGCCTCGAAGGCCGCCGGGCGCAACGGGTCATTCGCGTCGGCGTTCTTCAAATATTCATCGACCAAAGGCAGGGCCTCGGTGGCTTTGCCTTCACGCAGGAGCGCCTGGGCCAGCGGCAGCGCAGCGCTCGAGGCGGCCTTGCGGCCCTCGTTCGCCTTGCGAAAGTCGGTGAGCGCGGTCACCAACGCGGCGTCTTTTTCTTGCTCGGTCTTGAAGGGGGCATCTTCGCCCGCCGCCGTCACCGCGGTGGGGCTCGCGTTGACCTCACGTGAGAGCACCTTGAGCGACGCGCCGAACGCATGCGTCGCGTTGACCTCGCCACGGGTGCTCAGCTCACGCAGGCCAGCGCCGATGAAGAAGACCACGACCACGCCGATGACGCCGAGAATCACGTTGCGGCCGTGCACCTCGAGCCAGGGCATTGCGCTCGCGCCAAGCTTCTGCAACTCATCGGGGGCTTTGAGATTTCGCTGTTCGTCTTTGTATGACATCGCGCGGGCTGTCTAGGAGCCCGAAACCCCCGTGTCAATGAGGGTTTACGCCTTCTACCGTTTGCGGTTCTTCGCCTTGCGAATCGACTCCGAGCGGTTCTTGAACTGAATGCCCTTGGCTTCGCGCTTTTTCTGCCCGGGGCGCTCTCTCCAGAACATGCGAATCGGCACCTTGAGGTTGAAGGTCTCGCGCAGGTAGTTGGTCACGTAGCGGATGTACCGGTCGGGCACGTCTTTGGGCGAATTCGCGATGAACGCGAAGGTCGGAGGCGCCGTGGCCACCTGCATCGCGTAGTACAGCTTGAGCGGCTTGCCCTTGACCACCGGCAAGGGGTGCTCGGTCGTCACGTGCTCGACGATCTTGTTGAGCATCGGCGTGCCGGCTCGAAAGTGCTGCATGTCGAAGAGCTGCAGGGCCAATTCGAGCACCTTGCTGACCTTGTGCCCCTCTTTGGCCGAGATGAAGACCATCGGAGCCCACGAGACGAACTTCATGTACCACTTGAGGCTGTCCCGGTAGTGCTCCTCTTTGGCGGTGCCTCGCACCAGGTCCCACTTGTTGACGACGATCAGCAGCGCCCTGCCCTTCACTTCGGCGATCGAGGCGATCTTCTGGTCTTGATCGACTCCGGCTTCGGTGGCATCGAGCACGAGCACCGCGACGTCTGAGTCTTCGATCGCCCGAATCGCGCCAAAGACCGAAAATTCTTCGATCTTCTGGCTGATCGCCGACTTGCGGCGAATGCCGGCGGTGTCGGTGAGAATGACGTTGCGGCCCTTGAACACCAGGGCGGTGTCAATGGGGTCACGGGTGGTGCCGGCGATCTCGCTGACGATGACGCGGTCTTCACCGAGCACCGCGTTGACCAGCGTCGACTTGCCGACGTTGGGCCGGCCCACCAGCGCGACCCGAATCGGCGCTGACTTGTCTGGCCCCTTGGGCAGCTTCACCAGATCGCCCTTCGCAGGCGTCTTGATCGGCTCTTCGTAGGGGGGCGCAGGCGGCAACAGGGCGATCAACCGGTCGGCCAATACATCGAAGCCGATGTTGTGCTCGGCCGAGACCGGCACTGGCTCTCCGAGGGCGAGCGAGAAGAAGTCTGAGGTCAGAAGCTCTTTGTCGCGGCGCCCGTCGACCTTGTTGACGATCAAGATCAGCGGCCTTGAATGCTTTCGCAGGTACCTGGCGACGTCCTGGTCTCCGCCTGAGATGCCGACCCGGCCATCGACGACGAACAGCACGATGTCGGCCTCTTCGACAGCTGCCTGGGCCTGCATGCGTACGTGCTTGGCGAGCACGTCTTCATCGCTGTCGGGCACGAACCCGCCGGTGTCGACGAAGCTGACCGGGCGGTCTTCGTAATCGCAGTCAGCGAAGTGCCTGTCGCGGGTGACCCCGGGCGTATCTTCAACGATGGCCAGGCGGCGGCCCACCACGCGGTTGAAAAGCGTCGACTTGCCGACGTTGGGACGACCGACGATGGCAATAACCGGGCGGGTTCTCATGACGAGAGCCGCATAGCACTAACTGCCGTTTCTTTACCGCCAGTCGACGATCGATGACTTGAAGGGCTTCAAGGTGTCGTCAATGGCGAGCACGCCATCTTCGGGCACTTGCTCCCAGCGGTCGGCGGCGAAGAGCGAGTTGGTGCTCGAGAGCGAGACGGCATCTTTGCCCTGGTTGCTGAACAAGGTCTGGCCGCGGCGGGTGGCCACGGTGATTTTGCCGTTGCTGGCGATGAAGTTCATGCTCGAGCGCTGGTACCCACCCGGCTCGTCGCAGGTCGCAGCGGCGAGGTTCATCACCCGGGTCAACGCGCGGGCGGCCTCGGGCACTTCGACGTCAGAGCGGCCCTGCAAGAAGGTCAAAAACAGCGCGAAACAGCGCTCAGAGTCGGTCGTGCCCTTGAGCCCGATTCGAAACTCGGGAGCGATCTCCGCCTCGAGCTTGGCTCGCGACGCGTCGAAGTTCGTCAAGGTGCCGTTGTGCATGAAGACCCAGCCGTTGCCCACGAAGGGGTGCTGGTTGTTCATGTCTTGGGCCGCGCCGACCGAGGCCCAGCGAATGTGCGCGAGGGTCACGTCACCCGACGGTTCAGCGCCAAGCTGGGCGAAGCGCGGTGAGGCATGGGCGGGCAAGGTGCTGCGCTCGAGCTCCCAGGCGCCGTCGAACTTGGCCACCCCCCAGCCGTCTTTGTGCGAGGTCGAGAGGCGCGCGAGGCCTTCGAACGGTGCGGCCAGCTGAAAGGGCTTCGTGGCGTGAACGGCAAAGAGGCGACACATGCAGAAGTATCGGTTCGGAGCGGAACCGAGTTGCTTCGGCTAAGCCACCTAAACCACTAAAAGAACTGGAGGACGAGCATCGCGCCCGCGGCCGCAGCGAGGGGAACCGAGATGTTGTCGTCGAGGCGGAGGCTGAACAGCTCGGCCAGGGCGCCAAACAACGAAGCGGTAACGGCGACGACCAGGGCCTCGCCGGTGCTCAGCGACTGGGCAAAGACCATCAGCAACCCGAACGCCACGGCGACGGCGCTGGCGAAGAATGAGAGCGTGCCCTCGAGCGAGCGGCCATGCACCAACTTGATGCGCCCGAACTTGCGACCAATCAGGCCGGCCATCGGGTCGCCGATGCCGAGAATGCCGACCGCAGCCAACTCGACCGCCGAGTTGCGGGTGAGCGCCAGCAGCAACAGCGCGGTCGCGTACCAGGTGGCGGAGTTGATTCGATACGTCTCATGCACGTGCGCGACGGGCTTGAACACCTTCATCAAGATGACGTTGATTCGGGCGCTGTTGCGGCGGCCAATCTCGCAGCCCCAGACGAACACGACCCATAGGGCGGCGAAGGCGATCAGTACCGTGGGGGGCATCAGCTCGATCGCGGTCACCGCGAGCGCGGCAGTGCCTACGTGGAGCGCGCTGCGGGCCCAGTTGGTGGGGCGCAGGGAGGGCACATGAATCTTCTGCGCTCGAAACCCTGCGGCGATGGCCTCGTAGGCCGGCTGCACGCGCCTCTTGAAGTCGAGCCAGCGTGCTTGCAGGTCGGTGCCCCTGGAGTCGAGCTGGTCGAGGTTGACCTGCAGCTCGCCTGCGAGGGTCGCCAGGCGCTCGCGTTGCGCGAGGTGCCGGCGAAGCTCGGTGAGGCGGCTCTTGAGCGCCACCGCCGCTTCATCACGCCACCGAACCGGGTCGATCTCGCTCAAGACCCCGTGCAATTGAATCAACAGGGCGCGGTCGTCGACGTGCTCAGTCATGGGAGGAGTTCTTTCACCTCGCCGCCCTCGGCGAACAAGAGGCATCGGCGAAGACATGACAGCCGGGTGACTCGACCTGCGAGTGAATTCAGTGAGTTAGACTCAGGCCGGGGTCTCGCTGTAGCCCATTTTTCGCAGCGCATCGATTCGCTCGCTCCAGCGGGGCTCGACTTTGACCTGCAGTGACAGAAACACGTTGGTGCCCAGCAGCCGCTCGACACCCTTTCTGGCATCGGTGCCGATGGTCTTCAGCATCGAGCCCGACTTGCCGATGATGATCGCCTTCTGCGAGTCGCGCTCGACGAAGATCGCGGCGTGAATGCGCACCAGGCCAGTCAACCGCGGAGCGGCCTTGGGAGCCGCCTGAGCCGCCTTGCCGCCCTTTTTCTTGCGCTGCGGAGGCGGTGAGAAGCGCTCCGACTCGTCGAACACCTCGACCACGACGGCGGTGGAATACGGCACTTCTTGCCGGCAGTGGCGCAGCACCTGCTCACGCACGAATTCGCCGACCAGCACGCGCTCGGCCTGGTCGGTGAACATGTCTTGGGGAAACAGCGGCTCGCCCTCGGCCATGTGGCCCAGCACGACGTCAAAGAGGTGCTCGACGCCCTCCCCTGTCTTGGCGGCGATGGGCAGCACGTCGACGAACTCGTAGGCCTTGCGCCAGACGTCGATGAACGGCAGCAGCAGCCCCTTCTGCACCTCGTCGATCTTGTTGATCACGAGAATCACGGGCTTTTTGAGCTTCTTGAGCTGGCTGAGCACGATCTGGTTGCCGGGCCCGATCTCCGGAGTGCGGTCTTCGCGCAGCCCCTCGGCCTCGACCATGAACAGCACCACGTCGCACTCGTCAGCGGCGGCGAACGCGGCGTCGACCATGTACTTGTGCAGCGCGCCCTTGGCCTCGTGCACGCCTGGGGTATCGAAAAAAGCCAATTGCCCCGCGGGCTTGCTGACCACGCCGAGAATTCGGGTTCGGGTGGTCTGAGGCTTGGGCGAGACGATCGCGACCTTCTCGCCCAACAGCCGGTTGAGCAACGTGCTCTTGCCGACGTTGGGGCGGCCGATCAGCGCGACGAAGCCGCTCCGGTACGGTGCTGCTGCTTCTTGGGTGCCGGAGCTGCTGATCGTCATAGTTTTTACGGCGTCTTCGAAATCGTGAGCTTCTTCACTACCACGTCGGTCTTCGGGCGGTCGCCATCGCCTTTGGGAATGACGTTTGCGACGCGATCGGCGATTTCTTGGCCGCTGATCACCTCGCCGAAGATGGTGTGGCGGTTGTTGAGCCACGGCGTGGGGGTCACGGTGATGAAGAACTGCGAGCCGTTGGTGCCCGGGCCGGCGTTGGCCATGGCGAGCAGGCCTGGCTTGTCGAACTTGCGCCCTGACTGAAACTCGTCTTCGAACTTGAACCCGGGGCCGCCGGTGCCGCGACCGAGCGGGTCTCCGCCCTGAACCATGAAGTTGGTGATGCAGCGGTGAAAGATCGTGCCGTCGTACAGGGGCACGCTCTTCTTCCCTTCGCCGGTGGCCGGGTGCGTCCACGCCTTCTCACCGGTGGCGAGGCCGACGAAGTTCTCGACCGTCTTCGGCGCGTCTTTGGCGAAGAGCCGAACGGTGATGTTGCCTTCGGTCGTCTCGAACTTCGCGTACAGCTCTTGGCCCGAACGGGCGTCGTCCATCAT
Source organism: Archangium sp. (assembly GCA_031367385.1). Classification (GTDB taxonomy): domain Bacteria; phylum Myxococcota; class Myxococcia; order Myxococcales; family Myxococcaceae; genus JAEUJT01. The sequence continues at coordinate 28,897 of JANLPS010000147.1, read as the reverse complement.
TCCCATGAAGCAAGTTCCTCTTTGGTGGGTGCGGCTTTGGTTTACGGCTGAGCGTCGAACAAATCGATCTGCTTGATCACAACGGGGGTATTCGGGCGATCACCGGGGCCTCGGGGCACGTTCGAGATCTTCTCGGCGACGTCGTAGCCCTTCACGACTTCTCCGAAGATGGTGTGCTTGCCGTTCAAGTAGGTGGGCGTCGAGGTGGTGATGAAGAACTGCGAGCCATTGGTGTTCGGCCCAGAGTTGGCCATCGCGAGCAACCCGACCCGGTCGAAGGTCTTGCCGGTGCCGGTCTCGTCTTCGAAGCGGTACCCGGGGTCGCCCATGCCGCTGCCGAGCGGGTCGCCGCCTTGAATCATGAAGCGGGGGATCACGCGGTGAAACACGGTGCCGTTGTAGAGCGGCGTCTTCATCTGCAGGCCGGTGGCGGGGTTCTTCCATTCTCGTTCGCCGGTGCTTAAGCCGACGAAGTTCTTCACGGTCTTGGGCGCGACGGTCGACCAGAGCTTGATGGTGATGTCGCCTTCAGAGGTGCGCATCACGGCCCAGAGATCTTTGCCCGCTGCGGCTTTGTCTGACCAACCGCCGCTGGAGCCTGAGCCCTTCGAGTCACCGCTCTTGCAACCGACGGCGAGCACGGCGAGGGCCAATGAGAACAGAACGGTTTTCACTTTTTCTCCTTTTTCATGGGCGAGGTGAGCTTGGGCTGCTTGTCAGAGATGACGACCTTGGTGAGCTTCACCGCTTGGAGCGGCCGGCTGCCCATGCCCACGCTGACTTTGCTGATCGCCTCGACCACGTCGTAGCCCGAGACGACCTCGCCGAAGATGGTGTGCTTGCCGTTCAAGTGTGTCGGGGTCGAGACGGTGATGAAGAACTGCGAGCCGTTCGTTGCGGGGCCGCGGTTGGCCATCGCGAGCAGACCGACGCGGTCGAACTTTCGGCCACTGCCGAACTCGTCTTCGAAGGTGAAGCCGGGTGTGCCGTGGCCGGTGCCGGTGGGGTCTCCGCCTTGAATCATGAAGCCGTCGATGATGCGGTGAAAGACGGTTTCGTCGTAGAGGCGCTTCTTGCTGGTGACGCCCTTGTCGTCAGTGGCGTCTTTTTCGCCTTCAGCGAGGCCGACGAAGTTCGCGACCGTTTTGGGGGCCTCTTTCGAGAAAAGGTGCACGACGATCTCGCCCTGGCTCGTGGTCAGGGTGGCCCAGAGGTCTCTCTTGTCTTGGGCCAGCTTCATGAAACGCCCGTCGGCGTGCGCTGTGCTCGCGAAGAGCAGCAAGCAAAGGGTCGAGGGGAGCGCGGCTTTCATAGGGCGGCGCAAACTACCTGTGGGCGGTGAAAGCTGAAAGCAATCTCTCAATCGGCGCGTTCAGGGCCCCGGGCATTCGAGTCGAGGGAGATCCCTCCGAGTGAAGCGCATTGCCGCGCGTCGCGCCCTCTCCACCAGAGGAGCGCGATCGCGGAGACGCCTCCGACAATGACGACTGCTGCCATCGCGCCGGCTGCCCGGTACAAAAACAGGTCGAGCTTGCGCATCGGCTGGGGCAAAGCAAAGCAGAGGCCAGTTGCGCTCTCGAGGTGGCCGGTCAGGCACGCGCGTCAGATTGGCAGTGGCGCGGTCCTGGGGGCGCCAGCGCGTCAAATCGGGCCTCAAGACATCTGTTACAACCGCCCGAATGCTGCCCACCCCGGTGCCGCCCCAGCGTGAACGACTCGGCATCGTGTTCGAGCTCTCTGAGCTCGGCCTCGATTTGTTGTATTCGAGGTTTCGTCGTGAGCACCCACGTTTGAGCTCGCACCGCATCTGGAGAATGGTTGACCAATGGCTTCTCGAAAGGCCGCTCCCAAACATGCCCGGGCTGCAGCAAATCGCGTGGCCTCGCGTCTCGAGCGAGCAACTGCCGCGGCGATCGCCATCTTCCGCCAAGAAGAGACGCCGTTCGCGCTGATTGGCGGCATTGCGCTAGGGCTTCGGGCGACACCCCGCGCCACCGTCGATGTCGATTTCGCCATCGCGCTCGATGACCTGCGCGCCGAACACTTGATTCATGTTTTTCAGGAATCTGGCTTTCGCGTCGGCGCTGTATTGGTCACCAGGCACGACGAGCGCTTGGCAACGGTTCGGCTCCGACACGAGAGCAGTAAGACGATCATCGATTTACTGATTTCATTCTGCGGCATCGAGCGCGAGATCGTTCGTTCTGCAACCGTTGAAAAGTGGCGCACCCTGGCCTTGCCGGTCGTCACCGTCGGGCACCTGGTCGCGATGAAGCTGCTGGCGAACCGGCTCCAAGACCAGGCCGACCTCGAGAGTCTCTTGCTCGACATTGGCGCCGGCGAGCGGCGCCGGGCGGTCAATGCAACCCGCCGCATTCAACGGCTCGGCCTCGGCGATGCGAGAGACCTCGTTCGCGAGCTGGAGGCGCTCCTGGCCCGGCCGCGCGGAGGGACCAGCACGGGCTTCGAGGTTCAGGAGGTCAGCAAGCGCTTTGGGCGGCGCTAGGGTCGCGAGCTCGCCAGCATTGACAGCGTCTCGCGAGCCGCCGACTGCTCGGCTTCTTTCTTCGATCTGCCACTCGAGCGCGCAAACACATCGCTGCCGATCACCACTTCGACCTCGAAGATCTTCTCATGATCAGGCCCATGCTCACGCACCACCCGGTACCGCGGCGCTGACTTGAGCCGGCTCTGCGCGTCTTCTTGCAGCAGCGACTTGTAGTCATGCCCCTGCCGCCCCTCGGCGACGCCGTCGAGGGCTTCACCGAACACCCGGTCGACGAAGGCGAGCACCGAGACCATGCCGTTCGAAAGGTACATCGCTCCCAAGATGGCCTCGAGCGCGTCGGCCAGCACCGAACTCTTCTCGGCCCCACCGGTCTGCGCCTCACCCCGCCCGAGCAGCAACAACGAGCCGATGTCGAGCTGACGGGCCAGCCGTGAGAGGCCCTCTTCGTTCACGATCAAGGCGCGCAGCTTCGACAGCTCGCCTTCGTTGCCCTTGGGGAAACGCTCCATCAGCCGCTGGCCGATGACCATGTCGACCACCGCGTCGCCCAAAAACTCGAGGCGTTCGTTGTCGTTGCAGGGCTCGGTCTTGTGCTCGTTGCAGTAGCTCTTGTGGGTGAGCGCGGTGAGCGCCAGCGCCTTATCGGCGAAGATCGTCTGAACCTTGGCCTCGAGGGCCTTCACGCGGTCATCGTGGTTCGGCATCACCCAATCACCTCGACCTCTTCGACGGGGACCGACAGAATCTGTGCCACCAACACCCGAATGCCGACGAAGTCTTCGAGCTCGAAGCGCTCAGCCCACACTTTGCCTGTTGGGCCGGCCAGCAGCCCGCGAAACGTGCGCCCCTGCACCCGCGCGGCAGCGAAGCGGTAGCGCTGATCGTTGACTCGCAGCTCGCTGACGATTTCGATCACACTGCGGGCGGGCAACAAGCCGTCACCGAAGGCCCGAAAGAGCTCGAGCACCGCCAACGCGCCTTCGGTCAGCTCGGCGACCTTGCGTGCGGGTGCCTCGGCCGTCGCCGCGACATCGCTGAACATCGCGTAGAGAAAATCTTCCAACGCGCCCCGGTCGCGAAACTCCGACAGCTCGAAGTGGGTCGGCGCGGCCGCGGTGAGCTCGACGCCGTCTTTCACGCAGCGGGTTACGCGAAATTGCCCCGAGCGCGAGGCCCCCAAACCGAACCGAAAGGGCCCGCGCTGCAGCTCGGCCGACAACTGCAGTGTGCCGGGGTCGACCTTGGGAGAAATGCCGATCGCCGAGAGCTCATTGCTGCGCCGCTCGAGCTGAAAGAGGTGCGAGGTGAGGGTTTGGCTTATCAAATCTTCGAGCCGCGTCGCGGCGGTCAGGTACGCGAGGTTGATCGGCTGCGCCCCGACCAGCTCGGCCGGGCCCACGAAGATCAACCGGTCACCCATCAATGTGAAGCTGACCTGGGCAATCGGCTGCCGGGTCAGCGGGTTGAAGGCCGGAGCGGCGAGCAGGCTGAGCTCAGCGCCGATCACTCCGTTCTCAGCGGCGTGCACGGACAAGCCCAAACCTTCGAGAAAGGCGCGATCCATTCAGGGGGGCAGACTAGCGCATCGCTTCGCGGGCGATGATCGATCTCTGAATTTCGCTGGTGCCTTCGCCGATTTCGCACAGCTTGGCGTCGCGCAGGTACCGCTCGACGGGAAATTCGCGGGTGAAGCCGTACCCACCGTGAATCTGCACCGCCTTGTTGCAAGCGCGCGTCGCCGCCTCCGAGGCGAAGAGCTTGGCCATCGAGGCTTCTGACGTGTACGGCTGATTGGCGTCGGCCTTCGCGGCGGCGCGGTACACCAGCAGGCGCGCGGCATCGAGCTCGGTCTGCATGTCGGCCAACATCCACCGAATGGCCTGAAACTCTCCAATCGGAGCGCCGAAGGCCTTGCGATCTTTCGCGTAGCGCACCGAGGCCGACAGCGCCGCATCGTGCAGGCCCAGCGAGAGCGCCCCGATGGTGATTCGGCCGCCGTCGAGAATGCGCATGGTGTCGATGAACCCGTTGTTCACCTCGCCCAGCCGCGCGGTGTCAGGCACGACCACATTCTCGAAGACAAGCTCGGCCGTGTCGGAGCTGCGCATGCCCAACTTGCCGTGAATCGCGCGCTGCGAGAACCCCTTGATGCCCTTGTCGAGAATGAAGGCGGTGATGCCCTTCTGCTTCTTCTCGCGGTCGGTCGAGGCGAGCACCACGAAGACGCCGCCGACGGTGCCCTGGGTGATGAACATCTTCGAGCCGTTGATGACCCAATTCGAGCCCTCGCGCCGGGCGGTGGTCTTCATGCCCGCGGCGTCTGAGCCGCTGCCGGCCTCGGTGAGACCCCAGGCACCGAGCAGCTCTCCGGTGGCGAGCTTGGGCAGGTATGTCTGGCGCTGCGCGTCGTTGCCGAAGACCCGAATGTGCGAAGTGCCCAGGCCGTTGTGCGATGCCACGGTCAGGGCCAGCGAGCCGTCATACTTGGCGACTTCTTCGACCGCGATTGCGACGGCCAGCGAGCCCATGCCTGCGCCACCGAACTCAGGCGCGACGCGAATACCGAGCACCCCGAGGTGCCCCAGCTCGCGCACCACGTCGGAGGGAAATTGCTCGCTGTGGTCCCACCCGCGGGCTTTGTCTTTGACGTTCTTCTCGCAAAAGTCGCGAATCGTGGTTCTCAATGCGACGACGTCTTCGGGCAGCTCGAGTTCCATTGGCTTGGGTGGTCTAGCGACTTTGGAGCCCGATTTGTAGCCAGCAACGCTAACGCATCGTGTTGTGTAGACCGAGGCGGGGGTTTGCCCATAAACCCTCGGGCGATGGTCGATTCAGCGTTCGACGTGCCGGCGGGGTGGCAGCCGATTGGGGTGACCCTCAACACCCGCTACTTCATGGCCGCACCTGATCTGATGGTCGTCTACCCCCACCCCTCGCAAGACTCGGGGGCCCGCAAGGGCAATCGCGAGCTTTTTCTTCGGGTTGACCAAACCCAAAGTACAAACACGCATCGTCGACTCAATCGACTCCGGCCTGCAATGGCTGCGCGAGCATGCCCCGAAAGTGAGCCGCTGAATGCCCTTCGAACCCACGAGTTGGAAGCAGATTGGCACCTCGCCAACGCGAAGTTCTTCGAGATGGATCAGCAGGTGCTGGTGGTGGTGCCGACCGATGGCTCCCGCGATAATCACGACACGGCCACCGACAGCATTCGCATTCAGCTCGAGCACCTTCGCCCCCTCCAGCGCCGCGCAGGCATCGTGGTGATGATGGACAACATCGGAGAGCAAGACGCCAGCGCGAGGCAGGTCTATCGCGACGCTCCCGACCCGGCGTTTCAAGTGTGCTACGCCCTGGTCGGTGGCACGTCGTTCGGGCGTGCCGTGGCGTCAATTTTCATTGGGCTGAGCCCTCCCAAAGTACCGACCAAAATGTTCGGCACCTTCGACGAGGCGGTGGCGTGGGTGCGACACATGGTCGGTAAATCATGAGCAGCTCGGGCATCACTTCGCAGCTCGAACAGGCCTTCGTTCGGTTCTGTCAGGGCGACTTCTCGTTTCGCATGGAGCGCACGCTCAAGCGCGACGAGCTCGACACCCAGGCCTTCTTCTACAACTCGGTCGCCGAAGAGCTCGAGCGCATCATGCTCGAGGCGCGTGACCAGCAGAAGCGGCTCGCGCGAATGACCGACGTGCTCTCTGACACCTTGCTCAAAGTGGCCGCGGGTGATCTGACCGTGCAGGCCGAGCGTGACAACAAGGGCGACTCGACCGACGTGCTGGTCTACCTGGTGAACAACACGATCAGTGAGCTGGCCGGGCTGGTCAAAGAGCGCGAGCGCCGCAGTGAAGAAGAGCGTGAGCGGCTCAATCGCCTGGTCGAAGAGCGAACGGCGCAGCTGCGCGAGAGCGAAGAGAATTTTCGTCAGCTGTTCGACGCGTCGCCGGTGGCGCTGGTGCTCAGCAAGCTCTCTGACAACACGATCGTGGCGGCGAACAGCGAGGCGGCGAAGCTGTTCAACGTCGATCAGCAAGACGTGGTCGGCAAGAGCCCTGATTTTTGGGTCAACGACGAAGAGCGAAAGACCTTGTTCGAGCGGCTGCGCACCGAGGGTCTCGTCGACGGGTACGAGGCGCAGCTCCGGCGCGCCGGTGGAGACCCGTTCTGGTGCGACATGGCGGTTCGCCTGGTGCACCTCATCGGCGACCGCGGCGTGCTCTCGGGTACCCGCGACATCAGTGAGCAGAAGCGGCTCGAAGAGAAGCTGAGAGAGCTCGCGACCACCGATTCGCTGACCGGGGCGCTGAATCGAAGGCGACTTCTCGAGATCGCAGAGGCCGAGCTCGAACGGGCCGCGCGCTACAAGCACCCACTGAGCGTCGCGATGCTCGATCTCGACCATTTCAAAAAGGTGAACGACACGTTCGGGCATGCGGTCGGTGACGAGGCGCTGCGGCGCGTGGCGTCGACGATTCGGCAGGCGCTGCGTAAACAAGATCACGTCGGTCGCTATGGCGGCGAAGAGCTGACCGTGGTGTTCCCCGAGACGGGGGCGAATGATGCGTACATGGTCGGTGAGCGCATTCGGGCGGCGGTCGCGAGCCTGGGTCTGACTGACCGGGGCCGCACCGTACCGCTCACGATCAGCGCAGGCGTTGCTTCGTGGCGCACGGGTGAGACTTTGGGCGACACCTTGAAGCGGGCCGATACAGCGCTCTACGAGGCCAAGTCAGCGGGCCGAAACCGCGTGGTCACCGCGAGTACCTAAGTCAGGTTGCGCGCCGGCGCATCGTCAGCCTCGTGCTCTCGTTGCTCAAATTGGACGAGCACCGAAAAACGACTGAATCGGGACCCCACAAGGGCACACAGGCCCGTGCTACCAGGTCAGGCTCGTCTGGGTGTGCGGTGAAGACACGGGTTGCAGAGGCACCTGACGGGGTGTGACGAACGTTCCGTTGGGGAAGCGCGTTTTCCCAAAGGTTTTCTTGAGCGGTGTGGTGCGGGTTCGAGCCCCGTCGAGAGCGCTACACCGGTAAGACGCCGCGCTTGCGCTGGGTCGGCAGAGTCTGGCCTTCGACGTAGAGGTCGAACCTGGCGACCAGCTCTTTGCGCAAGGCGTCGCCCGCGACGATTTCGTCGACGATGAGCTCGCTGGCCAGCTTGAAGATGTCGACGTCTTCTTTGTACTCGTCGCGCAGCTGCTGCACGTACGCGGGGCGCTCGGCTTCGGGCTTCTCTTGAATCTTGTTGAAGAAGACGGCGTTGACCGCGGCCTCGGGGCCCATCACGGCGATCATCGCTCCCGGTAAGGCGATGGTGACGTTGGGGCTGAAGCCGGGGCCGCTCATCGCGTACAAACCGGCCCCGTAGGCCTTGCGAACGACGACGCAGATCTTGGGCACGGTCGCTTCAGAGACGGCGCTGATCATCTTCGCGCCCGCTCGAATGATGCCCGCGCGCTCGACCTTGGTGCCGATCATGAAGCCCGGCACGTCAGACAAGTAGAGGAGTGGAATGTTGAACGCATCGCACAGCCAAATGAACCGCGCGGCTTTGTCAGCCGAGTCGACGAAGAGCACGCCGCCTTTGTATTTCGGCTGATTCGCGACGATGCCAACGACATGGCCGTTGATGCGCCCGAGCCCGGTGACGATCTCTTGCGCGAAGAGCTTCTTGATCTCGAACCAGCTGCCTTCGTCGATGAGCTCATTGATGAGCTCGTGCATGTTGAACGGCTTGTTCTGGTCGCCCGGTATGATCTCGTCGACGGGTTTGCCCCCCGCCTTGGGGGTGAGCGAATCGGCCTTGCGCGGAGGCTTCTGCGCGAAGTTCGAAGGCATCAACTGAATGTATTTTCGGGCCAGCGCGATGGCCTCGGGCTCGGTCTTCGCGAGCACATCACCGCAGCCAGAGACGCCGCAATGCATCTTGGCGCCGCCCATCTCTTCGAGCGTGACCTTCTCGCCGATGACCATCTCGGCCATGCGCGGAGACCCCAGGTACATCGAGGCATTGCCGTCGACCATGATCACCAGGTCGCAAAACGCGGGGATGTACGCTCCGCCGGCGGCGCTGGGCCCGAAGAGCACGCAGACCTGGGGTACCACGCCGCTCAGGTGCACTTCATTGAAGAAGATGCGCCCTGCCCCTCTTCGCCCGGGGAACATGTCGACCTGGTCGGTGATGCGCGCCCCAGCGGAGTCGACCAGGTAGAACAACGGGCACTTCTGCTTGGCCGCGATCTCTTGAATGCGGAGAATTTTCTCGACGGTGCGAGCGCCCCACGAGCCGGCCTTGACGGTCGAGTCGTTGGCCATGATCGCCACGATGCGGCCTTCGATGCGACCCAGGCCGGTGACCACGCCGTCGCTGGGCAGCTCGGGGTCGAGGTTGTTGGCGAGCTTGCCCTCTTCGATGAACGAGCCCTCGTCGATGAGCAGCCGAATGCGCTCGCGGGCGAACAGCTTGCCGATTTCAGTGTTCTTCGCGTGGTACTTGTCAGCGCCGCCGTGCATCGCGGCCTGGGTGAGCTTCGAGAGCTTCTGATTCATCGACATGGGGCGCCCGTGTACCAACAGCGCCCACGCGCGTCACCGCAGTTGCGATGACACGGCTCGTTATGCTCTTTAGGGTGCCGTGCGAACGCTCGCCCTGGCCTTGCTCGTCACCGCGACCGCAGCCTTGGCTCGAGTCGGCGGCGGAGAACACTACGACTCCGGTCGAAGCAGTGACTCCGGCGGCGACAGCGGCATCGGCGAGCTGATTTTTCAGGTGCTGTTTCAGCTGGTCTTTCGCTACCCGGCCGTCGGCATACCCCTCGTGGTCGTGGTGGTGATCATCTTCTTCGTGATTCGGCGCCGCGAGGGCTCTGACACGACCCGGCAGGCGCTCGATGAAGCCGAAATGCGACGCCAGACGACGGTCGCGTCGCGCGATGTCGATCGCTGGGTCGGCGCGCTGAAGAAGCAAGACCCGCAGTTCGATTTGATCGCCTTTCTCGACCGCACCCGAAAGCTGTTTCTCGAGGTTCAGGAGTCATGGTTCACGCGCAACCTCGAACCGGTGCGCCGGTACCTGTCAGACGCGACGTTCACCAGGCTTTCAATTCAGCTCAAGTTGCTCGACCTGCAAGGTGTGCGCGATGCGATCGCCGACACGCAGGTGATCGACCTGAAGATCATCGGCCTCGAGCAGTCTCCCTTCTTCGATACCGTGCATCTGCGGGTCAACGCGCAGGCCCGCGACGACGACGCGGCGAGCTCGATGAGCGACGAGCAGGCGCGTGGCCTGGCCAAGCAGAAGCCGCTCGAGCCCTTCACCGAGGTGTGGAGCTTCGTTCGAAAGCCCGGAGCGGTCACCAAAGACAGCCAGGGCGGGTGCCCCAATTGCGGCGCTCCCTTCAATGGGGGTGCCTCGAATCAGTGCGAGTTCTGTAAGGCCATCGTCAACTCGGGCAATTACGACTGGGTCTTGGCTGAGATGACGCAGGGCAGCGAGTACCGGGGCTCCGAGGGGGCCGAAGTGACTGGCCTGGCCGATTCACGGCGGCGTGACCCCGAATTGAACACCGAGGCGCTCGAAGACCGGGCCTCGCTGTGTTTCTGGAAGTGGGTCGACGCGCAGGCAACGGGCGAGGCAGCGAAGTTGTCGAAGATCGCCGACCCCGAGGTGACGGCACGGGTCAAAACCGAGCTCGACGCGCTCGCCGCGCAGGGCAAGCACAAGGTGTTTCTCGAGTGCACGGTCGGCGCGGTCAATACCCTCGCGTTGTCGCAGAGCGCAGACCGAGATCTCGCCCACCTCGAGGTTCGGTGGAGCGCTCGCAGCGGCACCGTCGTGAACGCGCAGAAGCCGGGCACCCTGCCCCCGATGCCCCAGCGTTCGGTGTTCACGTTGCATCGCAAGAGCGGGGCCCAGACCGTGAAGGCAAACGGGCTCTCGACCTCGCGCTGCCCCAATTGCGGAGCGCCCCTGTCAGACAACGCGTCGGTGTCGTGCGAGTTCTGCGGCACGATGCTCGCGACTGGCGAGCGCGATTGGGTGATTCGAGAAATCGCCTCGTGGGAGTCATGGGGGCACCAAGCGCGGCAAATGAACCGGGTCGAGGCGGCTCCCAGACGGGTCGATCAGGAGGAGCGCCAGCGGTTGCTCTACTTGATGGCTGCGATGGCGGCGGCAGACGGAGTGGTTGACGCGAAAGAGAAGAAGCTGCTGCGACTGTGTGCCGAACGGTGGAACGTGCCGTTCGCGAACGTCGAGCTCGCCTTGACGGCGGGCCCGGCCCTGTTCGATCGGCTCATCGTCAGGGGCAGTGGTGAGGCCGAGAGTTTCTTGCAGGAGCTGATTGCGATGGCCTTGATCGATGGGCGAATCGACCGCAAAGAGCGGCTCCTTCTCCAGAGCGCGGCCGACCACCTGGGCCTCTCCGGGCAGCTCGAGGCGATGATCTCCGCGCCTCGTGCCGAGGTGACAGAATGACGCCGTCGGGGCCTGTGGCCGTCGACAATCTGGCGCGGTGAGCTCAGGCGTACACCTGACTTCTCGACGGTTACCGCTGGCCGCTGAATTGCTCGGCAAACCCGTACTCATTCTGCTTGGTTACTGACGATGCGCATCGAATCACTGATTCAGGCAGCCAAAGAGCAAGGCGCGAGCGACGTGCACCTCGAGGGGGGCATGCCCGCAACGTTTCGAGTTCGGGGGGCGCTTCGAAAGCACGCCGAGGTGATCCCTCCGGCGGTGCTCACGGCGATGGCCCGCGACATTCTCGGCGACGAGTGGAACGCGTTCGTCGATCGCGGCTCGGCCGACCTTTCGCGCGTCTTCGCCGCTCAGCGGTGCCGCCTCAACATTCTCCGAAGTAGCCGTGGGGTCGGGTTCGCGATTCGACTCCTGGCCAGCTCACACGCGACGCTCAAGACTCTCAACCTGCACCCAGATCTCGCTCGGCTGGTTGTGCCCACGCACGGCCTGGTGCTCGTCTGCGGGCCCACCGGCGCGGGCAAGACGTCGACGCTCGCGGCGTTGCTGCAGGAAATCAACCTGCGCGAAGCCCGGCACATCATCACAGTCGAGAGCCCCGTCGAGTACGCGCTCACACCCCGAAAATCATTCATTCGCCAGCGCGAGGTGGGCCGCGACACGCCGTCATTCGAGCAGGCCCTCATCGACGCCCTCCGTGAAGACCCCGACGTGCTGATGGTCGGAGAGCTCCGTGAGCCCGAGGTGATGCGCTTGACCCTCGCCGCTGCCGAGACCGGGCATCTGGTGCTCGCCACCCTGCACTCTTCGAGCACGGTCGAGGCGATGCAACGCTTGGTCGGTGCCTTTGCGCCCGAGGTGCAGGCGTCGATGTGTGCGCAGCTGGCCGAGGTGCTCGTCGGCGCCGTCGCGCAGCGGCTCCGCTTTCACGAGGGGCAGAAGATGCTGGTGCCCGAGTGCGAAATTCTGATGGCGACGACCGCGACGAAGGCGGTGATTCGGTCGGGGCAGTTCTTCAAGCTGAGCAGCGCCATCGAGACGGGTGCCACCGACGGCAGCTACACCTTCGCGCGCTATGGCGAATGGCTCAACCGCAAGACTGACTTCGTGCACGCTGCCGCTGCGGAGGCGGAGCCCGTACTCGCGACTCCGAAGCTGGCCCCGGTGACGCGCGCCCCAGCGAAGCGCCCAACCGAAGACGTCGAGGTGGTCGAAGAAGAAGAAGATCTCTCGATGATCATCGCGGCCCTCGAAAAAGAGAGCTGAGCTACTCGAGCGACACGACCCGCCAGGTGCTGCCGTCGTGCACGAGCGTGAAGGCTTTTTCAGCACCCAGGGGCAGCACGGCCTTCTGAGGGGTCATCGTGAACGGCCCACCAAGCGCAGCCCGAATTCTCGCCAGCCTCTCTTTGGCCAGTGGTTCGGCATCGAAGTCACGGCCAAGCCGCTCGGGCGTGTACCGCTCCCGCAGCGGCCCAGACAGCATTGAAAACGCTGCGGCGAAGTCGCGTTGCTCGGCCGCATTCACGAACCGCTCGGTCACCGCGCGCGCCTCGGCGTCCGAGAGCACGGCCAACACGATCGGCTTCTCAATCACGGGAGGCACCGGCTCGGCCGTGTGGGCGCACCCGGCGAGCATCAACACTGCGGTCAATCGCGTGGCACGTCTCATAGGCCTCCGTCGGTGCCCAAAGGCCCGAACGGCCGAGGCCCGATCGTCAATCTCTGCGTCGACACGCCGCGAAGGTACGGCAAGGTGCGCGTCGCTGCAGCTTCTTCGTGCCCCGCATCGAACTGATGCACCTCAGGCTTTGGCCCCCTCGCAGCCCACGAGATGAGCGCCATCGCCGCCGCGAACCCGACCAAAATGCCGATGGCCAGCTGTCGCGACATGCAGTGCTCCTACCCGATGCCTGGTCTACAGTCCGCCGACTTTTCAAGGAGACTCTCACGATGACGTCAGGCCCCCGTGTCGTTCGCGCTGCCCGAGGCAGCACCCGCTCGTGCAAGGGCTGGGTTCAAGAAGCCGCCCTGCGCATGTTGATGAACAACCTCGACCCCGAGGTCGCCGAGCGCCCCGACGATTTGGTCGTCTACGGAGGCACCGGCAAGGCCGCGCGCGATTGGCCCGCTTTCGACAACATCGTGAAGTCGCTGCAGTCGCTCGAAGACGACGAGACGTTGATGGTGCAGTCGGGCAAGCCGGTCGGCATTTTTCGCAGCCACCTCGACGCGCCACGGGTGTTGATCGCCAACTCGAACCTGGTCGGCCACTGGGCCAACTGGGAGCACTTTCGCGACCTCGAGCGCAAAGGCCTGATGATGTACGGCCAGATGACCGCCGGCTCGTGGATCTACATCGGCACCCAGGGCATCTTGCAGGGCACCTACGAGACCTTCGTCGAGGCCAGCCGCAAACACTTCGGCACGCCCGACCTCGCTGGCCGCGTGGTGCTCACCGGAGGCCTCGGCGGCATGGGCGGCGCACAGCCCCTCGCCTGCACGATGGCCGGCGGCGTGATGTTGGCGGTCGACGTCGACCCCACGCGCGCGCGACGCCGGGTCGAGACGCGCTACCTCGACGTCATCGCCAAAGATCTCGACGATGCCCTCGCTCAGGTCGCCGATGCCAAGGAGCGAAAGGTCGCAAAATCGATCGGTCTCATCGGCAACTGCGCAGACGTGCTGCCTGAGCTCATTCGTCGCGGCTTCAAGCCCGACCTGGTCACCGATCAAACCAGCGCTCATGACCCCCTCGCCGGCTACGTGCCCAATGGCATGTCGCTCGAGCAGGCACTCGCGTTGCGAGTCAGCGACCCCAAGGCCTACGTCGAGAAGTCGACCGCCGCGATGGGCGAGCATGTGCGCGCGATGCTGGCGTTCAAAGAGCGCGGCTCGCACGTGTTCGACTACGGCAACAACCTGCGCGCTGGCGCCGTCAAAGCCGGAGTCACCAACGCCTACGACTACCAAGGCTTCGTGCCCGCCTACATTCGCGAAATGTTCTGCCGCGGCGAGGGCCCGTTTCGCTGGGTGGCCCTCTCTGGCGACCCTGAAGACATTCGGGTCACCGACCGCGCGCTGATCGAGCTGTTCCCCCACAAGAAACACATGGTTCGGTGGCTGCAGATGGCCGGCGAAAAGGTCGCCTTTCAAGGCCTGCCCGCGCGCATTTGCTGGCTTGGCTACGGCGAGCGAGACAAGGCCGGCGCGCTGTTCAACGACCTGGTCAAGACCGGCAAGGTCAAAGCCCCGATCGTGATCGGCCGAGATCACCTCGACTGCGGCTCGGTCGCGTCTCCGAATCGCGAGACCGAGGCAATGAAAGACGGCACCGACGCAGTCGCCGATTGGCCCATCTTGAACGCGATGATCAACGCGGTGAACGGCGCGTCGTGGGTCTCGTTTCACCACGGCGGCGGAGTCGGCATCGGCTACTCGCTCCACGCGGGCCAGGTGATCGTCGCCGACGGCACCGAAGCGGCTGGCCGGCGAATCGCTCGCGTGCTGGCGTCAGACCCCGGTATGGGCGTCATTCGTCACGCCGACGCCGGGTACGACGAGGCGATCAAGACCGCCAAAGAGCGCGGCGTGAAGATCCCCGGCATCACGGTTTGAGTGTCACCAAATTCGCACCCCGCTCGTTGGAGCCTCTGTGAACCTTCATTCTGCTCTTGAGACCGTAACGATTTACCGCGAGGGCGCGGTCTGCACCCGGGTGGTCAAGCTGAGCGCCGACCAGGCGATACCCGAGCAGGTCCGGGTGGTTGGGTTGCCGCTGGCGCTCTTGCCGGGCTCCCTGCGGGCCAGGGTGTCAGCCGGAGTGCGGGTGCTCGATGTGCGCGCGGCCTTCGACGTCGAGCTCTCAGAGGCGGTCGACGCGGCAGCCGAGCAGAAGTCGGTGCGGGCAGCTGAAGCGAGCTTCAACGCGCTCAGCGCTGAGCTCCGTCAGCTCGAAAACGACATCGACGAGCTGCAGACGTTGCAGCCGCAGGCGCTCGAGCACAACCCGGGTGACCCGCCGCGCGAAGCCGCGGTCGATGCCACCCTGGCGTTGGCCGATTTCGTCGAAGGCCGGCTGGTCACGCGGTTGAAGGCCCGCCGGGTGCTGCGAAAACGAGTCGCCGACGCGCAAGAGGCGCTCACCCTCGCCAATCGCCGGCTGGGGGAGGCCTCGACCGCCGTACGCACCGAGCGAGCGAAAGTCACTCGCGCAGCGGTGGTGACCTTCTCGGCTCCCACGACCGGCACGGCCTTCGAGCTAACTGTCGAGTACCAGGTGCCGGGCGCACGGTGGGCTCCGAACTACCAGCTGCGATTGGGCAAAGGCTTCAGCGGCGGAGTGCTCGCGATGCGCGCTTCGATTGCCCAAAACACTGGCGAAGACTGGGCGGGCGTTTCACTGGCGCTGTCGACCGCGTCGTTGACCCGCCGCACCGATCTGCCCGAGCTCAAGTCGTTGCGAATCGGTCGCGCGCAGCCGCCTCCGGCCAGATCAGGGTGGCGTGAACCCCCACAGGGGCTCGAGGCCTTGTTCGAAGCCTTCGATGCCATGCGGCCCGCCGTTGAGCGCGCCGAGACCCGCGCGGTGGCCCCGCCGCCGCCCCCAGTGATGAGGCCGCAGGCGGCACCGATGAAGGCCAAGAAAGCCGCCGCGCCAATGGTGAGCGCGTCGATGCCGGCGCCGACCGCGGGCTTTGGAGGCGCGTCTCCGCCGGAGATGGCTCGAAGGCGCAGCGTTGCGCCACGGGGGCAGGCCTCCCGCCTCGGCGAGATTTCGAGCATCGACGATCTCTCCGCGCTCGCCGACTCCGCACCCTCATACGAAAAAGAGGCCGCGATGGAAGAGGGCATAGACCTCGAGTCTACCGGCTCCTTTCAGCTGCCAGACGCACGGGGCGGCGGTGTTGGGGCCGCCACGCAATTGGCCGATGATATGCGCGACTACGACTTGCTGATGATGGCCGAAACGCTCGAGGCCGGCACGTCTCGCGGCAGGCTCACCCCCGTCTCTCCGTGGGCGATGTCGTTCGCGATGGGCGTCTCGGTGCAGGTCGACGTGGTGATGCAGGTCGTCAACATCGCGCGCAGCAAAGCGAACGACGTCACGTACCTGCCGCTGCCACCGGGTGCGAGCACCGTCGATTCGCTCGAGTATTTCGACTACCGCTACGACTGCCAGGCCCGCCTCGACGTGCCCTCGAGCGGCAAGTGGGTCACGGTGCCGGTGATGACCTGCCAGGTCGGCCTCACGCCGCAGTACGTGTGCGTGCCGTCGGTCGAACCCAAGGTGTACCGAACGCTGGCGATTCACAATACGTCGCCGCACGCGCTGCTCCCCGGGCCCGTTGATGTCTCGGCCGGTGACGAGTTCTTGATGACCACCTCGCTGCCAGCCATCGCCCCCGGCGCGAACAATGAGCGCCTCGGCCTCGGCGTCGAAGAGGCGATTAAAGTCGCTCGCAAGACGCAATTCACCGAGACCACTGGCGGTTTTCTCGGCGGTTCTGCGGTGATGCCGCACGAGCTGAGCATCGAGGTGAGCAACCGCCTGGCCGCCCCCGCCAACCTCGAGGTGCGCGAGCGGGTGCCCTGGCCCGACCCCAACGAGAAAGACGTGAAGGTCGAAGAATCGAACGTCTCACCCCCGTGGGAGAAGCTCGAACAGCCCATCGACGGCGTCGTCACCAACGGCGCGCGGCGCTGGGTGATCACCGTGCCGCCCGGCCAGAGCACGACGCTCAAAGCGCAGTTCACCGTTCGAATCCCCGCTGACCGCATGTTGGTCGGCGGCAACAGGAGGAGCTGACATGCTCCCAGTCACCCGCGTCGTCGTGATGGAAGACCGCGCCCAGGTCGAGCGCAAGGGCACCCTCGTCGCCGCCAAGGCGGGGCTGACCACCTTCGAGGTTCATGGCTTGCCGCTGGTCGCCGTCGATCGCTCGCTCAAAGTCGAGGTGCAGGGCGCGAAGATGATTGACTCGAGGCTCACCCGGCGCTGGCGTGAAAAGCCCGCTGGCGGAGTGCCGGTCGACGCCTCGGCCCTGCGGTTGCGGGTCGAAGAGCTCACCGACACGGTCACCGCCGACCATGACGTCGTCACCCGATTGACCGCGCGCGTCTTGCTGCTCTCACAGACCCGCGCCGACCTGCTGCGAGCGATGGCCGAGCTCACCGCGGTGGGCCGTGCCGAGATCGCCGTCTGGGCCACCCAGCTCGACGTGCTCGACAGCCGCCAGGCCCAAGCGAACCTCGAGCTTCGCGAAGCCGAGCAAGCCCATGCCCAGAGCCAGGCCCTGCTCACCGAGGCCCGCCGCGCGGTGTCGGCGTCTGAAGCGAAGGAGACCGACTTCGAGTGCTTCTTGACCATCACCGTCGACGCGCCGAGCCCTGGCCAGGTCGAGGCACGGGTCAGCTACCTGGTGCCGTGCGCGGTGTGGAGGCCTGCCTACCGCGCGTCATTGCGCGGCGACTCGGTGTTGCTCGAGGCCGAAGCGGTGGTCTGGCAGCGCACCGGCGAAGCGTGGCACCAGGTCGAGCTCGCCTTCTCGACCGCGCGGCCGACCCTGGGCACCACGCCCCCGACCCTCGTGGAAGATCGGCTGCACACGCGCCCCAAGGCTGCAGAAGAGAAGCGGGTCATCGATGTGTCGATTCGCGAAGAGGTCATTCAAACCGCTGGCGAAGGCGGCGCGACTCCCGAGCTGCCGGGCCTCGATGACGGAGGCGAAGCCCGGTTGCTTCAAGCCCCCGGCAAGCGCACCGTGCCCAGTGATGGCCAGCCACACCGGGTGGCCTTGTCTAGCTTCACCGCGCCTGCCCAAATCGAGCGGGTGTGCCCGGCCGAGCTGACGAACGTGGTTTCGACCATCGCGCGCTTCGGCAACACCAGTGGTCAAGTCTTGCTCGCCGGCCCGGTCGATCTCATTCGCAACGACGGCTTCGTCGGGCGGGGCCAGCTGCCCTTCGCCGCAGCCGGAGAAACCGTAAAGCTCTCGTTCGGCAGCGAAGACGGGGTTCAGGTCAGCCGCGACGTCGAAGAGAAACGCGACGAGGCCAAGCTCACCGGGCGCAAAAGCACGAAGAAATTCATCACCCTGCACGTCTCGAACGCCAGCCGGCACGCGCACAAAGTGATTCTCGAAGAGCGGGTACCCGTCTCAGAGGTCAAAGACGTCGAGGTGCAGCTGCTGCCCAAAGACTGCTCACCCGCTCCGGGCCCGGTGAGCAAAGAGGGCATCGCTCGCATCGAGCTGACCCTGCCGCCCAACGGCACCCAGAAGGTGAAATTCTCCTGGGAGCTCAGCGCGGCGAGCAAAGTCGCCGGGCTTTAAGGAAGAGCGAGGTCGATGGCGTAGTCGCCCTTGGCCTTGGTGGGCGGCTCCCACTTGGCGCCCTTGATGTTGTTGAGCTTGAGCACCCGCTGCACGTCGCCACCGCGCGCGTTCGACAGGTCGCGCTGTGACTGCTTGACCATCGACCAGACCTCGTTCGAGACGTTGTAGTCCTCGACCAAGACCGCGTGCTTCGTCACGTCTTGGCCCACGTTGGTGCCGGCGAAGGGCTTGAAGTCGAGCGTGCGCAGCAAGTTCGGAGAAAGCGGAATCTCGCTCTTCTGCGCCGCCGCGTACTGCGCCACCTGGGTCAAGAAGTCGTTGAGCTTCTCTTCGGGCAGCGAGGCCTGGGTGCGGTACCACTCCTCGAGCGCCTTGCGATCGCCCGAGTTCAACGTCGGGTTCGACACCTTCGCGAAGCCCGCCAAGACACCGATCGACTTCTCTTGCTCGGCCAGCGAGTTGATCACCTTGGCCATGTCGATGGGGGAGCCCTTCGACTTCGCGAACGCATTGACGTCATTGACGAACGCTTCGCGCTTGTCAGTCGGCAGCGCAGCTTGCTCGGCGAACCACTTCTCGAACCCGGCGGCGTCGCCCGCGGTCACTGAGGTGATGCCCTTGGCGAGCGCGTAATCCATCGCCAGGCCCGCTCCGGCACCATTGAGGCTGTACTGCGCGCGGCGAATCGCACCGGTGTAGCCCTCTTCGGCTTCGAGCTCGATCTGCACGTCGTTCGAGATCATCGCGCCGGTCATCTTCGCGGGGTCGAGCGGCTTGCGGCTCACGCGCTCGGGGAAGGTCAGCGCTCCACCGGTCTTCGCGTCGTAGAACTCGGTGTAGTCCATCGACCCGATGATGAAGTTCCACCCCTGGGGGTTGATGTTCAACATCTTCTCCCGGTAGTTGTTGAACCAGGTGCCCTGGCCCCATGCGCCGGCGCCTTCGACCTGGCGATGCAGCACTTCGGCGTGCGCGGTCAGCAGGTTCTTGCGCAGGTCACCGATGACCTTCTCTTTGTTCGCCGCGGTCGAGAGCGCGGGGCTCTTCTTGGCCGCGAGATACGCGCCCAACTCGGCAGTGAACACGTCTTTGTTGGCGCCAGTCGATTGCGCATCGAAGGCCGCCAAGTACGCGTCATAGGTCTGCTTTTTGCCGAGCCCGCCGTCGATCTTCACCGCCGATGTGAACGCGTCTTCGTTCATCGCGCCGAGCTGATCGAGCCCGAGGCTGAGCCCTTGCAGCAGCTTGGCGCGCTCCTTCGCGTCAGTCATCGCGATGATCTTCTTCGCGTAGGCGACGAAGGTCTCGGGCTTGGCCGCGTCGACCTTGCTCTCTGGGTTCGCCAGCGCACCGGCCATGAAGCGCGAGACCGCCGATTTTTGCCTCAAGAAGTCACGTACGTCGGTGGCGTTGCCAGCCTCGCGAACCGACTTCGAGGTGCTCCCGCCGATGTTGCGCTGCAGGTCATCGACGTTCTGCGAGAACGCGTCGAACTGCGTGCGAATCGCGTCGACGACCGCGCGCTGCAGCTTGGCCTGTTCACGGGTGGTGACCGGTTGGTCGGGCCAGAGCGAGTCGATGAGCTTCTTGTCGACCGTGGTACCGGGCGCGATCTTCTCGATACCCGCGGCGGCCGCGCTGACGATGGCGCTGCGATCGAGCAAGGCGTTGGCCTGTGCCAGTAGATCGGCCTTCGACAGCGAAGAACCCGACGCCGCCCAATCTGGAGCCGCTGAGATCAACGCAGCGAGCTCTTTGATCTTCGGCTCTCCGGCCTCGCTGAAGGCCTGGAGGAGCGACGACTGATCGGTCTCATTGAGGTGATAGCGACCGCGAATCTGCCGAGCGACGGCGCCGGGCTCCATCGCCAGCACGCCGGTTTCTCCACCAACGTCGTCGGTGATGCCCTTCTGCAGGGCCACCCGGTACATCGCCTCGGCCGCCGGAGCGACTTGGCCCGAGCCCGACCACCCCCACGAGGCGTCGATGACGCCGGTCTGCGCGGTCTGGGTGAGCGTGTCGAACACCTTCTGATTCGCGCTGTCGGTACGGTTGTCGATCTTGCGAGCGTGCTTGGTACCGTCTGAGTCGATCGACGTGCCCTGCTTCATGCCGACCAACACCCGCGTCTCGGTGAACGGGTCTTTGTCGCTGCCGTAGCGAATGCGGGTTCTGAACATCAGGTCGGCGTCTTGAAGCTGTTTGTTCAGAGCCCCGGTGCTCAGATCTTTCTTCGCCATGAACGAGTCGAAGAAGAAGTCGCGGCCGACGCCGACGCGGGGTTGCCCCGTGTTCGGGTTCAGCTCGAGGCTGCGGCTGTCGAGCGAGAAAGACACATAGGGGTTGGCGCGGCGCAAGGCATGCGACTCACTGTCCCACGTCATTTCATCGAGCGGCACCACGCCGACCGTCTGGCCAACCGAGGCCTTGGAGCGCTGCAAGTCGTCGAGCGAGTTGATCGCCAGCTGCACCGTCTGTTCGGTCGTGAGCCCGGTGACGACGCGGGTGTCTTCGACCTCTTCACCGTCGCGGCCGTAGGCGACCTTGGCCCCCTTGAGGGTCTCGGTGCTCATGTGGTTGATGCTGTCGAGCGGGCCGGCGACGACTTGAAACGTGTTCGCGTCGATCACCATCGTTCTCTGCGGCTTGCTGATCGCGGCCTTGCCGAACTCGCTGTCTGGCCCCGCGTAGTTGCCAGCGACGCCGTCACCCAACCCGAGCGCCTTCGAGGCATTGCTCTGGGCCGAGAAGTCGAAGCTGTCGCCAGTCACGGTCTTCGCGTCGCCCTTGACCACGTCGTCGAGCGCCTCGAACAAATCGCTGATGTACGCCTTGGCCTCGGCCGTCGTCGACGCGGCTTGCAGGGCGGTGAACGCCGCTTGGAGCTCAGCGCTGTTTCTGACGGTGACCTTGCCCATGGCCGCATCGTCGATCATCAGGGAGACGCCCATCGTCTCGAGCTGTTTGCCGACCGCCTCGAGCCACTCTTTCGGCTCAGGCTGCGCGTAGAGTTGCGGCTGAAACTGAACACCCGGCTTGACGTTGATGGTCGACATGGCCGGCGGTTCTAACAAAAGTGCCCCACGGGGCGCGAGGCCCCCCGAGGCACTTGCTCATGATTTTATTCTTACAAATCGAGAGGTTATCGACGCCAACGGCCCGAGCGTGACCCACCGCCACGGTCGCGATCGCCGCCGCTGCCCTTGTCTTTCGACTCGAAGCGTCTGGGGGCGCTCTCGGCCTCGCCCTTGGGCTTGCCACCCCGCTCTTTCCACAACCGGTCGAGCACGGCGCGAGGGTCGAAGCTGCGCGGGCCAGCCGCCTCATCGGTCGCAGGGGCAGCCGGGCGCGTCGCCGCGTGGTGCTGCTGCGGCGTCGGCATTTGCGGAGGCGGTTCACGGCGCTTGTCGTAAGGCCTGTTCGAGGCGCCGCCCGCCTGTCGTCGATGCGGGTTGGGCTTGCCACGAGACCCTCCGCCACCGCCCTGAAACCGCTGCGGCTGCTTGTCTCGCCCACCGCGCTCGCGGCCCACAGGAGCCCCCGGCGATCGGCGCTGCACCGGCTGCTCGCCCTCGAACGAGATGACCTCGTAGTCCATCTGCTTGCGCTTCAGGTTGACCGAGGTCAGCACGACCCGGCACTTCTGCCCGACCTTGACGACCCGGCCATTGGTGAAGTTGAGCGAGTAGGTCGCGGTCTCGAGCTCGAAGTCTGGGTAGATGGTCTCGCCCTTGACGAAGCCATCGACGAACAGCTCGTTGAGCTCGACGTAGAACCCGTTCTCCGAGAGCCCGGCGACGGT
The DNA here is from genome assembly GCA_031367385.1 of Archangium sp. Lineage (GTDB taxonomy): Bacteria > Myxococcota > Myxococcia > Myxococcales > Myxococcaceae > JAEUJT01. Next base: position 6,768 of record JANLPS010000147.1, on the reverse strand, counting down.
CGCCTCGAACTCTTCGCCGACCCGGTCTTTCATCAGCAAGCACGAGTAGAGCTGGTTCACCTCTCGTTCGACCTGCATCGCCGCGCGCTCTCGCTCAGACGACTGCTGCGACATCGCCTCGAGCTTCTCGACCTGAGCGTCGCTCTGCATCGCGCCCTTCTTCTTCTTGCCCCACAGCTCCTTGAGCAGCCGGTGCACCAGCAAGTCGGGGTAGCGGCGAATCGGAGAAGTGAAGTGCAGGTAGTCTTCGGCGCCCAGGCCGTAGTGCCCGGTGTGCTTCGACGAGTAGACGGCTTGCATCATCGAGCGCAGGGCCAGCTGGTTGAGGGCCCGTTGCTCCGGGTGCCCCTCGAGGCTCTTCAAGATGACGTTGAGCTCGGTCGACGAGAGCGCGTCGCCGCCCCCTTTGACGGGTATGCCGTACGCGCCGAGCAGGCTGATGAAGGTCGACAGCTTGTCTTCGTCGGGCTCGTCGTGAAACCGGTTGACCGTGGGCAGCTCCTGCTCGCGAAAGAACCGCGCGACCGCTTCGTTGGCGGCGAGCATGCATTCTTCGACGAGCTTGTGGCTCTCCCAGCGCTCGCGGCGAACCATGCCCTTGGGCATGCCTTTGTCATCGAGCTCGACCCGCGTCTCGGGCAAGTCGAACTCAATCGAGCCGCGCTTGCGGCGCATCTCGGTGAGCGTCTTGGCCAGCGTGTTGGCCTTCTCGAAGAGCGGCTTGAAGGCGTTGCGGTGCGGCACGTTCTCGCCGTTCAACACCTGGTGTACTTCGGTGTAGGTGCAGCGTGCCGCGCTGCGCATCACGCCCGGGTACACTTGGGTGTGGGTGGTGGTGCCGGTGCGGTCGATTTTCATGTCGGCGACCATGCAGAGCCGGTCGACATCGGGCTTGAGCGAGCACAAGCCGTTCGAGAGCCGCTCGGGCAACATCGGCAGCACACGGCCTGGCAGGTACACGCTGGTGGCGCGGCGCAGGGCTTCGGTGTCGAGCTCGGTGCCTTCACGCACGTAGTGGGTCACGTCGGCGATCGCGACGACCAGCCGCCACCCGTGGCCATCGGGCTCGACGTAGATCGCGTCGTCGAAGTCGCGCGCGTCTTCACCGTCGATGGTGACCAGCTGCATCTTGCGAAGATCATGGCGGTTTTCAGCCTTGGCCTCCTGCGCGCTGACCTCGAGGGCAAAGGCGTCGGCCTCGTCCATCACCTCGGGGGGGAACTCGTCTTGAAAGCCCTTCGAGTACGCCACCGACAGCACTTCAATCGAGTGGTCGTCTTGCGACCCCAACGAGCCCGCGACCTCACCGACCAGCTGCACGTGAGGGCCGAGCAACTTCTCGCCGACGCCCAGGCGCACCTTGACCTGATCTCCATCGCGCGCGAGCTGGGTCTTCGGCACCCGAATGCCGCCGAGCTCTGCCTCCCGCGGAGTGACGAAACAGCCCTCGGGTCGCTCGTGGTACACGCCGATCACCATCTGCCGGGTGCGCGCCTTGACCTCGACCAGCCGGCCCGATGACCTGCCGTCGCGCTCGCGAATGACCTCGACGACGACCTGGTCATGATCCAACGCCTGCCGCGCCTGCTCGGGAGGAATGAAGATGTCTTCGCCGGTCTTCGCTCCCAGCGGTTTGACGAACGCGAAGCCGTCACGGTGGTGATTGATGATGCCGGTGACCAGGGTGCCACGCGCGGCTGGCGGCGGAGGCCCGGCGGCCTTGCTCTGCTGCTGGTGCCGGCCCTTGGGTGCACCCTTCTTCGAAACCGCCGCGGGTCGCGGTGGCGTCGGCGGGGGCGGCGCGGAGATCGCCTTCACCGCCGCGCTCTTCTTGCCTCTCGCCGCGGGCGCCGGAGCCGCCGCCTTCGCGTCGCTCACGAACCCCTCACCCCACTGGCGCACGAACCGGCCGCGAGGCGCCGGCTTCTTCGCGCCCTTCACCGGTGCTGCCGGAGTGGCCGCCTTGGCGGGCTTGCCCTTCCACGCGGGGCCCGACTTCTGCGTGTGCTTCTTGCCCGGCAGCCCGAAGCGTTTACCGTCTTGCTCCAGCTGCCCCGAGCGAACCAATTCGCGCAAGATGCGCTTCAGGTCGTTCTGAACCCCAGGGTTCAGTTCGCCTGCTCTCAAAATTTCTTTCAGACCTACTAATCGCCCAGCGCTGCCGATTAACGACAGAACTTGGGCTGCATCGATACTCACGAGGTACTTCCTTTGTTGAAAAGACGACAGGCCAGCGCCCCGCTCCTTCGCGGTTCGCTGGCCTGTGAGCTGCGCTGTTCACCCTGACGGTGGCGCATGCATGTGTCTGACCGCTTCGTCAGAGGCTCCTCACGGGACGACGGGCTCCGGTGCCTTGACGTTGGCGATCACTTTGAACGTTTTGCTGAACTGCATCGGGTTGTGAACCTTGCCCAAGAAGAAGTCGATCTCTTGGTGGCCCGGGTTGCGCGGAGTGAAGAAAAACTCGCGCACCGGCGTGCCCGCTTCGTGCCGCAATGACACTTCGCGGAGGCTGACCCGCTTGGCCGTCTGCGGCTCGATCGCCCACACGTGCCCCTGCTTCTCTTGCAGCTTCACGGTGAGGCCGTGGTTCAACCGAACTTCGACCTGCTTCGGCTGAGCGCTCACGCCTTCGACCGCGACCACGTCGATCGAGTCACGCGAGACCGGAGGATATTCTGGCGCGCGGGCCTCGGCCGACTCGGCTTGAATGGTGCCACCCCACGGAGTCGATTTCTCGACCACGCCAGTCGCGACCATCACTTCGCCGATGTACTTCTTGAGCCCCTTGGTGGCCTTGCCCTCGAGCGTGAACGCGACTTGCTGCCGCGTGCCGGGGTTCGACACGACCAGGTAGAACTCTTCGCCGCTCATCTCGAGGCGGCCTCGCAGGGTCGCAAAACCCTTCACGCCCACGGCCATGCCGGGGTTCGCGATGGTGGTGACCTCGCCAGGCGAGAGCAGCCGCAGCTTGTGCTCGTCGACCGGCTCTTCAGTCGCCGCGACCGCCACGACTTCGACGTCGGGCTTCTTCGCCGAGTACTTGCGCACATCGACCAGGCCGCCGTACGCGTGGTTGCGGCGAATCAGGCCGTTCACCGAGACGCGGTGGTCTCCGTAGGCCGGCAACACTTCTTGATCAGGCCCCTGGAGCATGAACCACAGCTCGCGCTTGTCGCGGCCGATCACCTCGAGGTAGGGGAACCCCTGGTAGACGACGAGCTTGCCCTTGAGCGACCCTTCGCCGACGGCGCCGCGTTGACCAACGGTCAACACCTGCTCCATCTCGCGCTTGGTGAGCAGCTCGGCCTCGGGCGGCAACTTGGTCTGCCGGGGGAGCGCCTTGTCAGGCAGCGGCCCCAACCAGCCATCGGCCCTGCGCGGGGGCGCACTGAACATCGGCGTGGGCTCGGCCTTCTTGGTCTCAGCCGGGGGCGCGGGCGGTTTGCCTGCCGCTTTTGCCAGCGATTTCGGTATTTTGGCCGCAACTAGGGCCGCGACCGGCTTGGTGGGTTTGACAGGCTTGGGCGCAGGTTTCGCAACCTGTTTAGCCTTCGCGGGAGCTGCGGGTTTTGCCTTTTTCGCCGGAGCTTTCTTCGAAGCAGCTTTTGCTTTCGGAGTGGGCTTCGTCTTTCGGGCAGCGGGTTTCGCCTTCTTGCTGGCCAACGCTGTCTCCTTCGTTGTCTGCGCCGAACCGGCGAAGATGGAGTGCCAGTACCCATTTCAAGCTCGGGTGTCAATGCAAACCTCTGCAATTCCTCTTGGTTTTCAGAGCTGAACGAAGCTGGCAGAAGCGCGCGATGCTGCCCTTCGAAGAAGCGCTGGGAAAGGTGCTCGCGCTGGCGAAGCCGCTGGGGTCAGAGCGGGTCGAAATCGAACACGCCGTTGGCCGCGCGCTCAGTGTGGCGATCACCGCGAGCCGCACCCTCCCCCCGTGGAACAACTCCGCGATGGATGGCTACGCAGTGCGATCGATCGACTGCCCCGGTCAGCTGCAGATCATCGAAAAAATTTTCGCGGGTCAGCAACCGAAGGAGTCGCTTGGTGCCGGTCAGTGCTCGCGCATCATGACGGGCGCTCCGATGCCGCAGGGTGCCGACGCGGTGGTGATGCAAGAGAACACACGGGTGCTCGAGGGCGATCGCGTCGAGATCCTCCCGCTGCCGGTGAGGCCAGGCGGCAACGTGCGGCTGCGGGGTGAAGACGTGAAAGAAGGGCAGACGCTCTTCGACGCTGGCAGAGCCCTGGGCGTACCCGACGCCGCGGTGTTGTGGGCGCAAGGCCTGACCCACGTCGAGGTGTTTCGCCGGCCGCGGGTCGCGATTGCCTCGAGCGGTGACGAGCTGTTTGCGGTCGGTGAAACCGGGCCTGGGCTGATCGACACCAACACGCCGATGCTGGCGCTGGCCGTGACCCGTGCGGGGGGCCTGCCGACACAGCTCGCGCTCTCGCCTGATCGCCTCGAGGTGATCACCCAGAGCTTCTCGAAGGGCCTCGACTTCGACGTGCTCCTGACGGTCTCGGGCGCCTCGGTGGGTGAGCGCGATTTCACGCAAGACGCGCTGCGACTGCTGGGCGTCGAGGTTGAGTTTTGGCGCGTGGCGATGAAGCCGGGCAAGCCGCTGTTGGTCGGGCGCAAGGGCTCGACATTGGTGTTCGGGCTGCCGGGCAACCCGGTGTCGGCGCTGGTGAGCTTCGAGCTGTTCGTACGACCGGCGCTCCGCCAGCTGCAGGGCTTGAACGCGGCATCTCACGCAGAGGGAAAGGCGCGGCTCGAGGGGCAGCTGTCGAAGGCCACCGGCGTGCGGCTGTTTGCGCGCGCGAACATCGAACGGCGAGGTGAAGAATGGTGGGCAGTGCCCCTGGGTTCACAGTCGTCGGGGGCGTTGGCGTCGGCGTCTGGTGCGACCCACCTGATCTCGGTGGCTCCGGAGGTTGCCATTGTGGGCCATGGCGAGAAAGTCGACCTGATATCGGTGGCTTGGGGCGCATAAAATTGATGTCGAGGGCATGCAACCAACTGTCAGCCGAAGCATCAAATCGGGCGTTGAGACGAAAAGACCCGGAGTACATGCCGTCCTCCGTACTTGCAGGCTCGCGAGACTTTCTGACATGACCGGTACACCCCAGATGCTGCCCTCGAAGAAGCCCTCGAACTTTCTCGAGCGATATTCCGAATCTGATTTGCCGACCACCCGGGGCGCGTTTCGCATCATCGTGTTTCGCGATCGCCGCAACGGCAAAGAGCACGTGGCGATGGTCAAGGGCTCGGTTCAGGGGCACGAGGGCGTCGCCGTTCGCATTCACTCCGAGTGTTTGACCAGCGAGGTGTTCGGCAGTGAGCGCTGTGACTGCCGCGCCCAGCTCGACCGCGCGATGGACTTCATCGGTCAGCACGGCGGCGTAGTGCTGTACCTGCGCCAAGAAGGCCGCGGCATTGGCCTGGGCAACAAGATTCGCGCCTATGCGCTGCAACAAGAGAAGGGGCTCGACACCGTCGAGTCAAACCTCGCGCTCGGCTTCGCCGATGACTTGCGCCGGTATGACATCGCGGCAGAGATGTTGCGGTCGCTCGGCGTTCAGAGCGTCGACCTCATCACCAACAACCCGCTGAAGATCGCTGGCCTGGTCGACGAAGGCATGCCGGTGCGTCGCCGCATCCCGTCGTTGACGCCGGTCACGCGGGTGAACGCGGGCTACCTGAAGACCAAGCGCGACCGCTCGGGCCACTTGCTCGAGCTGTTGGGCCCCCGTGATGACGACCAGAGCAACGAGAAGGCCGGCTAGGCTTTCGAATTCGCTCGCTCCGTTTCACCGAATGACCCTAAAACCCCGCGATTCACCTAGGGAAAACGTCATTGGGCGCCTCAGCGGGGAAGACTCGAAAACCAAGCCGACGAAGCGCCAAGGCCAAGAGCGGTCTGTCGGTGCGGTTCTGGGGCGTTCGCGGGTCGATACCCAGCCCGGGCCCCGAGACGGCGAAGTACGGGGGGAATACGCCCTGCCTCGAGGTGCGCATCGGCGACGAGCTGGTGATCTTCGACCTCGGCACCGGGCTCCGCGAGCTGGGAGAAGCCGCCGCCGGCCCCCTCGACGGCACGATCTTCGTTTCGCACTACCACTACGATCACCTGCAGGGCCTGCCCTTCTTCGCGCCGATCTTCGACCCTCGAAGCCGCTTCACGATTCGCGGGCCGACCCGCGATGGCCGCACGGTCAAAGAAGTGCTCTTCGGGCAGATGCAGCAGCCGTTTTTCCCCGTCACGGCTGAGATGGTGTTTCGCGCGAAGCTCGACTACCAGCCGTTCACCGCAGGAGACCGCGTGAAGATCGGCAACGCCGAGATCACCGCGATCGAGACCAACCACCCCGGCGGTAACCTGGCGTACCGCATCGACGCCGGCGACAAGGTGCTCGTCTACGCGACAGACACCGAGCACGGCACCGATCGTGACGGCGAGCTGGTCGACTTCGCCCACGGGGCGACCGTGCTGATTTACGACTCGATGTACACCGACGACGAGTATTTGGGCCGCGCGGGGTCGCCGAAGACGGGCTGGGGGCACTCGACGTGGCAGACCGCGGTGAAGCTCGCCGACGAGGCTGAGGTCGAGACGCTGGTGCTTTTTCACCACGAGCCCGGGCGCACCGATGCGGCCCTCGACAAGTTGGTCAAAGAGGCGCGACGTGTGCGCAAGGCCACGATCGCGGCGAGTGAGGGGTTGAAGTTGGTGCTGTAGGTTCGTGGTTCGTGGTTCGACAGGCTCA
>JANLPS010000141.1:0-5988 GCA_031367385.1 Archangium sp. | reverse complement strand
GCCGATGAGGCGACCGGCCCGCCGACGTGCAGCTCCTGCCGCAAGGTGTTGAGGCCCGAGGTGGTCAGGCCCGAAGAGTCCGCGATCCACAGGGTGCCTCCGAGCTTGTTCGCGGCCTGCGACTTGAAAGTGCCGTTGGTGCCGACCGCCCCACCCGCCTCGCCCGGCTTGTACGGGCCACTCGTCGAGTCGAAGCCGTCGGTGGTCAAGCTCGCCGAGAGCGCGATCGCGTCACAGGCGCACAGGCCCCAGCGAAAGCTGGTCTGGGCCAACGAGCCGGTGCAGGCCATGCCGGCGTCGGGCAAGATCACGCTGATGCCGCCGGAGCCGGTCGCGGGGCAGGTCGCCGGGCCGCCACCCATCGTCAACGTGGGAACGCAGGTGTTCTGTACGCACCCTTGACCGCTCGGGCACGCGTGGCCACACCCGCCGCAGTTGGCGTTGTCAGAGCCCTCATCGACGCAGGCGTTCTGACACGACTTGAGGCCGGTCGGGCAATCGAGGCACGCGGTCGACACGCATACTTGCGAGCCTGAGCAAGTCTTGGTGCCGCAGGCTCCCTGGCCGCCGCCATCTTCAGTCGTCGTGCCACCCCCGCCGCCCGAGCCGCCGCCGGAGCTGCCGCCGCCGCTGCCACCGCCCGTGCCGCCGTCGACAACCGCGATCGGTTGGCCGCACTGGCAGCCGGCGCCGAGCACACTCAAGGCGAGAACGGTGAATGAGAAGACGAGGCATCGACGCAGGTCAGCGAGAGGTCCCATGAGCGGCTTCGTACACAAACCCAACCGGGAACTCGAGAGAACTGGAGGTGTCACTCGCGGCAGGAGATGACACATGGCGACTGGACTCGAGCTGCGGTTGTGGTGGGGGAATCACCTGGTCGCGGAACATTTTTTTCGCGCCGATGTCGAGCGCTCGTACCGGGTTGGCAGTGGCAGCGACGCCGATTTTCCCCTGTCGTCGTCTGTGCTTGGGGTGGCCTCGCACGAGCTGGTTCGCGGTCAGCGGCATGGGCCTGCGACCCTGCGCTTGAGCCCCCGCATGCGCGGCACCCTGCGACGCTTCGGGGCCGAGCCGGTCTCTTTCGAACAGACCATCGCGAGCGGTGTTGAGAGCGAAGACGAGCTGACCCTCGCGGCCGGAGACCTGGTCACACTCGAGCTGGGCCCCGTGCGTGGAGAGCTTCGAGCCCGCTCAGCGCCCCGGCACGTCACGGTGCCGTTCTTCGAGGGCACTGACTTCGCGTTTGCGAACACCGTTTTGGCGGCGGCGGCCGCGTCGCTCTTCTTCATCATCGCGGCGGTCAATCACACGGCCGATGACTCGAGCCTCGACGACTTCACCACGGCAAGTCGCACGAAGATGGTGCATCTGCTGGTGACGAAAGCGCCGCCACCACCTCCGACGCCCAGGGCGATCGAGCGCCGCGAAGCCTCGACGGGAGCCTCCACTCAGACCAAACCGGTGGCGGGCCGGTCGAAGCCCCAGCCGGGGCCGGTGCACGGCAACATGCTGGCTGCGCTCCACGCTGGGGGCATCGCGGCGCTCTTTGGGCCCCACGGCCTCGACCATGGGCTTACAGAGGCGATGGGCGGGCTTCGCGTGGCCGAGACGCATGGCGTAGGTGGCCTCGATGGGCGGTCGCTGCGAGGCAACGCCGGGCTCGGAGGCCCAGGTGAGACCATCGGCGCCACCGGCATCGACATTCGCGGCCGGCACCAGGGTGAAGGCATCGGCGCGCGGTTGACGGCCGGCAAACGCTACGACCCGGCGGTGAGCAATGAGTCGCTCGAGTCGAGCAGCCCGCTCGACCGCGAGCTGATTCGCCAGGTCATTCACTCGCACCGCGATCAGATTCGATATTGCTACGAGCAGATGCTGACGCAGGCGCCCGACCTCGGAGGCAAGGTCGCGATTCGTTTCGTGATCTCAGGCGAAGGCGTCGTGACCGCCTCGCACGTGACCGAATCGAGCACCGCGAGCGCTCAGCTCGACAACTGCGTCGCCGGTCGGGCCAGAACCTGGGTCTTCCCCAAGCCGAAAGGCGGGGGGTTGGTCGCGGTGACGTACCCCTTCGTCTTCAAACAAGCGGGCAAGTGACCACTCCAGGTCACATTCCCAAGCCAGCGCGGGCGATGGTAAGGCTCCCAGGTCAACGCCGAGGAGCCTCGAATGAAACATTTCACTGTCGTGCTCGTCAGCAGCTTCGTGATCACTGGGTGCATGTGCACTGACGCCGCCACCATCGGAGGCTCGAGCGTGCATGGTGATGGGGGCTTGGTTGCATCGTCGGGTGACGGAGGCGTTCGCCCCGATGGCGGGAGCACCTCGACCGGCAAGGTCGATGCCGGCATCGAGGTCTGTGGCAACGGGTACGACGACGACAACAACGGGTTCATCGATGAAGGCTGCCCGTGCGTCAAAGACCAGGCCCAGACGTGTTGGACGGGCGAGGCCGTGAACCGACGTGTCGGCGCGTGCAAAGACGGCACGCAGACCTGCACCGGCGGCGGCGAGCTCGCTGACTGGAGCGCCTGCGCCAACGTTCAGCTGCCCACCGCTGAGGTGCCCGGCAACTGCATCGACGAAGACTGTGATGGCAAGGCCCCCGGGTGCCCGGTTGGTTGCGGCGGCGAGCTCAGCGAGGTCTGCGACAACCAGATCGACGACAACTGCGATGGCAAGGTCGACTGCAACGACCCCACTTGCCTAAGCAATGGGGCTTGCACGCCGTGCGTGGGCTCGCAGCCCGAAGTAAACGAGCTGTGCAACGACGGCATCGACAACGACTGCAATGGCAAGGCTGACTGCAACGAGCCTGCGTGCGCAAACATGTGCACGATGTGCACGGTCACCAACCCCAGCGAGTTCAACTGCGCCGACAAAGTCGACGACGACTGCGACGGCAAGATCGACTGCGCCGACCCCGATTGCCGTTTCCCCGGGCAGTGCGGGTGCGCGGTGCACGAGACCGCGTGTCACAACGGGCAAGACGACGATTGTGACGGAGCGCTCGACTGCGCTGACGTCGACTGTGAAGTCTGTACTCCGGGCGCGAACCGGTACTGCGATGAGCCGAACTTCTGTCACTTCGGCCAGCAGACCTGCAACAGCGATGGTACCTGGGGCAAATGCCACGAGGTCACGCCTCCTTCACAGTGCAAGGCCGGCGGCATCGGCGGCATCTTTGGCACCGACTACGATCAGGAGTGCTGCGTGGCGGCCGGGCTGTGTTGTCAGAACTACCACTCCGGTGGCGGCAGCATCGGCATGTGCGGCACCTCGGTCAGCTGCAAACCGTAGGGCTCGGCGTCATCGCGCTGGTGTGCTGTGCGCTCGGGTGCACGGCCAGCCCCGTGGTGACCGTGGTCGATGAGCCAGACGTGGTGGCTGTGTCGAAACCCGAGCGCTCGGTGTGGCGGTGTCATGACGGGCACTGCCGGCGTCGGGCGCGAGAGGCCTCGGGGTTTGTGTGCATCGGCGAGGAGTGCACCCAGAAGTGGCCGCGCCTGCCCGACTCGAACGAGTGGGACTGCCAGGCCGCGCAGGGCCCGGTGCTGTGCCGGTTTCATGCCCCGGCCGCAGGGGTGGCGGTCACTGTCGTCTCCGATGATTTCGTTTGCGGGGTGCGCTTGGGCCACGAGGGCGAGCGGTTGTGCGTTGATTTCGACCCTGATGTGCCGCCGGGCGGGGGCCCGTGGCAGTGCCGGTTCGATGAGAAGCAGATGAAGATCTGTCTTCGTACGACGGCCGCCGCTCCGCCGGTGGTGAATCGCGCGCCCGACTGCTGGCTCGATGCAGATTGCTCGGGTGGCAGCTGTGTGGCGGGGCATTGCCAATGAGGGCGGGGCTCGTCGTCGCGTTTCTGAGCTTGGGCTGTCAGGGGGTTCCGAACCATGTGACGGTGAGCGTGCCCGCGAGCTTCGGCGGTGCTGCTCGGGTGACGTGGTCTCCGCGTGAGGCGGTGTTGCGAGCCACGAGCGGCCCCGCTGGCCTCGATGTCGAGGTCGACCCGAAGGTGAAATCGATTCGGTTCGAGCACCCTGAGGCGTGCCCCCTCGACGTGGCGATCTCGGGCTCGACCGCCGCGAAGCTAGTGCCGTGGGTCAGCGTGCCCGAGGAGCTCGCTCAAGTGGGCTTTGGGCAGACCGCGACGCCGGTCGTGACCGCCGGTTGCCCTGAAGCCCGCGCGGGGAAGATCGTGTGGGTCGAACGCGAGGGGACGCTGAACAGGCTCGAGACGCAGAGCGATGGCTTCGTCGTGCATGCGAAGCTCAAAGATCTCGCGCACACCCGCGTTGCAGCGTCGCCGCACGGCACGGTGATACCGATTTCATTCGATCAGCGAGGCCACCACGAGCTCGTCGGCACGTGGACCGGAGCGGGTCACGCCCGGCTCGAGCTGCACGCGAGCCTCAACGCGTCGACGCGGGTCAGCGGCTTGCCCAACGTGTCGGTCGGGCAGATCGTCTACCTCGAAGGAGTCGATTGGGCAGTGCTCGAACGGCCTGCCGCTGCGGCCGAGCGGCTCGAGGTCGCCGACAGCGCTGCGACGTTGTTTCAGGCCAACCGCGCTGGCCGGTGGGTGCTGCAGAATGGCAAGGCCGCTCCGTTCTCGTTGCAGGTCGGCACGTTCGCGAGCACGCCCCTCGATTGCGGGCGCTCAGGGTGTCATTCGGCCGCGACCGAGGCCGCCAAAGGCAGCGCGATGACGCATGCCTTCGAGCACCGCATGGCTCAAGCGCCTGAGGCGATGTCGTGTTGGCTGGGGTGCCATGTGGTCGGTGAGAAGGGCCTTCGCGACGAGGGGTTCTTCGATGTGTCCAGTGCCTTCCCTCCCGTCACCTCGGCGCCGTTGCCCAGGGCGTTGGCGCGCGCCACCGGAGTGCAGTGCCTCAACTGCCACGGCAGCGGCCGAATCCCCGAGCCGAGCGCGCGGTGGACGGTGCTGCAGGTCGGCGTCTGCGCCACGTGTCACGATGCGCCGCCGAGGTATGGGCATGTGCAGGCCTGGCGTGGGTCTTCGATGGCGCATGCGGATGCCACTGCTGCTCAGCGCGAGGCTCCGTGCAATTCGTGTCATACGACGGCGGGTTTTCTGGGGCGGCCGATGCCGGCTGCGAACGAGGCGTCGCCACTCGGTATCACCTGCGCTGCGTGTCATGCACCTCATGCGGCCCATGGAGCCCGGTTGCTTCGCACGATGCCTTCGGTGCTGAGCGTCGAGACCGATGCGACGACGGCGTTGTGCGCGCAGTGCCATGCCCCGAGAGGCACTGCGCATCTGCCGCAGAGCACCGCGGCGTCGATCGTGGTCGGCAGAGGCGCGGTACGGGTTGACGACGGGAGGCCGCTCAACGCGCAGTCCGTCGGGCATTCGGCGCTGCCCGCAGGGTGCATGGCGTGTCACAAGCACTCCGCTGAGCGGGTTGAGCGTGGTGAGTCTCATGGCTTCGCCGCTCGCGTCGCCGATTGCACGGAGTGTCATTCAGAACGTGGCGGGACCGATGCGAAAGCGTGGGCGGAGCGTGTGAGCTCGGTGCGCGCTCCTCGGCCTCACCAGCGCGGGAGCCCGGGGGTTGATCTGTCGACGAAGGCCGGTCGGATTGAATGGAACTCGGCGATGTTGATGAGGGACCCGGCGGCCTGGGCGCACAACCCGGGGTACGCGGCGGAGATCTTGAAGCAGATTCGCTGAGCGCGTCGCGGTGCGTGAGAGGCTCAAACACGGGCGGGTCTTGAGGTGAGGAGGCCGCTTCTGCGCATCGCCACCAGTTGGCTCGCGTACGCTCGAACTTCGTCACCCTCACTGACGACCCGAGGGAACCCCAAGGCCTCCCCGGCTTTTTTTTCAGGCCCTACGGAGCGAACGCCATCGGAGGAATCGTCTCGAGCGCGCGCATGAACGCCGCCCCCGCCGACTTCACCTTCGGCTCGACGACTTCAATCCACCCCGTCAGCGTTCGAATCGCCGGCTCGGTGTACTCC
>JANLPS010000135.1:0-11819 GCA_031367385.1 Archangium sp. | reverse complement strand
TTGGCGCGCGAGGCCCGACGTTCTGACGCGCGGGGTCTTCTCGGGCACGACCGGCCCTGGTAGCTCGGCGGCGATGGCGAGCGGTGAAGCGCAGAGCGAGACCTTCTTCGGCTACCCCGTACGCCTGGCCGTGGTGCTGGCCATGGGCGCCTTGAGCGCGCTCTTGGCGCTCGGTGTGGTCTGGTACGTCGCGAGCCAGGGCACGAACCTGATGCTGTGGTCGGTGTACGTCGTCATCCCCATCGGGCCGTTCTTGGTGGGCGTGCTCGCGTCATTCGGTTTCACCGCGGGCGCGCGTCTGGCAGGCGTTCGAGCCAGCAACGCGACGGTGCTCGCCGTCTGCGCGCTGCTGCTCGCCTCGTATTTCATCGCCGAATACCTCGAGTTTCGCGTGATGTACCCGAACGGCGTCGTCGACCGAAACGACGTGCCACTCACCTTCTGGGCCTACTTCGACTTCATGACCCGCGAGCAGCACTTCGGCAGCCACCCGGGCGTCGGTCTCTGGGGCTACCTGCTGCGGTTGCTCGATGTCATCGGTTTTCTCGCAGGGGGCGTCTACGGCCTGTTGATGAGCGTCGGCACGCGGCCCCACTGCGCGAAGTGCAATCGGTTTCAACGCTCGACCGTGGTCGGGTACCTCGACGAAACCAACGCCCAGGGGTTCGAGCGGGTGCTCACGAGCGTCGCAGACGGCAGGGCGTTGGCATCGGCGCTTCGATCGGAGTCTCCCTTCGAGAGCTGGCCCACGGTCGCAAAAGCCGAAGCGCGCATGCTCTTTCGGTTCGCACGGTGCCAGCGCTGCAATGAAGGCTCGCTGTCATGGGAGCGCGTGCGTGGCGAGCCAGCCCGTCAGCGCGGCGCAGAGCTCGGCCGAAGGCCCCTTGAAGCGCCGCGGGTCACCGAGTTTCTCTCGGTGTGGAACGCCGCGGAGTCGTGAGCCGAGGCGCGCGGTGGCACACGCTGTTCTTGAGCGATCAGACCGGCGGCTGGCTCAAGCCGTAAACCGTTCACGGCACCGCGGGCTCCATGCACGGCTGCGCGACGGTTTGCGGCCCCGGCAGGCACCGCATCGCCACACGCGCGTATGAGCACGGCGACGCGTTCGTGCCGCAGTGCTCATTCGGAGCACAGTCTTCATTCGAGCTGCAGGCCTCGCAGCCGCAGCTCCACGTGCCCGCGGTCGGGCTCGGGTGGTACGTGCACAGCGTGCCCTGGTGCGCGCAGGGGCTTGGCGGCATGGTGTAGCTGCCGAACGGGTGCTTGCAGCGGGGCAGCTCCTTCGCGCACATCGCGTCGCCTTGCGAGCTGGTCATGCCTCCGTTGTGCTTCCAATTCTTGGGGTCGGGTTCGGCGGCCAGGGTCGGCACGTTGTCGTCGGCCACCTGGCGCTGCGCTTGGGGCCGGGCGGGTGAAGGGGCCGTTGGTGATTCTGCGGTGGCCCGGCGTTCAGGCTCCGGAGCCACCGCGATGGGCGTCGGCTCCGGAGTTCGACAGGCCGAGAGAATCAAAAGGCCGAACAGCGCGCGAACCATGAAAGCCCCCGTGTCTTCATTTCGTGGAGCCCAAAGTTTCTTCCGAAGCCGGGCCTGTTGGCTTTTGAAATGCGCCGAATTCACGAGAAGCCGGCGCTGATCGAATTCAAGACGGCCCCGAAGCCGATGAATTCGAGGCGCTCAACGAGCCAAGGCATTGAATCTCTGGCCGTTTTTGAAATTCGCACCGTCGAAAGAATTCGTCGTGAATACGCCCACAGCGCCTCCGTCAATCGCACCAGGAGGCGGTACCCATGGCGAAGAAGATTCTCGAAGCAGTGTTGGCGGGGCGAATGATTCTCACCTCCCTGCGTGCAGTGAACTCGAAGTACGTGAAGGAGGAGCGTGCCGCGTTCGAACGCGCGCAAGACGCCCTCGAAGGCGCCGATGCCCGCGCACGCACGGTCGACAAGGAGGTGAAAGAGGCCGTCGATCGATCTCGACTGGCCGACCAAGCGCAAGACGACGCGACGCACGCGTTGGCCGCCCGGCTCGCTGGTGATGACTTCGATCGCCGCAACCCGTTCAAGGTGCTCGGCGTCGTCGCTCCCAGCGTGCTCGTCACCAAGGCGCCCGTGGTTCAGGCGCAGACGCTGCTCCGCATGGCCCAGGAGCTCGAGGCCAACCCGAGCGCCAAGGCCGAGTCACAGAAGGCGGCGCTGACGGCAGCCGCGGCGGCGAACGCGGTGCTCGAGGCGAACAAGCAAAAGGCCCAAGCCAACCTCACTCGCAGCAAGCGCCGCATCGAAGACCAGCACCTCACGGTCGAGTGGCAGCAGGCGCTCACCAATCTTCGCGAAGCGCTGCGCTACGCCGACAACCGTGAGGGCACCGACGTGTACGACTTCGTGTTCGCACAGCTCAACGAAGCCAAAGCGCTTGCCAAACGGCGGGTTGCCGTCTCTGAGCCCGTCGCTCCGGTGATCTGAAGCGGCGCAGTCAGCTCGAGGGGGCCGACCAGTCGAAGACGAGCTCCTCGTCGACTCCCTCGAGTGACTTGGCGTCGATGCGCACCGGTACTTTGAGGCGAACGAAGCACTCTTCGGCGATGCCAGCCGACATGAAACACGAGCCCTTGAATGGGCCGTGAAAGAGGAGCCGCGCTTTGGTTTCGCCCAGCCACTCGAGCTCGGTCTGAAGCTCTTTGACCCCCGAGCGCATCAACCGAGGCGCGCGCGAGACGAACGTGCGCGGAGAGAAATGGGGAAACGCGGCGGCGATCAACCGGCCAATGATGGTCTCGAAGTAGCCCTGCAGAAACGTCCGCCCCATGGCTCTCCACGCGTCGTCGCGGTTCAGCGCTGGGTATTTGAATTTCGCGGCGACGTACAAGCACTCGCGCCACACTTCGATGGGGTACTCAGGCTTCGGGTTCGCCATGTCGTAGCCGGCGACTTTGAGCGCTTCTCGAAACTCTCCCGCAGGCTTGAGCACGCGGTCGAACAGGCCTTCGAACATGCTGTATTGCGCGGTGAAGGTCATCGGGGCGCCGACTTCATGCCCGAATTACCTCGAAAGGGATTGGCAAAATACGCCGGGTGCCGAAGGCCGGCGCCCAGACCTGCTGCACCGCCGCGGAGTTGATGAAGCGCGCGATGCGCTCGAACACCACGCGGGGGTCAGCGACCGTGACGCTCAGGTTCGGCACCAAAGGGCCGAGCGGTTCACCCGAGCGGGTCACCGAGAGCCCCTTCGAGAAGACCTTCTCGGGCACGAACAGCGGCGCGAAGCGTGAGTGGCGGTACGCCGTCACGCAGCCGGCCACATCGAGCACCGACGCGGCCAATGGCAGCTCGTTGATGTTGAAGACCAGCTTCACCGGCTCGGCGTGCGGGTCGTAGTCGCCGCGAAGGCGATGATCTCCGCGGGGTATCAGCGCTCGGTCGAGAGAACACCAGCGAGGGGCTTGCTTGCCGCTGGGGTGGTGAAAGCGGCGCAGCCTGGTGGGGTCAAAGGGCGTGCGGTTCGGCCAGAGCGCTTCGAGCTTGGCCCGGTCGGTGAGGCCGTGGCGCGCCATGAAGGCGTCGACCGAAGTGGCGCTCGCCAGGTCTTCGAGGCGGGCTTGCAGCTTCGCCGCGTCGTCGTCGACCAGCAGCTCGTCGAAGCGCGTCTTCAGACCTGAGAAGGTCAGGGGTATCAGGGTGGTGAGCTCGAGGCCGTCGGCTCTCCACTGCGCGTCGAGGGCTTCGGCTTCTTCGCTCGTCGGGCGAATCGCGAAGTCGGGCGCGCTTGGCTGGTTCGAGAGGCTCACCATGCGAGGTGACGGAGGTGGGCCTTCGAAGCGCGCGGGGCCGGGGTGCGTCGACCAGAGCGTGATGCACGTGCTGACCCGGGTGCCGCGAAACGCGCCTGGGCCCAGGTCGATGACCCCGCGCAGGTTCAGACGACGCAGCAGCGCTTGCCGAACCGGCGCGTGCTGAAACGCATCGAGCAGGGTCGAGCTCGTGACGAAGGCGAGAACGCCATCGCGGCCTTCGAGGGCTTGCGAGGCTTTGAGCAAGAAGAAGACGTAGTCGTCACGCAGTGAGGTGCCGCGGGGCAGGGTGAGGTCGGGTGGCAGGGCGGCTTTCGCCAGGTGCCATTCAGACGGGTTTTTGAGCAGGGTCGAGGTGCCGTTGTAGGGCGGGTTTCCCAGCCAGAGGTCGAGGGGTGAGGCCGGGTCCTTCGAGGCCCTCAGGACGAGCGGGGTGAGCAGGGCGTTGGCTTCGAGGAGCGTCGCCTTGGGCACCCGTTGGCGGCAGGTCTCGAGGCTTTGACGCTCGAGGTCGATGCCGTAGAGCTCGGCTGCTGGCCATCGCCGCGAAACCGCTGAGAGAAAGGCGCCGGCACCACACGCCGGGTCGATGACTCGCAGCGCACGATGGGCGCCGAATTCACCTATCAGCGGCTCGACCGCGTTCAAGACCCGCTCGACGATTTCACTCGGAGTGAAGAAGGCACCCCGTGCGGCCCGAACCTGCGGCGCCAGGGTCTCGGCGAAAGCCTGTTCATCGACCTCGCCCACGTTCTTGACCTCTTCAAAGGTGTGCTATGCGCCGCACCGTGTCGAACTTCGGCGGCCCCTTCTTAATCGCTTCGCTGTCGTCGATGCTCGGCGTTCGCGCCGGCATGAACGTGTCGGTGCTGCACGCGCCCGATGGGTTCATGGAAAAGCTGCTGCCCCTGCCCGAAGGCGCCGCGCTGGTCGACTCGTCGAAGCTGGGGTTGGACCTCACCATCTTCTTCACCCAGCGCAAGACCGAGGTGGTCGAGCAGCTGGCCAAGCTCTCGCGCGGCATGGCCGTGCTGGGCGCGATTTGGGTGGTCTTCCCCTCCGAAACGCCTGATATTTTAGCGCCCAATGAAGACTTTGTGCGCTTGGCCGCGCTTGAAATGGGCCTGACTGACACGAAAAAGGTGCTGCTCGACCCCGCATGGGTCGGTCTGCGGCTGCAGTGGCGGGCCAAGCCTCCAAGGGCTGAGCTGCCTCAGGCCAATGCCTGATGGGCTTTACGTTGCCCCCAAATCGTGAAACATTTGAATTGTCTAAAGTTTTGACGGGCGCTCCCAGGTCGAACTCACCCCGAGTCGACGCACGTGTGATGGGAGCAACGACCCGCACCTCACAATGAGGGCGGCGCAGTTTTACTCAGGCAGGAGGTCTTGAAGTGGTTGACCTTCGCGGCACACCCCAGCGTGAAAATCGTGAGCGGGTCTCCGGCTGCCTGACTTCGGCGCATCGTGTGACCGGCCATTCCCTCGTGTCCCGTCCGACGGGCATGCCTGGGCCAGATGCGCAAATAGGGTTCATCCATGAGCAGTGTTCTGGTTATCAACGCCGCAGGTCGCGAGACCCGAGTGGCCTTGGTCGAGAATGGTCACATCGCCGAGTTCTACTTAGAGCGCAAAAAAGACAAGGGCATCGTCGGTAACGTCTACAAAGGCCGAGTCACCCGGGTGTTGCCGGGCATGCAGGCCGCCTTCGTCGATATCGGTCAAGACAAAGCAGGCTTTCTCTACGTCGGAGACGTGCTCTTCGACCCCGACATGTCACGTCATCAGTTCGACATGACCGAGGGCGAGCACGACGACGCCGACGAAGTGCCTGACGAGCACGATCAACAGAGCGCGTACGCCGAGAGCGCGTCGCCCACTCCGTCGGTGCCCACCGTGATGGGCGTGATGGAGGGCGAGGCCCCGGAGCAGGTCGCCGCGCCGCCGTCGGCTCCTGATTCGCAGGTCACCGAGGCGAGCGGGGCGTTTGCTGACGCGGCGCCGTCACCCGACGCGGCTGCCGTGTCGAGCCCCTCTGAAGTGAGCGCGACTGAAGGTGATGCGCCCGCGCCGAGCGGAGCGCAGATCGTCGCCGCCGCGCTGGCCGCTGCCGAAGGCGATGACGACGCTCCCACACTGGTCACCCAGGCCGCGGCCGGGGCTGATTCGGCGTCGATTGAAGCACCGAAGACGCAGGCGCCTCGCGACGCGAAGGTTCGCGAGGGTGGCGGCGGCGGCAATCGCGAGCAGCGCAAAGAGAAGGGGCATGATCGCAATCACCGCAAGCCCGAGGCTCCGCGCAAGACGGCGAAGATCGAAGACCTGCTGAAGGTCGGGCAAGAGGTGTTGGTGCAGGTGTCGAAAGACCCGATCGGCACCAAGGGCGCTCGCGTCACCGCGCACATCTCGATTCCTGGTCGGCATTTGGTGTTCATGCCCACCGTCGATAACGTCGGCATCAGCCGCCGCATCGGCAACGAGAAAGAGCGCCGCCGTCTGCGCGACACCGTCGAGCGCCTGCGCCCGCCCGGCACCGGTTTCATCGTTCGAACGGTCGCTGAGAACGTGCCTCAAGACAAGCTCGAGGCCGACATTCGGTTCTTGATCGAGGTGTGGAACGAGACGGTTCGCAAGTCTGAGAAGAACCACAAGGCCGGGCTGCTGCACCCCGACCTCGACTTGATTCTTCGCGCCACCCGCGACCTGTTCGCGCAAGACGTCGAGAAGTTGATCATCGATGACCGCGAGGAGTTCGAGCGGGTGCAGGGCTTCGTCGCCGCGCAAGACGCCGCGCTCAAAGACCGGGTCATTTTTCACGACGGTGAAGACCCGATCTTCGACGCCTATGGCATCGAAGAAGAGATCAAGCGCGCCACCGCTCGCAAGGTGTGGCTCAAGTCGGGCGGGTACTTGATCATCGATCAGGCCGAGGCCTTGACCGCGATCGACGTGAACTCCGGCCGGTATGTCGGCAAGAAGAACCTCGAAGACACCATTCTGAAGATCAACATGGAGGCCGCGAAGGAGATCGTCTACCAGCTCCGCATTCGCAACATCGGCGGCATCATCATCTGCGACTTCATCGACATGGAGAAACAGCAGAACCGCGACAAGGTCTTCAAGACGCTGCAAGAGACGCTCGGCCGCGACAAGGCCAAGACCAACGTGCTGCGCATCTCAGAGCTCGGGTTGATCGAGATGACCCGCAAGCGCGTTCGCGAGTCGATCGGCCGCATGCTGCACGAAGACTGCGGCTACTGCGGCAGCCAGGGCTACGTGAAGACGGCGACCACCGTCGCGTATGAGATCTTTCGCGATTTGCGGCGCGCGGGCCCGGCGTACAAAGACCCGACGATGGTCGTTCAGTGCCAGACCGAAGTCGCCAACGTGCTGCAGAACGATGAGCGCGATGAGCTTCGCCACTTGATGGATCGGTACAACAAGACGATTCAGATCAAGGCGCGCCCCGATTACCACCGCGAGCAGTACGACGTGTACGCGCGGGCAATGGCCGGCGCTGAGGTCAAAGTCGCTGGCACCACTGGCGAATTCGATACCATGGGCGGCTCGGGGGCTCGCAAGCCCGGCAGCAATGAGGCCCGCTTCGAACGCCGTGACGGTGGTGGCGGCGGCGATCGTGACCGCGGTGGCGGCGGAGGCGGAGGCGGCGGGGGTGGAGGAGGAGGCGGAGGCGGTGGAGGTGCCGGCGGAGGTGACCGCGGCAATCGAAAGATGCGTGGCAACAACCGCGGCGAGCGCGGAGACCGTGGTGATCGAGGTCCCCGTGGGCCTGGCGGTGGAGGTGGCGGCGGCGGTGGCGGTGAGAATCGCAACCGTGGCGACGCGGCTCCCTCGGCTCCCGCGGTGAGCGCCGATGCAGGCTCCGACGTGAAGTGAGGCGGCGTGCGGCGCCCCCCAGCTTTCTGGCTGGGGCGACCGCTGTACAAAGGAGCTTCGAAAGCGATGAAAAAGAGTGCCGAGCGGCGAATCGAAGTTCGCCGCACCATCAACCATGACTTCGTCTCGGTCGACGCGTTCATCGATGAGTACGTGATGAACATCTCGCGCAGCGGCGTCTTCGTTCGCTCCGAAGACCCGTTGCCCGTCGGTACCAAGGTGAACCTGCGCTTCACCGTGATTCTCGACGAGCTCGAGACCATCGAGGGCATCGGGCAGGTCGTGCGCATCGTGCGCGGGCCGGGCAAGGCCACTGGCATGGGCGTGGTGTTCGTCGAGCTCACTCAGATCTCAAAAGAGCTGATCGAGCGCATTCTCGTTCGCAGGTAATCGACGCGTGCCACCAGCGACTTCGACCGCGTCTCCGTCGATGCTCGTGCAGCGGGCGATCAATGCCTGGCGCCTCACGCTGGCGCTGGTGCTCGGGTACCGCGGCGAGTCGGTGACCCTGCGCGCCGGCAACCTGACCTTCATCACCATCACGTCGCTGGTGCCCTTCGCCGCGGTCATTCTCGCGCTGGTGCAGGCGCTCGATTCGCGGCAGCTCGAGCAGCTGGTGGTGAAGTTCTTCACTGAGGTGCTCTCGCCCGGTGAGGGCGTCGGCACCGAGTCGCACTCGAACATTCGACAATTCTTGAGCGCGACCCACGCGGCGACCGGCAGCGGGTTCTTCGTCGTGCTGTTGATCTCGTCGGGCATCTTGCTGCGGCACCTCGACGCGTCGCTCAATGAGATCTGGGCGGTGCGGCGGCCGCGCAAGCTGTTGACCAGCATCGGGCTCTACATCGGCGTGCTCTTCATCGGCCCGCTGTTGCTGGTCTTGGCCCTGCTCGGCACCGACTGGGCCAAACACTTCATCACGTGGACCCATTTTCCTTTCTCGGGAGTGGTCTTCGCGGTCGGCGGCGTGCTGGTGGCGATGGCGGTGTTCTCGGCGCTCTACAAGCTCGCGCCACATGCGCACGTGCCCTGGCGCTCGGCGATGTTCGGCGGTGGCCTCGCCGGTTTTACCTGGGAGCTCGCCCGGCATTTGTACGGCGGCATCGCGTCGACCTTCTACAGCGCGAGCCCGCTGTACGGTGCGCTCGGCGTCGCTCCACTCTTCTTGATGTGGATCTACGTGAGCTGGTTCATCGTGCTCTCGGGCGCGCGGTTGTCGTACGCGTTCGAGCACGCTGACTTTCATGATGAGTTCAAAGATCTGTTGGCGCACCCACGCAGCGCTGAGCTCATCGCCACGCGCATCGCGATGCTGATCGCACGCTCACAACTCGAGGGCACCGCGCCTCCGACGGTGAAGGGGCTCGCACAGCAGCTGAAAATACCGGCGCAGCGTGTCGCTGATCTCGCGTTTCAATTGGAGAGCGCAGGCTTGCTCGCGAGACGACGCGATGAGCTGCACGCGGCGCATGATTTGGGTCAGATGAGCGTCGCCGACATCTCCGGAGCGGTCGGTGGAACAGCCCTCACGGTCAAAAGAGAGCGTGTTTCTCGCACCGGAGTCTTCGAAGGGGTGGCTTCTTTGTTCACCAGCATCGACGAGGCAAGTGTCGAGAAACTCAAGGGAATTTCGTGGAAAGACCTTGCCGCGCACGATGTCGAAAGCCAAAAACCGTAGGTTTCTTGCGAGGTTCCATCATTCAGCGTTACTGTATGTGAAATCTCCAATGATTATGGACCGTTGGTCCATCTCCCGAAGGGGGCTCGATGCTGAAGTCGGACCTGGTGAACATTTTAATCGCGAAGAAGGGCATCACGCAGAAGCAGGCGGAGGCGTGTGTCGAGAACATCTTCAACGCGATGAAAGACGCGCTCGTACGTGGCGAAAACATCGAGATTCGCGGGCTTGGCGCTTTTCACGTCAAGCACTACGGCGCGTATCAAGGCCGTAACCCGAAGACCGGCGCGCCCATCGCGGTGCGTGCGAAGCGCGGCTTGTTGTTCCGCGCGGGCAAGGAGCTGAAAGACCGAGTCAATCGACCCGGGCCTGACGGCAAAGTGCCTCCGCTCGCCCCCGGCGCGTAAACGACAAAAGGGGACAGGCTGGTTTATTTGGGAATAAACCAGCCTGTCCGCTTTTGTGTACCCGCGGCCCGTCAGCGCTCGCTCGACGCCGGTGGCGACCGCCGTGCTGACGAGCGCCCCGACCATTGCCCCGACCACCGAGGGCAGCGCGCACCACGACAAAATCTGAACCGCCTCGCTCAGCACCGTCGACGGGTCGACGTTGTCGAAACTCTGCACCTTGCTCACCCACCAGGTGAGCCGCGCCAAAGTCTCGGGGGCCAGGCCCACCACGCCCAGCAGCCCTCCCACGGTGATGCTCGACGACGTGAGGTGACGGGCCATGGTCGCGCCCGGCTCTTCAGAACTCGTGCCGAAGCGATCTCGTTGTTTTTACTCAACACCCGACACGCGCTCAGTCTCTCGAAGGCGCGGGGTCGAAGAACTCGATCAACGCATCGCGCTTGGCGTGCGCGTCTTCCATCGCGAGCTCGATCAGGTCTTTCGCGTAGCCGCTGTCGAACAGCAGGTACGAGCCCAGCTCGGCCTGGCTCATCAACTGGCTCGCGGTGATTCGATGCAGCAACCGCGTCGGCAACATGTGCTCGGGCTCGCTCTTCGCCCGCGCCTCGAGGTGCGGCCGGGCCAATTCGGTCAAATCTCGCGACGGGCGCACGACGAGATCTTTGACCACCCGGTACGGCTGGCCCCGCATCTGGGCGATTGAATCATTGAGCTTCGTCACGAAGTCTTGGCCAAAGGTCTTTCGGCCCGTCTCGAGCAAGGTGTTGAAGCGCCTGAGCCGGTCGAGGTCATGATCCGTTCGGTCGACCATCAGCGCGGTCAGCACCTTGCCAATCACGTGCAACGTCGTCGGCATCTCGGTCAACAGTGGCGGCGGAGGCCCCTGGTTCTTGTGCCGTAACGACAAGATCAACACCCGGTCAGCGCCCAGACGCAGGGCCGGTGAGAGCGGGGTGTTCTGTCGCACGAAGCCGTCGCAGAAGTATTCGTCACCGATCTTCGCTGACTTGAACAGCAGCGGTATCGCAGCCGAGGCCAGCGCGTGCTCGGCGCCCATCACCGCTTCGGCGACCTCGGTGAAGGGGTCGCGGCTCCATTCGGGCAAGCCGGGCTCTTTGCGCTGCACGAAGATGACGGTGCGCCCATCGCGAATGCGGGTCGTACTGACCGACAAAGCGCTGAACAGGCCCTTCGCCAGATTCGAGGCGATCGCAGGCCAGTCGATCGAATTGCGCACCATGTTCTCGAGGTGCTCGGGGTGAAATAAATCGTAGAGCCGCCACCCTTCGGGCCGCTCGTTGGCGCGCGCGGCTTTCCAGATCTTCCGGCCCACGCTCCAGGCCGACTCGCCTTGCACTTTGAAGACCTTCTCGAGCGAGAGGCCCTCCCACAAGGCAGAGAGCAGGCGGCCCTGATCAGCCGGCATGTGCATTGATGAGCCGACGAAGCAGCAGGTCATCGCGCCGATTGAGGTGCCGGCCAGCACGTCGAAGCGCACCGACGGTTTCACCGAAGCGGGCAGCTCCTCGCGCAAATATCGAATGACGCCGGCCTCGTACGCGCCGCGAGCGCCACCGCCAGAGCACACCAACCCAATTCGAGGAGCGGTCATCGGTCGAAAAATTGCGAGTGCAACACGGTGATCAACACTGCGCTTCGTCTGTAGCTGTAGCACTTCCCCTGACTGGAGCGATTTTGATGATCACCATTACTGCGCAGGCCGCGACGCCCACCCGGTTTCACCCCAGAGTCGAAGCGAACTTCATGGTCAAGCTCTTCACCAATGGCCGCTCGGTGTTGGCGAAGGCCGAAGATCTCTCGATGGCGGGGCTCAAGCTGATCGGCGACTTCGCCTCGGCCGACAACCAGGTCACCGTCTCGATACCGGTGCCGGGGCAACGAGAGGTCGTCACCAAGGCCACCATGCGCCGCCGTGGCGCAGACGATGCCGCGCTCGAGTTCGACGAGCTCGACTGGGACGACATGTTCGTGATTGCGAAGTTTCTGCACCCGCGGTTGCCGTAAATAAAGGGGACAGGCTGGTTT
>JANLPS010000133.1:0-1765 GCA_031367385.1 Archangium sp. | reverse complement strand
TCGTGGGCTCAGGCGTGGTGATGGTGCTGGTGGCGTCGTGCGCCGGGGCTCCCGAGAAGAAGGGCTTCGCGCCCTTGCTCGACCCGCGCGATGACGTTCGCGCGTTGCTGGTCTCGGCCTACGCAGCGCTGCAGAAACACGACACCGAGAAGTTCACCCTGCTCGTCGCGCCCGACGTGATGGTGTTCGGCCTCGGGCCCTCTGACACCTTCAACTACCGCGACACCGCGATGGAGTCGGTTCGCCAAGCCTGGGCCGATGGCCGCCCAGACGTGAAGATCACCCCGGGGCGAATGCCGGTGGGCCTGGCGGTCGGTGGGCAATCAGGCTGGGTGTGGGACTTTCCCAAGGTCGAGATGGGCACGGGCGTCTACTTGCCGAGAGTCACCGCGCATGTGGTGTACGACGGCGAGAGCTGGCGCTTCGACGCGATTCACATCTCGCTCGGAGTCGCAGACGACAAGCTCTACGCCCCCGATGCGCTGAAAAAATTCGTGGTGCCCGCCGAGCTCACTGGAGACCGCCCCAAAGAGAGCGAGGTGTTGATCGAACAGACCCGACACCTGCTCGATGACCTGCCTTTCAAGGTCGCGCACACTGCAGATGGTGCCGACGTGTTGCTGTTGGGCACTGACTCGGGCGAGGTGTTCGAGGGTGGCAAGACCTTCAAAGACCTGGTCAAGCCCCGGCTGGCTGAGATCAAAAAGGCGGTCTTCGAGTACAAGGTCGAGGGCCCGTTTCGCGCGCGCCTGGCACCCGATGGGCGCACGGGTTGGGTCGCGGCGAATGTGGTGCTGCGTGTCGGCAGCGGGCGAAAAACGCAGACGTTACCGGCGTTTCGAACGCTCTGGGTCTTCGAGAAAGATCACGGTGAGTGGAACATGGTGCTCGAGCACCAATCGGTCGCGCTGCGCGACGAGCAACGTGACGAGGCGACGGCAGATCAGCTCAAGACGCGCGATGCCCGCGAGAAGCAGAAGGCTCCCGTCGCGCCCAAAGTGAAAGAGGCGACTGACGGCGGGTTCGGTACCTTCGAGTAGTCAGCGCTCGGCGGCTTGCAGACACGCGCTGACCGGGCCGCGACCCGACTCGGCCCCTTTTTCTTCTGGCAGCGACAGGCCGATGGTCAAAGGCTTGAGCTGCTTGTTCCACTCGTTGATTTCGCACTCGAGCGGCTTGTCAGGAAACGCGGGGAAGAGCTGACGCAGCTGCCCAGCGTTGAGGCCTCGCTGTGGGCCATTGCCCGAGAGCACCGCGCTGAACTTGCATGTGTTGCAGCAGGTGCGCATGCAGGCGAGCTTGGTGCACTCCTGGGTGACGATGGTGAGCTGGCCGGTGACGACGCCTCCGGTGGGCTTGAGGCTGCAGGCTTGAAGCGCCCCAAGGCTCTTCGCGGCCGCTTCGCGGGCCACTTTGTCGGGCAACCCCTTCGGAGCCTCGGTCGGCGACTCGCCCGAGGGAGGAGGCGACGGCGAGACCGGCGTGGTCGCAGGCTCAGCGGCCTGGGCCTCGGCGGCGTGCTGACAAGCGGCCAAAATGAGAATGCCTAGAAACATCATGCGGCTTTGGCGCAGGGTCATGGCGCCTTTTACCGCGAACGATGGCGGGTTTGCCCGTGGTTCGTGGCCTTCATTGGTGGCACAAGCACCGAATGGACACGCCAGCCGAGACTCGTGATGCCCAGTGGTTCGACCGCTTCTTGACCGAGCAGCGGTTCACCTCTGCTGCGGCGATGCCGCAGGTGAAGGCGTTCGCGAATGGCATG
>JANLPS010000064.1:0-11812 GCA_031367385.1 Archangium sp. | reverse complement strand
GGTGTTCGAGACCGCAAAGCAAGAAGGCCAACTCGCGTCGTTGCTCGAGCAAGAGCGGCCCAACGTCTACACCAAGTCAGACGCCAACATCATGCCCAACGACGTCATCTAGGTTGAGCAGCACTACTCAGAGCTGCTCGCACCCACGGCGAACATCTACGAGTTCATGTACCCGACGGTGGTCGGCCCCCGCTACGTCGGCGCCGAGGTGCCGCCCAATTCGTCGTTCACCAGCGCGCCGTACACGCATGCTGGCGTGTTGCCCGAGACCGAGCTCTTCATCGAAGGCACCATCGCCGCGCCGATGCCGGTGTTGATGCCCGAGAGCAGCACCCACCGCATTCAAGTCGAGACGCCCAGCGGCGGGGCCCACGTTCGGTTAGACCCGCGCGAGAGCCACGGCGGCAACCGCGATTTCGTGTTGCACTACCGGCTCGCTGGCGACCGCGTCGTCACCGGGCTCTCGCTCTCGCAAGGCCCCGATGAGAACTTCTTCTTGTTGATGGTGCAGCCCCCCAAGTCGGTCAAGCTCGAGCAAGTACCGCCGCGAGACTACGTCTTCATCGTCGATGTCTCCGGCTCGATGAGCGGGTTTCCCCTCGAGACGAGCAAGGTGCTGATGCACAAGCTCCTCGGGTCGCTGCGGCCGGTCGACCGCTTCAACGTGATGCTGTTCTCGGGTTCGTCACAGCTGCTCTCGCCACGCTCAATGCTGGCGACGCCCGAGACGGTCGAGAAGGCGATCGGGTCGATTGACTCGATGCGCGGTGGCGGCGAGACCGAGCTCAAGCGCGCGCTGATGAACGCATTGGCCTTGCCGTCAGAAGAGGGCATCGCTCGCAGCTTCGTGGTGATCACCGATGGGTACGTCGCCGCCGAGCAGAGCATCTTCAAATACATTCGCGAGAATCTGGGCGGCGAGAGCGTGTTCGCCATTGGCATTGGCAGCTCGGTCAACCGCGGGCTGATCGAGGGCATCGCCCACGCCGGGTTGGGTGAGCCGTTCATCGTGATGCGGCCCGAAGAGGCCTCGGCGGTCAGCGCGCACTTCATTCAATACGTGCAATCTCCGGTGCTGACTGACGTGAAGGTGCAGTTCGACGGCCTCGATGCGTACGACGTGGAGCCGAGCTCGATACCGACGGTGTTCGCTGAGCGGCCGGTCATCGTTCGCGGCAAGTGGAGAGGTGCGCGCCGTGGCACCATCACGCTGACCGGCGTCGGCGGCACGGGGGCGTATTCGCAGACGATGTCGGTCGCCAAGACGCCGGTCGTCTCGGCCGAAGGGGGCGAGGCGCTGCAGGCCTTGTGGGCCCGTGCCCGCCTCGACGACTTGTCGCGGAGCGCCTTCGACGAGGCGCCCGCAATCACCGAGATCGGCCTGCGCTACCACCTGCTGACCCAGTACACGTCGTTCGTCGCGGTCGACAAGACCGTGCATGCCGAGGTGAAGGAGGCGGCCGACGTCGAGCAGAAGTTGCCGTTGCCCCAAGGCGTCTCAGACCTGGCGGTGCAGGGTGCCGAGCCCTCGCTATGGCTCTTGGCGCTCTGCGCGCTCGCGATGCTGGCCTTGGCTCGGGCCCGCGCGTGAAGACCCTGGCCTTCACGGTCGCTGGCGCGCTCGGTCTGAAGCTGTGGCTCCGCGACGCCGGTGTCGAGCAGCTGCAGTGGTTGCTCAAGCCGACGGTGCTGCTGAGCGAGGTGCTGAGTCAGACTCCATTCAGGTTCGAGGCAGGGGTCGGGTACCTCGACCCCACCCAGACCTTTCAAGTCGTGCCCGCCTGCTCGGGGCTGAATTTCTTCTTCATCGCGGTGGTGAGCGCGGTGGCGCTGTTCAGCCAACGAGTCGTCTCGCAGTCGCTGCTCGTCGCCGCCTCAGCGGTCGGAGCGTTCGCGTTGACGGTGCTGGCCAACGCCCTGCGCATCACGCTGGCGATGGCGGTGCACCTGCACCACGTCTCGTTCGGGTGGCTGACCGCGCCCCGGCTGCACGAGGCCATTGGCGTCCTGGTGTACCTGTCGATGCTGGTGCTGGCGACACAGCTGTTGAACCGCCGGGTGCCGGCATGAAGGCGCTCTGGGTGCCAGTCGTCGTCTATCTGGTGGCGACGCTGGGGGTGCCGCTGCTGCACCCGCTCGACGCCCGCTTCAGCGATCACGTGATCATCGTGCTCGGGTGCACCGCGCTCGTGTGCGCCACGCAGCGAGCGCTCGGTCGGCGCCGTGTGGGTGTGATGGCCCCGGTGTCACCGCGCGTTCAAGACCGAGACAGCTGATCTCGACCTGCTACTGTTCGCGCCCATGCTCGGAGTGACTCTTTCGCTGTGTCTCGCTGCGGGCCCGGCCGGTATTCAGCTCGCCTCGCCAGGGCTCCAGAGCGTGCACCTCAAGGCCGACGACGTCGCGTTCTACAGCGACCACCTCGCCCAACAGTTGACGTTGCGAGGGGTGCCCGTGGTGACCCAGGCCGAGATCGCCACATTGATGGGCCTCGAGCGCCAACGAGAGCTCCTCGGGTGCTCTGATGCGAGCAGCAGCTGCCTGGCGGAGCTGGCCAATGCCCTCGGCGCTGACGGCATCGTCACCGGCAGCATCGGCAAGTTCAGCGGTCGCATTCAGATCAACGTGAAGATCATTCGCATGCGTGATGCGCGAACGGTCGCGCTGTACTCCGCTCAGGCCGATACGAGCGACGAGGTCATCACTTCGCTCACCGCAGGCGCCGAGCAGATGGCGCCGATCATCAAAGAGGCGTTCGGCATCAAGGCCACCTCGAGCAGTGCCGGCTTTCACGTCTGGCCCGCGGTGTTGCCGGCCGCGGTCGGCATCGTCGGCGTGGGCGTCGGCGCCGGCCTGTTCATCGCGGCTGGGGGCAATGACACCCGGCTTCGAACGGCTGGCGTCAGCGCTGAGCCGCTCACCTTGCAGCAGGCGAACGCGATGGTCGCGCAGGAGAAGGCGTTTCAGACTGCGGGCGCGATCGCCATGTCGGTGGGCGCGGCGGCCTTGGTGACCGCGGTGATCGTTGGCATCGTGAGCAATCAAGAACCACCAGCGGTGACGGTCGCGCCGACCCTGGGTGGGCTGAGCATCGCGGGGCACTTTCCGTGAGGCGCGCGCTCAAGATGGCGCTCCTGGGTTCGCGCTCGCCCTCAGCCCCGACGAAGAGCGCCGTTTCTCGAGCTCTCACGGCCGCCGCAACGCCGGTTTCAACCCGACGGTTGGCTGACGTTCGCAGCGCGCTTGCCGTGGGCTGCGCTCTCAGATCGGCTCTTCTCGTCTCGCGTGCTGGAGAGACGGCGACCGCGACGGCAGGCCCAAACGCTTGGCTTGGTGAACATCGCGCCGTACTCTTCGGAGGGCGCGCGCTCCTCTCGGGTCTGCTGGTGCTGGCGATCAGTGGCTGCGGCGACGCAGACCGCGCTTTTGAAGCGTTCTGTCTGAATAACCCCGGCGTGTGCGCCTCCGCCGATGCGGGGCCGGGTCGAGACAGCGGGGTCATTCTGCCGGTCGACGCAGGCACCCCCAGCGACGCAGGCATGGCCAGTGGGCGCGACGCCGGAGCATCACCTGATGCGGGGCCCATCATCGACGCGGGCTCGGCGCTCGACGCTGGCTCCACGTTCGACGCTGGCACGACCTTCGACGCAGGCACGACCTTCGACGCAGGAGTCGACGCCGGAACCGACGCCGGCCCCGTCTCGTCGTGGCCGACCATCGACGCGGGCCCCGCGCCTGCCGACGGAGGGTGGACCCCAGTCTCGAGCGCGCTCGCCGGCGCAGCGGTGCGCATGTTCGCGGTCGACCCCGCCGACGAGAAACGGCTCTTGGTGGCGACCAACGGAGGCCTCTTCATCTCGGTCAACGGTGGCTTCAGCTGGGCCGAGGTGCCCGAGCTGGGCACTGAAGACATGCTCTTCGTCGGCTTCGCGCCCAACACCCCCTCAGTGGTCTACGCGGCGAGTGCCCTGCAGCTCGGTATTCAGTCGTACCAATTCTCGCTCTTCGTCTCGCTCGACCGAGGCCAAACGTGGGCCGCCAAGGGAGGCCCGACCGGCCCCGGCGTGCCCCTCGCAATGGTCATCGACCCGCTCGACCCCAAGCACCTGTTCATCAGCTTCGAGGGCGCAAACAACACTGGCAAAGTGATGATGACCGCCAACGGCACCGCCACTGGCAGCGTGCCGTGGTTCACCGCCGCCACCGGCTTCAGCGCCACCGCCTTGTGGATGAGCCCCACCTCGCCCTCGACCACCTTCGCCTTGGCGCGCGAAGGGTTCTACCAGACGCAACCCAACGGCACCTTCCTCGCGCTCTCCAGTGGAGCGCCGGGCTCATTCAATGCCAACTACCAAAGCGGTGGCGGCTTCGTGGCTCAGCCAGACGGGGGCTTGCCATATCTGCTGCGGTACAACGGAGGCACCGGTGCGGATGGCGTGTACCAACCGTCACTCCCTGATGCGGGGTCGCTGAGCTGGCAGCGCATGAGCGTGCCCTTCAGCCTCGCCTTCACGGTGGGCCCGAACGACACGTTCTATTCGTCTGACGGTACCGACGTGCAGATCTCCACCGATCACGCGAACAGCTGGTCGTACCTCCCTTCGTTGCCGCACAGCTTCTTCGTGCGCGTGTTCACCCTCGTGAGCCTGCCCTCGGGCGCGGTGTTGGCCGCATCGGGCACCAGCCTGGCAGCCAACCGCCCCACCTGGAGCGAAGGCCCCTGGCGCCTCGAGAACGGCGTGTGGAAACTCGCCACTGGCGGCCTGTGCACGAACACGCCGATGAGCCTCTCCGCCGACCCTGCTTCTCCAACGGTGGCGTACGCGTTGATCTACTTCGAAGGTGGTTTCGGCGAGGCGATTCTGCAGACCAGCAACGGCGGGCTCACCTGGTTCGGCATCGGCAAGCCGACCAACTCGTTTCCCGACACGCTGGTCATCGACCCGTTCGACGCACAGCACCTGCTCGCGTCAGACAGCCAGGGCAAGCTGTGGGAGTCGATGAACGCCGGGCCGCCCTGGTCGATGGTGACCGAGGCGCGCTCCGTGCTCCACGTCGCGTTCGACCCGGCCCATCAAGGCATGCGAGCCGTCACCGTCGACGACAACTACAATGGCGTACAGCTCGAGAACCAAAACGGCACCACTCTCCATACCCTTTCGACCAACGGGGCCGCGGTGATCAGCCTCGCCTTCCCCCGAAACGGCGGAGCCAGCGGCGATGTCGTGGCCTCGTCAACCACCGCGGTGATGACCCTGCGGGAGGGCGGCGTCACTGCCAGCGGGTACCCGTTCGCCAACTGCGTGAGCCTGGTGGCCGCGACGCCCGATCTCATCGCGTGCGTCGATCGCAAGGGCAAGCTTCAGCGCAGTACCAACGGAGGCGCGAGTTGGTTCACCGACTCCGCCACGCCGTACGCCGAGCGCGCATGGCTCAACGAAGCCGATGGCGTCTCGATGTTCGTCGCGGCGACTGATGGAGGTGTGTGGTTCTCGTCGGGGCCAGCCAGCGGTGAAGATCGCTCGAAGGGTTTGCCCGAGGGAGGCCACATCGGGGTCAGCTCACTCTCACAGTGCCGCGCCGCCCCGAGTGTCATCTATGCCGCTCCGAACAAGCGCGGCATCTATCGAACCGTGACCGGCGGGCGCTGACGCCTACTCGACCCGAAAGGCCTTGGCCGGAGAGCCGCGCGAGAGCACGACGAAGGCGTCGAGCGACTCGACGTATTGCACCAGGCCCGAGGGGGTGTACGCGCCCGAGAGGTCGACCCCTGGCGCGGCTTCGAGCGCCACCGTCTCGAGCTGGTACGAGGCGAAGTCTGACAGGTCATCGGGCACCTTGAGCTTTTGACAGTACGCGGTGCTCCCCGAGATGCCGAACGCGACGAAGCGATCGAGCCTCGGCACGTAGTGCAACCCGGCGCGCTCTCCGAGGTTCGAGGGGCCCGCCAGCAACCCGGGGAGCGGCACGGCGTACAGCGGGTAGGTCGGGTCATCGAGGTCGACGACGTTGATCGTGTTGTCGACGCCGTACCAGACATAGAAGGCGCGATTGCGGGGGTGGCCGTTCGACATCGCGCTCTTGCCCAGCGCATGGCCACGCCACTGAGACTTCAGGGCGCATGACCTCCACGCCCAGGTGCCTTGCTCGAGGCCATTGCTCAGGTCGAAGACCGCGGCCTCGTTGGAGCTGCCCGCGGGCACGAAGACCAGCTTGTGCTTCTCTGAGAACCCCGCCGAGCCGCCGAAGAAGCCGGGGTAGAACCCGCCCGGCGACATGCCCGCGGGTATTGCAGAAGCGGTGCGGCCCCAGGCCTTCGTGTCTTCGCGCTGATAGTGCGAATAGAACTTCTTGCCGCCGCCAGGCCAGAAGTCGGAGCACAGCGCGCCGTCGATGCCATAGATGAAGCCGGGCGTGATGAACAAGTTCGCGGGAATGAACCAGACTCCAGTGCCCAGCCCGGTGAACTGCTTGGGAATGTAGAAGTGCTGGTCGTACCGGTACTGACCGGTGGGTACGTTGGTCGCGGTCTCCAGGTATTTGACCGGCCCCGGGTAGACCCAACCGCCAATCGCGACCGGGTAGGTGCCGTCGAACTTCGTCGCGTCGAACGCCACGTGGGGAAACTGGTTCTTCGCAGGCAACGCCGCGGCGTCGGTCGGGCTCCAGTAGAACTCAGCGCCCGGAGTCGGGTGGTCGGCGTAGAGGGGCGGTTGAAAGATCTCGTAGTGGGCGAGGTCGCGGTTGAGGTCGAGCGCTCCGGTGTAGTTGCCCGCGAAGTTGTGGCCGCCAGAACCGAAAGCGATCACCCCGAAGGGGCCGCGGTCGCGAAAGAGCACTCCGCCGCCGTACCCGAGAATGCCGCCGCCGCTGCCGGCGAAGCCGTCGTCGGCGTTGGCGAACTGCGTCGGTATCTGGGCGCCGGCATCGAAGAAGTGCAGCTCGCCGAGCGTGTTGTCGCTGATGTCGTAGAGGGTGTTGGGCTTGGCCATGCGGGTGCGCCAGCCGGGCCACCCCGCGTCGAACGAGCGCCCAATGCCCGCGTCGAATGAGCGGTCGGGCCCCGCGTCGGTCGCCCCGCCGTCAGCAAGGTCAAGCTGCCCCGCGTCAGGCTCAGCGAGCGCGCCCGGTCGGCCGAGGCAACCGACGGTCAACAGCAACACGGGTACCAAGACGGCGCGTGAGCTCACCATTGGGTTCTTACTCTGCCCTTGCCCGTCGCGGCGGTTGCGCAGAGCCTCCGCTCTCAGGTGTTCGGAGGAACGACGGCGGCCGCTTTTTTCGCGACCACCCGCGAGCCGAGTGGAGGCACGAATTCATCGACCTCGCGGCCGAACACCTGCGTGCCATGAATCCACAGCACCTCGTGCTGCCGCTGCACGAGCTTCCAGATGCGCGACTGCACTTCGAGCGCCTGGTGGTATGCCTCGGCGGCGTGGCTGCGGGCTCCGACTTTCTTGGCGAGCGCCAGCAACGCGTTGGCGCGCTTGACCATCTCGGCGAGCTCTTGCGGAGTGCTCATCAGCTTCGGCTTGGTGACGGGGTACTTCGAGGTGAGCTTGACGATGGCGAGCACATCGCGCGCGGCGTCGATGACGCCTTGGCCTGCCTTGATGCGGTCGACCTCGGCTTTGGGCACCAGGCCGGTGATCTCCCAGGCGATGAGCTGGGCCATCAGCACGTTGCGATCGGCGTAGACGGGCTCTGAGAGCTTCGGCACGCCGCTGGGCGTCGGCCGCACCAGGTCGACCTCGTTCGACGCTTCATTGAGGGCGTCGATGAGCTCGAGAAGGTGGGGGCCGGCGGGGGCGTAATCAATCAGCCGCTCCCGGAGCTGGGCTTCGCGCTGCTCGACGGAGTGGATGCCGAACCGGGCGTTGATTTCGACGAACTCGGTATCGAGCTTGTAAATGGTGAGCTCGTTTCGGTTCAGCAACATCGCCGCCTGCAAAATCGACTCTTTGATACGCGACATGGGGTACCCCTTTTGGAGACTGCGTGTGTGAATGCTGGGGGTCAGACGGGGGCCCGAAAGCGATATTCACGGTGATTTATCGATTTCGAACCTGCCAAAACCACTCAGGAAAGCCTCGTCGGGCCGGTACCAGGGGTGGCGAGGCGAGGGGTGACGCGTCGAGGTGCCGATGCCCGGGGGTGGCGAGGTGAGGGGTGAAGCCTCGACAGGCCGGTGAGGGTGGTGTCGTGCCGAGTCAGACCCGGTGAATCGGCGTGTTGTAAGACTCTACAGTCGAGGGTGATTGAAATGCACTGGGTGTGGCGCAGCCGACGCAGCAATGATCACCAGACGCGTATCGAGGGGCGACCGGCGGCCATCGCGAGCGTGGGCCAGCGATTCGATCAAGGAGAACGGGTGACGCAGGCGGTGTCATTGATTCAGCTTGCCCGCGATGCCGACGCGCCGGGCATTCTCACTGACAACCTGATTGCTCCGGGCACGACCGGCCTCGTGTTCTCGGCGCGCCTGCGGGCGCTCCTCGCCTCGTGCGGCGTAGCCAACCTCGACTTTTACCCAATGGTCGTTGAGAACCCGGCCGACGGCACCAGTACCGATGATTACGCCTTGGCAAATCTCATCGGGCGCGTGACCTGCTTCGAGATGGAGCGCTCGCTGGTGCAATGAGACCCGGTCGCCAACCGCATCGAGTTCATCGATTCGCTGGTGCTCGCAGACGCCGCCCTGCATGGCCTTCGCATGTTCCGGGCCGCTGAGCACTCGCAGGTCATCATCGTTCACCCAGACGTGCGTGACGCGTGCGTCGGCGCGGGCATCACCGGTGTAGATTTTGAACGTGCCGAAGACTTCTCGATGTAACGCGATGAGCGAGCGACGAGATTTGTTCGCCCGGGTGAGGCCTTCGCTCAGAAGCTGGCGAGTCGAATCGAGCTCGATGGCGCCATGACTTGCGGAGGAGGGATCGCCGGATCGAACCGCTCCTCGAGCAGGGTACGCCGCTCGTCTTCGAGCACCTCGATGCGGTGCGCTCGCTCGTGGCGAACGACGATGCCGATGACCGTCGCGACGAGCGCTCCGACGAGGGGCACCATCGAGAACCCGAGCGGGCTCACGGCGATCAGCGCCAGCGACTAAGGGCCCCACCAGGTACGCCATGCAGAGGCCAACCGTGGCTGCGACGCCGAACAGCGAATAGCCCGCGACCGCACCGATGATCGCACCGGTCGGCCACCCCGTCGGGGCGACCTTGAGCTCCTCGTCGATGAGGTGAACCCGCTGCGCCTGCGTAGGCGCGTCGTCAATCAGCGGCCGGCCACGGCGTTGATCGAAGCGAGCGCGATGACCATCGTCAGCAACCAGCGTCCGTGCATCGGCGAGTCATAGCACCGCGACCGTGCGTGCACTCCAGTGGTCACGCCTGGGCCGATTCGCCGCGCGGCGCCAGGTGTCGGCTGCTCAGGTGTTCTCGTTTTCTGGATCGTCGTCTTCTCGGGTGGCAACACGTCGATCGGCTCGCTCAACCCGGTCACCCCTCACCTGGTCGAAGGTCAGCGGCATCTACGGCGCGTACGGTAGGTACATGTTTGCGATTCGTGTGAGCGAGTAGGGCCGGGACCCTTCGACTTCGCTCAGGGCGAGCGGGGGTACTTGGCGAGCTTGTCGTGAAGGGTGGCTCGGCCGATTCTGAGCTGCCTTGCCGCCTCGGAGACATTGCCCTTCGCTGCGTCCATCGCTGCGAAGATAAGGCCCCGCTCGAGCGCTTCGACCTTCTCTTTGAGCCCGGCGTGGGCAGGCTCGGCGCTGCTGACTTCGCTGGGCAGCATCGCCAGGTCGACCGTGCCATCGGCTGAGAGGGCGATCGCTCCTTCGATGACGTTCTCGAGCTCGCGCACGTTGCCAGGCCATGGCCACGCCACCAGCCGCTCGAGGTGCGCGGGGGTCGGCGCGATGGCAGGCACTCCGAATGATCTCGAGGCTCGCGCGAAGAAGTGCCGCGCCAATACGGCGATGTCTTCAGGCCGCTCGCGCAACGCCGGCACGTGGAGGTGCACCACCTTCAAGCGGTAGAGCAGGTCTTCGCGAAAGCGCCCGGCTTTCACCTCGGCCGTGAGGTCGCGATGCGTGGCCGCCAACAGGCGCACGTCGACCTTGATCGACTTCTCTTCGCCAACCGGCCGCACCTCGCCCTCTTGCAACACCCGCAGCAGCTTCGCCTGCACCGCCGCGCCCAGCTCGCCGACCTCGTCGAGGAACAGCGTGCCTCCATCGGCCTCGCGAAACAGGCCGGGCCTGGCCCTGGTCGCGCCAGTGAACGCCCCTTTCGAGTGCCCGAACAGCTCGGCCTCGGCGAGCTCTTCGGTGAGCGCCGCGCAGTTGAAGCGCACGAACGGCGTGTCGGCCCGCTTCGAGGCCCGCACCAACGCCTCGGCGATTCGCTCTTTGCCAGTGCCGCTCTCGCCGGTGATCAGCACGGTCACGTCACGCGGAGCGACCCGGGTGACGAGCTCGGCCAGCCTCGACATCGCGGCCGAGACGAAGACCAGGCTTCGCAGCAGCGTCACTTCGCCGTGCAGTCGGGTGTTCTCTCGCGCCAATTTGACCGAGCCCAGCGCCCGGCGAACCACTGGCAGCACCGCGTCGACGTCGAAGGGTTTGCGAAAGTAGTCGAGCGCTCCGAGCTTCATCGCCTCGACCGCGTGGCGCTCACTGCCATGCGCGGTGATGACGATGACTTGTGGCCGAGGCTCGGGCAGTTGCTGAATTCGCGACAGCAGCCCCAGCCCATCGAGCTTCGGCATTCGCAGGTCGCTCACCACCAGGTCGTACGGGGTCTGCGCCAAGACCTCGAGCGCCCGCAGACCGTCAGCCGCCTCTGCGACGCGAAGGCCTTCTTCTTCGAGCAGCTCGCGCAGCATGAAACGCACGCCATCGTCATCGTCGACCACCAACACCGAGCCGCTCATACTGGAGGCCCCGCTGGCAAGGTCAGCTCGGCCACCGTGCCACCATCGACCCGTGGCAGCAGCTGAAGGTCACCGCCGTGCTGCCGGGCAATCAAGCGCGCGACCGTGAGCCCCAACCCGCTGCCTGTCTTCTTCGAGGTGACTCCGGGGTCGAAGGCCCGCTCGGGGTCGCTGAGGCCAGGCCCCCGGTCCATCACGCTAATCTTCGCAC
Source organism: Archangium sp. (assembly GCA_031367385.1). Taxonomy (GTDB): domain Bacteria; phylum Myxococcota; class Myxococcia; order Myxococcales; family Myxococcaceae; genus JAEUJT01. Next base: position 663 of record JANLPS010000064.1, on the reverse strand, counting down.
CGGTGCCATCGCGGGCGCTGATCAGGTCGACCGCCCCTTGCGGCGGAGTCACGTCGAGCGCGTTCTGCACCAGGTTGATCAGCACCTGCTTGAGTTTTCGTTCATCGGCGCTGACCGCGAGCTCAGGCTGTGCAGCAGTACGAAGCTCGATGCCTCGCTCACGCGCGACGCCTTCGTAGAGCGCGACGACGTGGTCGACCACCTCGCTCAGCCGTACCGGCGCCAGCGCCAGCGGCACCAGCGGCCGCGAGAAGTTCAAGAACGACTCGAGAATGTCTTGCATGCGATCGACCTCGCGTCGCAGCACGCCGAGGCGTTCTTTCTCTTTGCCGACGGCCTCACGGTCGACCAGCGCGGCGAGGCCCTTGACGCTGGCCAATGGGTTCTTGAGCTCGTGAGCGATTTCGGCGGCGAGCGTGGTCAAGGTCTGGGTCGAGTCTTCATGCATGCGCAGCACGTCGTCGCGGGCGCCGAGCGCGAGGCGAATCGCCGATTGATAGGCGCGGCGCATGACCCAGCCGATGACCGTGGCCCAGAAGAGCGCGACGGTCAGAAAGAATGCCCGGGTGAGGAGCAGGGCGTCACTGCTGGTGCTGCGCGGGCCGCCCCCGAACGCCGCGGGGATCAGGTCGGGCACCCACTCGAGGTACGCCACCAAGGTCA
>JANLPS010000086.1:0-7096 GCA_031367385.1 Archangium sp. | reverse complement strand
GGCCACCCGTTCCGGGCTCGCTGAGGCGACGACGCTTCGCGTCCCCACAGGACAGCCTGACGGCCTGCTTCAGGAGGAAATGAGAGCGCCACACACCACGCCTCTCGCAGCTCGAACCTCTCGAGCGGCAACCAACCGGAGCAGCCATGAGCAACGAAACCAAGTCAGCCGAAGCCACCAACGTCATCGAAGCGAATACCTACATCCCAGGCACTCGACTCGAGGCCTTCAGCGTCAAGAGCACCGTGCGGGGCGCCCAGGTCTGGATTCGCGCAGGGAGTGCATGGGTCAACCGCGACGGCAGCATCAACCTCTATCTCGACGTGTTGCCGCTGGACGGAAAGCTCCACATCCGACGCGCACTGAAGACGACGGGCTCTGAGGGGAAAGACGCCACCACCAACGGGAGCAGCAACTGACACGCCAGAGGCTTCGGGTGGCAGCCGCACGCCGCCCGTTGCCTCACCCTTCGAAAGGCACCGACATGAAATCCAATATCGACGCAGTGAAAGCGAAGGTTGCGAAGGCCCAGGAGCAGCTCGAAACGAAGCTGGCAGAGCTTCAAACCTCGGACGACTGGGCTCGGATGCTCGAGCGCATGGCCCTCCTGGGGCCGACCAGCATCAACCGGTATTATGCCGAGCACCGGATTATGCCGTGCGCTCGATTTCGGTCGGCGGTTAGGAGGCCGGCGCGCTCGGCATAATCCCGGGTGGTCTGGAAGATCCACGCGCCGTTCACGCGTAACCGTACGGACGCGGGCGTCTTGAAGGGCTGATCGCAGAGAGCAGGCTGTGCTCATGCGATTCCCCACACCGAGTGAATGGTTGAAGTTGGTCGATGAATTTCGGACCGGAAAGATGACGCTGAAAGAGTTCGTCCTCGAGCACGACGTCTCGTTCAACACGGCCCAATATTGGATTTACAGAAAGTCCAAGCAGCTCCGTTCCGAGTCCGTTTCAGAGACAAAGTTTCTGCCCGTCACGGTGGTAGCCTCGCCCGCGCTGAAAGCGCGGGGGCAGCAGCTCGACAACGGCCTCATCGAGGTCGTTCGACACGGCCTCGTTCTGCGCTTCGCCGTTGGCACCGACACGCGCTACGTGGCCGAGCTTCCTCTTCGTCGGCAACGACGAGGCGGGGAACAAACTCGCCGGTCTCTACTCGCTGGTCGCAACCTGCGAAGCGAACAAGGTCAATCCGACTGAGTACCTCAAGGACGTGCTCGTCCGAATTCACGAGCACCCGAACTCACGCATCGACGAGCTGCTTCCGCACAATTGGACCGGTCCACCGGCCTAACTCGACGCGCCGATAACCGCCTGAGTACCGCGGGCTTCACCCGCTGGCCGAGATCTGCGCGCCCATCAAGACGCCCGCGCTCGTGCGGTTACCCTTTCACAGCACCCACCGACGACGCGAGCTGCGAGACATGACGCTCGGAGTCCAACACTTGAATGTATTTTTTCGAAACGTCGTGCTTGGCCACGAACTCCTTCACTGTGAGTCCAGTCGTCGGAAACTCAGCAACCAAGCTCAACCACTCGCACTCATTTGGGAATCGCATGGGGCCAGACTGCCCGGTGCGATCGACACATCAAGACGCCCGCGATATTACGGTGACCGAAGAGCGAAGAATCAAGGACGACTTACCGACAGCTCTCGTTCTATCGACCGTGAGCCCTTCAGCCGAGCTGTTGCCGATACCGCTCGATCAACTCAGCACCGCTACGCCCTCGTTCTTTCGCGTCTGCAACAATCAAGGCGATGCGTTCTTCAAGCATCGGAAGCAGCTCGCCCCGCCAAGCAGCGGCTTCTAGCGTCGTTACCACGACGCCGTCCGGCATCCCTCCGGCCTCGAGCACCTTGCGCAGTGCGCCTGCCTTGAAGAACGCGTTGTCGAGCTCGAAGGACGAGAGGGCCTCGCCGCTCGGTTTTCCGACTCCGCGAATCTGCTCGATCAGGGCCACCCGTTTCCAATCACTCATTGGGGCGGGCATCTGGGCGGCGGCGCGCGCGACGTCGGGGATTGCGACCGAAAGCGACTCAGGCGAGCGATACGGAATCGGGTCTTTGGGGTCTGCGGTGGTCAACTGCGCGGGGTCGCAACCGGCGAAGAGAACGAAGGTGAACGAGTGCGGCAATTCGAGCTGCGCAAAGTCGCCCCAGCTCCATTGGGCCCAACTGAGCTGGGCGGTGCCCTTCGAGACCTTGCCGCCTCCGACGCGCTCCTCGAGATAGATCTGACTCCAGTCTGAGTACACCTGCCGCTCGACTGCGACTTGAAGGGTTTTCTGGAGCTCGCTTGCGAGCTCGCCGTTCGCATCGCCCACCGAGCTCATGACCCCGACCCAGCCATGCTCGACCGGCGTCACTGCAAGACAGACCTCACCCGCGACCGGATCAGGCTCAGGCTCGAATCGATAGGCGACGCGGCGGGCTCCGCGTCCAGCCCAGAACCGCTCGACGCAGGCGCGAACCGCCGCCGATGATCCCTTCGTGCCGACTTTCACTCGAATGTTCGCGAAATTGCTGCCCATCGCTTCGCGAATACCAGCGAAGGAGGCCCTCCGCAAACGCCGCGGCGCTCTTGATGCCTCCTCTGAGCGCTGAAGCACACAGAGACGTCGTGAATCGCCGCAAAGTCCTTCTGCGATTGCACATCGGTCTCAAAGTCCGAAATCAACTTCTTCTATTAGTCACCGCCAGCTCGTCGCATTCCGCGAGAGTCGCTCGCCTGAGATCACGTTCAAGACGCCCGCCGTCGTACGGTTACGTTCACGCAAGCGTTGGTCAAAGCGCGTCGAGGAACGCCAGGAGTCGATCGCTCGGGCGAAATCGCCCGGCTCGAACGCCGAGGGGTGTCGTCTTGGTCAGAACTCGCTCCTTCAACTCCACGCTGGCGTCGAGATAGATGTGCGTCGTCTCGATGGACTCGTGGCCGAGCCAAAGCGCGATGGTGGAGCAGTCGACCCCGCTGTGAAGGAGGTCCATCGCAGCCGAATGCCTGAGGACGTGCGGCGAGATCCTTCTTCCTCGAAGTGACGCGCACGACCGTCGCGCCGTCTCCAGGTGTTTCTTCAGCAGGTACTCGACTCCGTCTCGGCTCATGACCCCGCCCCGAGCGTTGGGGAACAGGGGAGCGGTGGGGCCCGCTCCGTATGCTTTGAGCCATTCTCGCAACGCAGTGAGGGCATCCTTTCGGAGCGGAGTGCAGCGCTCTTTTCGGCCCTTGCCTTCGCAGCGCACGTGAGCGCCGGGGCCGAACGCGACGTCCTGGCATTTCAGGCCGACCAACTCAGAAACGCGCAGGCCGGTCTGAAGTGCGACGTGCAGCAGGGTCTGGTCTCGCCGCCCCGCAAAGGAGCTGACATCAGGTGCCGCGAGAAGCGCTTCCATTTCCGCCCGGCTCAGAAATCCTACCGGGCGTCGACTGCACCGCTTGGTCGGGACCGCCAGCACGCGCTGGATGACCGCACTGTGGGCTGGATCCTCCAGCGCGATGTACTGGAAGAACGAGTGAATCGCCGCCAAGCGCGTGTTCCGGGTCCGAATGCTGTTCCCGCGGTCCCTTTCGAGGTGAGCGAGAAAACCCGCGACGAGAGGAGCGTCGAGGTCGGCGACGCCCAGCATGCTGGGCGCCTTGCCGAGCCGGTCTCGGGCGAACCGAAGCAGCAGCCGAAACGTGTCGCGATAGCTCGCGACCGTTTGAGGGCTCGCGCGTCTCTGGCGAAGCAGGCGCTCCGTGAAGAAGCTCTCAAGCAGTGCGGCGAGACCCGGTGAGCCGCTCATGGGCGACGCTCCCGAGCTTGCCGCGCTTCGGCCCGATCTGCCGCCAGGCCCAACAACTCGGGCACCGCCGAGAGATACCAGTACGTGTCAGCCACCTTCACGTGCCCGAGGTAGGTGGAGAGTTCCGGGATGTGGGCGTCGACGTCCTCGCCATTTCGGTACCAGGCAATCAGCGTGTTCACAGCCATGCGATGCCGGAAGTCGTGGAGGCGTGGGCGCCTTTGATCCCTTGGGGCACGGACGCCCGCGCTGCAAAGAAGACCCTTGAACGTCCAGTGGATCGTTTTGACCGAAAGCCGGGCTCCGGATTCGGAGACAAGGAACGCAGGGCACGAGCGGTGGCGAGCTCGCGATCGAGTTTCTAGGTAGGCGCGAAGCGCCAAGACGGACGACGAATGCAGTGGGATGAAGCGAGACTTTCCGAACTTCGCTCCTCTGACTGTGAGCAGCGCACGAGCCAGATCGACATCAGCGAGATCCAGGCCGACGGCTTCGCCGATTCTCATCCCGGTAACGGCGAGGAGTGACAACAGGGTCGCGTACGTGAGCCCCCGCAGACCCGTCCCCGATGGCAAGGCTCTCGCCACCCTGGTGAGCCGGCGCACGTCATCCTCGGTGTAGATGTATGGCGGGCGTCTAGTCGAACAACGGGAGAGGAGCCCTGTTGGTGGGACTTCGTTACGCGGGTCGAGGCCGTGGCAATACCGGGCGAAGCCGCGAACGATCGCCAAGCGACACGCCTGGTACCCACGGGTCGTACGTGTCGGCAGCACCGCCCAGCTAAGCGCCAGTCGGGTCGTAATTTGATGAGCACCTCGCTCTCGAAGAAAAGCTACGAAGTTGGGGAGAGAGCGGGCCTGCTCGTCCATCTTGAAACCGAGACCTCTTCGCAGCTCGAGATACCCGTCGACGGCGCTCGCGAGGGTGGTCATCGGCCCGCTCGTGGCCACGCCGGCGCGATCGGGCGAAGAGAATCGAAGTCGACTTTGGCGTAGATGGCTGTCGTTTCCGGGCTGCGGTGGCGAAGCACCCGCCCGATCTCCGGCAGCGAGGAGCCCGCCCGGAGCATGGAGGTTGCGAGCGTGTGTCGCAGGACGTGGCAGGCTCCAATCGGAACGTTGACGCCGGCACGCTCGAACGCACGCCGCACGACTGAGCACAAGGTCGACGAACCCTTCAGCTTTCGGTGAGGAGGCCTCGCGCACAGAAATACTTCGCGAACGGCGGTGGTGGTAGGCCGACCCCGGCGCAGATACCTTACCAAGGCCCTGCCGACATCGGGCGGCAGGGGCAGGCGATCCTCCCGTGGTCCCTTGCCGTGGACGACGATCTGACCCTCGGTCCAGCGAACATCATCGAGTCGAAGCGCCACCACTTCATGGGCGCGGAGGCCCAATCGAGTGAGAAGAAGAATCGCCGCATAGTCGCGAGCGCCCGCCGCCGTCGAGGCGTCGCAAGACCGAAGCACCCGGGCGACCTGGTCGGGTGCAATTGAGCGCGGCAGGCCGGCGAGGCGCCACTTCGCCGGTGCGAAGATTGACGACGACAGGTCGGACCGCGTTTCGCCAATTACCCGGAGGAACCTGAAGAAGCAGCGGAGCGCTGGGAGTCGCCACTTTCCGTTTGTCCCTGTCCGACCGCGGCTGTGCCTCGATATCCACCTCGCCACATCCATCGGACGCAGGTCACCAAGGACAACTCTTCTGAGGCCAAAGCGCTCCCGCAAAAATCCCCGGACGATGGCGAGGTAGGCAGAGATCGTCGACGCAACCGCTCCCCGCTCGTCCCGCAGGTACACCTCGAACGCGCGTGTGACCCTCGCGGTCGCCGTGCGGTCGACCTTCGTCGGCACTTGGGGAATCGCAGAACACCTTCGGAGGTGCGAAAGCAGATCTCGAATCGTTCGACCGTCACCACAACAAAGGCGACCATTTCGGCGACGCGACTGGAGAAAGCGTCGCCCGGTGTCGTCGTCGACCTTAGACAGCGGCGTCCCAGCTCTACGTAGCCAGACATCGAAAGCCGCGGCACATCGAAGCTTCATCTGCCCATTCGCCGGGTAGTACCCCTGGGCGAGGAGCTGATCGCTGAACGCATCGAGGAACCTGCCGAGGCACCCCACCCGCATCTTTTCCATCTGCTCCAGCGACGCGAAGTAGTCCTCAAGCATGCCGTCCTCCGTATTGGAATGCGACCTACGCACAGAAGAGCCGGTCGATTTCACTCCGGTGCAACGGCGTCTAATGCCGCGAGCTTTCCAGCTGCAGGACGCCCCTCCCCTCGGGGAACTGAGGCCTCCGCCGGTTACCCGGCATAATCCGGTGCTCGGCATAATACCGGTTGATGCTCGTCGCTCCGAGAATGGCCATCCTCTCGAGCTGGGCTTTCCAGTCGTCAGAGGTTTGAAGCGCTGCCAGCTTCGCCTCGAGCTGCTCTTGGGCCTTCGCAACCTTCGCCTTCACTGCGTCGATATTCGCTTTCATTTGGGTGCCTTTCGAAGGGTGAGGCAACGGGCGGCGTACGGCTGCCACCCGAAGCCCCTGCGGCTCAGTTGCTGCTCTCGTTGTTGGTGCCGTCTTTCCCCTCAGAGCCCGTCGTCTTCGCGGTGCGTCGGACGTGAAGCTTCCCGTCAAGCGGCAACACGTCGAGGTAGAGGTTGATGGAGCCATCGCGATTGACGAATGCACTCCCAGCCCGAATCCAGACTTGGGCACCTCGCGTGCTGCTCTTGATGCTGTAGACGTCGAGTCGCGTCCCGGAGACGTAGGTGGCTTCGGTGACGTTGGTGGTTTCGGCTGACTTGGTTTCGTTGCTCATGACTGCTCCAGTTGGTTGACGCTCGATGGATTCGAGTCGCTGAGGCGTCGTGTGTGGCGCTCTCATTTCCTCCTGAAGCAGGCCGTCAGGCTGTCCCTCGGGGGACGCGAAGCGTCGTCACCCAGCGAGCCCTGAAAGGGTGGCCGTAAGGCCAAGTGCAACTCGAGCGGAGCCAAGGTGACACAGCCGTTGAATCGGCCGGGGAAGGAGCATGACGGGCCCGAGTTCGACGGCGTGCCCCAGAGGGGCTGCAGCTAAGCGGAAAGCTGGTGAATGGGTTTCGGCCTGGCGCGCTCCTTCCTTTTTGAGTGCGCGCAGCGCTCCACCTCGCCGCGCCTTCGCGCGGCGAGGTTCGGTCTGTCTACGGTCGCCGTTGCACGATGTCGGTGAGTGCCGCAGGTGTGGTGTCGGGCGGGCGGTAGGGGTGGCAGGCGACCTTGGTTGGGGTTGGCGCGATGTCGAATCTTCGGGCGGCTCGGCGCCTTCGCAG
>JANLPS010000075.1:0-2715 GCA_031367385.1 Archangium sp. | reverse complement strand
AGCACGGCGTCGCGGTGCACAGCCTGGTGTCGTTTCAAGGGCACTGAGCTTGCGGTAGAGAGCGGCCATGACCATTCATGCCTACGCCGCCGCAGCCGCGAATCAGCCTCTCGCTCCGACGACCATCGAGCGTCGAGAGGTGGGGCCGCTCGACGTTCAGATCGAGGTGCTGTTCTCTGGCATCTGCCACTCCGACATTCACCAGGCGCGCGGAGAATGGGGCAACTCGAAATTTCCCATGGTGCCGGGCCACGAGATCATCGGCCGGGTGTCGAAGGTCGGCGGCCAGGTCACCAAGCTGAAAGTCGGCGACATGGCCGGCGTCGGCTGCATGGTCGATTCGTGCCGCAAGTGCGAGTCGTGCGGCACCAGCCACGAGCAGTTTTGCGACCAGGGCCCCGCCTTCACCTACAACAGCACGGAGATGGACCGGAAGACCCCGACCTCCGGCGGGTACTCCACGCAGGTTGTCGTCACCGAGCACTTCGCGTTGAAGGTGCCGTCATCACTCGACCCGGCGGGCGCGGCGCCGCTGCTCTGCGCGGGCATCACGACCTACTCGCCGCTCCGCGAATGGAACTGCAAAGCCGGCATGCGGGTCGGCGTCGTCGGGCTGGGCGGGCTGGGGCACATGGCGGTCAAGCTCGCCAACGCGATGGGCGCCGAGGTGACGATGCTCAGCACTTCGAAGTCGAAGCAGGCCGACGCGACGCGGCTGGGGGCCCATGCCTTCGAGCTGACCTCGGAGCCCGCGACGTTCAGGAAGCTGAAGAAACACTTCGATCTGATCATCAACACCATCTCGGCCCAGCACGACTACAACCAGTACCTCAAGCTGCTGCGCCCGTTCGGCACGATGGCGTTGGTGGGTGTGCCTCCGAAGCCGAGTGAGGTGTCGGCCTCGGTGCTGATTGATTGCAACCGGCGGTTGACCGGCTCGAGCATCGGCGGCATTCGCGAGACCCAGGAGATGCTCGACTTCTGCGCCGAGAAGAACATCGTCTCTGACATCGAGCTCATCAAGGCCTCGCAGATCAACGAGGCTTACGAGCGGGTGTTGAAAAGCGACGTGCGCTACCGGTTCGTGGTCGATGCGGCGAGCTTCAAGCACTGACCTGAAGGTCAGTCGGCGGTGCCGAACAGCCCCCGAACGATTGACGAAATCGCCAACGGCGTGCCGACTCGCTCGTCGAACAGCGGCATCAGCGCGTTGGCGAACTCAGCCGCGTTCGCGTACCGGTGCGCCGGGTCGACGTCGAAGGCCCGTGCCAGCAGCCCATCAATCACCGCCGGCACCTCGGGCCGCAGCTGGCTGACCGGCGCGTACCGGGAGTGCCTGATCGCGTCGAACACCTCGTCGGGGGTCTTGCCCTGAAAGGGCCGCTGCAAGGTGAGCAGCTCGTAGAGCGTCACCGCCACCGCCCACAAATCGACGTCGGTCGAGAGGTGCCCCTCGAGCGCTTCGGGCGACAAGTAATACGGCTTGCCCATCACGTGCTCGGTGCCGCCTTCGATCAGCGAGCGCGCCACGCCGAAGTCGCCGAGCTTCAAGTCACCGGTTCGTGAGACGAAGAAGTTCGACGGCGAGACGTCGCAGTGAATCACGCCCAGCGGGCGCCCATCGGGGCCAGTGGCGGCATGGGCATAGCCCAGCGCGTCGAGCAGCGTCTTGGTCAGGTACACCGCGAAATCGATTGGCCAGAGCACCTTGCGCTGGCGGCACCGCTTGACAATCAGGCCCACGTCGCGCCCGTCGATGAACTCCATCACCATGAACTCGGAGTTCTGCTCGTGACCGACGTCGTAGACCTCGACGATGTGCGAGTGGTGCAGGTTGCGAGAGAGCTCGGCCTCGGCCGCGAACAGCTTCACCGCGTCGGCGTCTTGCTGCAGGGCAGGCAGCAACCGCTTGAGCGCCAGCTCACGCCCCTCGAAGCGCCCGGTGGTGGCCCGCACCAAGAACACCTCGGCCATACCGCCCTTGCCGAGCAAGCGAATCATCTCGTAGCCGCCGAGCTGCTCGAGGGTCACTTGGTCGACCGTCGATGAGAATCGCGTTGCACCCTCGCCTGCGCCACCAACTTGCGAAATTCTTCGTCTTGCCGCAGCGACGAGAGGTCATCGTCGCGTTCGAGCGCATCGGCGTACTGGCCGGGCTTGCCCCAGGTCACCGCCTGCCGCACCGCCCCCAGCGCCTCTTTCTTGTGCCCCATCTGCGCCTGCGCACAGGCCAGGTTGAACGACGCTTCAGCGGCGACGTCTCGCGCGTTGATTCGCTGGGCCAACGCGGTCGCCTTCTCGAGGTTCTCGATCGCCGCGCCGTAGTCTTTCAAGTTCACCTGGGCCACGCCGAGGCCGATGCGGGCTCCGAGTGCGAAGGTGGGGTCGTCTTGCGAGAGCACCCGCTGAAATTGGTCGCGCGCGGCCACGAAATCACCCGAGGCCAATTTGTCAGAAGCCGCTTTGTAGAGCTCCTTCAAGTCGAGCGAGCGGGTCTTGGGTACGCCGGTGGCGATTGAAAACAACAGGCGGTGGTCGGTGAGCGCGGGGCTGCTGCACTCGGAGTCGAGCTTGATCGACGCGACCAGTGAGTCGTCGTGCCACACCGCCAGCAACGGCGCGGTCTTGTTCTTGTCGCACGATTGGCCAATCTGGCAGACGACGGCGGTGCCGACGAAGACCGAGCCCTCGAAGACGCCATTGACGATGGGCGCG
>JANLPS010000026.1:0-29807 GCA_031367385.1 Archangium sp. | reverse complement strand
GCCGACCTCGCCGCCGGGCGCGATGCTCAACTCGAAGCGGCCTTCGAGGCAGCGCTCCGTTGACGCACAGACCCTGCGCGACAGCCGTGGTCACTCCAGGCGCCAACCCAGCGAGCCCCATTTTCTTCGCCAGGCGTCCTGCTAAAACGCGCACGAGGAGAAGTCATGGCCGAAGTTGGACCGAAGCGCGCGACCGACCCACGAAACACGCGGTATCCAGATGAAACGCAAGCACCGCAGCGGCCCGCGCAGACAGCCGCTCCGATGTCGCCGGGGGTGACGGTCAGTGATGAAGTGAAGCGGGTCTTTTCGTTCTCGCTCCGCCCGGCCCTCACCGCCAAGACGACCTTCGCCATTGCGACCACCGAGCTCGAGGCCGCGAAGCAGGCGCTGGCTGACGCGCAGCCCGCCAAGGGCAAGGGCACCTGGCGCCCTCCTGACGCGGCACTCCAAGCGGCCCGGTCGCGCCTCGATGGAGCGCAGCAACGCTTCGACGACGCGCGGGCCGCCCTCGGCGAGTCACGCGAAGACCTCAAGCGTCTGGCCATCGCGGAGTGCGCCGGTACCGACCCGACCCTTCGCACCCTGACGGGCCGCATCGACGCCGCCGGCAACGCCTCGTCGTGGGCGCAGAAGGCCTCGGCGATGCTCCACTTGATCGCCCCCGCGCTCGAGGCAGACAAGCCTCTGGGCGAAGGTGATGCCGAGACCTTGCGAAGCTTTCAGTTGGCCGTCGACTTGCTCAACGCGAGCTTGAAGAAGCTCTCGCCGACGTTCGCCCAGGTCGGTGACCTCGGCCTCGAAGACGAGAGCCCCGGCGGCAAGGGCACGATAACGCCTGCGGTGATGAAGAAAACACTCGAGGCCACCAAGGCCTACGTCGACGGCACGCGGGCCGGTGACCTCACGCTGCGCGATGCGCGAGCCACCGAGATTGCGTCGTACCTCGAGGCGACCGTCGCTCCGCAACCTGCCGGCCACGAGAAGAAAAAATGAAGTTGCTCCGGCCATTCTTGCTGGCGTTGGTGGCTGGGTGCGTCGGCTCGCCCCACTCCGGGCCTGCGACGACAGACGCGGGCGAAGGCGCATGCCCGGCCATGCAGGTGCGATGCGGTCAACGGTGCGTTGAGACGTCGAGCGACGCACAGAACTGCGGCGAATGCGGGCACTCGTGCGCTGACTCGGCCGTGTGCTCGAGCTCAACCTGTGCCGCCGCCCCCACCGACTGCCGGGTCACCGGCGCGGTGTGCCCCTCGAAGACGTTCTGCGAGCCCATCACCGGCAAGTGCAAGGCCGGCTGTACGGTGAACGGTGAGTGCGACGCCAATGGGTACTGCGACCTCGGCCAACACCAGTGCCGCTGCGAACAGGGTCGAACCCAATGCGGCGATCAATGCCTGGCGTGTGTCGCGCCGGTCAACGCGGTCAGCACCTGCAGTGCGACGGGCGGGTGCGATTCGGCCTGCATCGCGGGCTCCCATCGGTGCGCAGACGCGTGCGTGATGAACACGGTCAACTCGTGCGGCGAGACCTGCGCCGTGTGCGCGGCTCCGCTGGGCGGCGTGGCGACCTGCGATTCGACTGGCTGCGGCTCTCGGTGCGATCAGGCGGGCGCGAGGGCGTGCGGTACGGCGTGCGTCGCCTGCCCCAGTGACGGCGTTCAGCTCACCGGGTGCGAAGGCAACGCGTGTGTGGCGCTCAGCTGCAAGTCGGCCTACCTGCTCCGCAACGGGCTGTGCGTACCCGCGTGGACAATCGCGAAGGTCGTCAACAAGGTGGTCTCGTCGCCGCTCCTCACGCTCAGTGCCTCGGGCGCACCGGCACTCGCCTGGGTCGACGAGGCGTTTTCCAGCCAGGCCTGGGTCAATGGCGCGAAGGTGCCGCTGACCGTCGAACGCCCTGCGGCCATTGGCTTTGCGCCCACCGGAGAGCTCCTCGTGCTGGGCCGAAGGGCCTCAGGCGCCCAATGGTGGATTGCCTTGGAGACCGTAGGCACGCCCGGCTCGGTCATCGTCAGCGATGGAGACACCGACCCCTTCGGCATTGACGCCACCGCGACCCAAACCCTGGCCGTGGGCCGGGTGGGTCTCGAGACGAAGTTGTTCACCCGCTCGAGCACTGCCTGGGTCTCGGAGAAAGTGACCGGCCCCTCGAAGGGCGCGTCGGTCGTGGTCGCAGCCGATCATTCGATCTGGGTGCTCACCGATCAAGGCACCAGCGCCACCCTCTCGCGCCGGGTCGGGTCGGAGTGGTCGCATCAGGCCCTGTCAGCCACCTATCTGCCGACGTTGGCGGTCAAACCAGACTCGGCGCCAGTGGTCGCGTGGGGGCTCAAAGGCCCAGGGTTCGTCGTCTCGAATGGTACGACCCAAGAGACCGTGCCGCTCGCAGGGCTTTACATCGCCGATGTGGCGGTGGCGACCGATGCGAAGGGCTTCGTGCATGTCGCGGTCAACGCGGCGACCTCGTTGCGGTACTCGACCAATCGGAGCGGCAGCTGGGTCACCGAAATCGTCTCCCGCGACATGCCCGCAAACACGCCAGCCATTGCAGTTGCGGCGAACGGCCAAGTGCACATCGCGTGGACCTCGTTCGCCGACAGCGGCCTGTACTCCGCGGTTCGCAGCGAGTGACGCTTTGGTCGTTATGGCTTCACGCGAGCGCTGCGCTGAGGGCATCGAGAAACACCCGTACCTTCGGCGGCCGGTATCGGCCTGGCGCCAGCAGCGCGTGCACCTGCGCCTGCTCGGCCTGAGTGTCTTTGAGTAGCTCGACCAAGCGCCCCGACCGCAGCTCGGCCTCGCAGAGTGGCTCTGGGAGGCGCGCGATGCCCAGCCCGTGAAGGGCGGCGTCTGCGAGCGCCTCGAGGTCATCGATGGTCAGCACGGCGCGCGGGGTCACGAGCTGCCCGCGTACGCGCCACCGGTCGTCACGTCGGGCGGTCAGGCACGGTGCGGCCTCGAGCGCCGTCGCGTTTCGAGGCGGCCCATGTGCTTTGACGAAGGCGCGGCTCGCCACGAGCACCGTTCTGACCGAGCCGAGGCGCTTGACTTGGAGGGTTGAGTCTTCGAGGGCGCCGACCCGAACGACGACGTCGAAGCCTTCTTCAATCAGGCGCACCTGCCGGTCTGACAGCCGTGCCTCGATGTGCAGTGACGGGTACCGCGCTCGCAGCGTCACGCACACCGGCACCAGCACCCGCCGGCCGAAGACCACGGGGCATGAGACGGTCAGCGTGAACAGCCGCACGCCGAGCCCCGCCTCGAGCCGGCCGATGCGTTCGCTCACCGCCTGCTTGCTCAGGCCTAGACCTCGCGCAGCCGCCGAGAAACCGCCATCGCGAACCACGGCCGAGAAGAGAATCAAGTCACGGGGGTCGACGGTGGGGGCAGGCACAGGTAGACAGTTCGTCACACGCTGGGCGCATTGTCTGAGCGCGCCTTGGTGCGTATTTCGCCGTGATGACGACACGAGATGACGCCGCCGAGATCGCTGAGCTCTTCAACCGGTACTACACCTTCGTCGATGCCTCTGACGTGGAGGGGTGGCTCGGCCTCTGGGCGCCCGAGGGCGTCTACAACTCCGGCCACGTGCGCGCTGAAGGCATGGCCGAGCTCCGGGCCTTCATCTCTGGCACGTGGTGCAGACCCGGCATCTCGCGACCAACGTCTACGCAGATGTGCAGGGCGAGAAGGCTGTCGCGTCGAACTACATGGTGGTGTTGCCGACCTCCGGCAAGCCCGAGGTCATCGCGACCGCCCATTGTCGCTCGCAGCTGGTGAAGCGAGAAGGCCGTTGGCGGCTCACCCAGCACAGCTACGAGCCAGACGTCTCGTTTCTACCGCCAGGGGTCGGCGCTCCGGTGGCCAACGAGCTCGAGCGGGGGCGGCCAGACGAACGCGAGCGCAACAAACACCTGCTCAAAGTGCTCACCCTCGAGCTTTGGAGCGGGCGCAACGAAGACGCGATCGACCGCTATTTCTCAGAAGATTACGTGCAGCACAGCCCGTTCGCGAAGCCGGGTCGGCAGGGCGTGCATGACTTCTACCGGGCGGTGACGACGGCGGTACCAGACCTGGTCGTGACGCTCGACCACCTGCTCGCCGAAGGCGACCGCGTCTTCGCCTTCATGACGTGGAAGGGGACGCAGCGGGGCCCGCTGTTCGGCGCTCCAGCGACCAACGGGCCGGTCACCCTGAGGACTGCCGAGATTCACCGGCTCGAGCAGGGCCGCATCGTCGAGCACTGGGACGTGGTGGATGCTTCGGGGATGACGCCAGGCGCCCGGTGACCCAAGGGGATGACTCCAGCGCTCCGGCCCTGCCCATCGCCGGGCCGACCGTCGAGGCCGGTCTCCGTTCATGCTCACTGAGCTTTGCTACGGCACGATGTTTCTCGCAAAGGGTGGGGCCTTGACCGGCGACTCGAAGACCATCGCGGCGTGACGCCGTTACGGAAACGAGATGTCCGTCGTCTGCGACACCGTGCCGCTGCCCGAAGCGGCGCTCGCCACCACGCGGTACGACCCGTTCGGCAGGTCGATGCCGGTGTGGGTCGGGTAGGTGCAGTTGAGCGAGACATAGGTGCCATTCGACAGGCGCTGCGAGACATTCCACGTGCCGCGCGTCGAAACGGTCGACCCGTTGCTCTGGGTGATCTCGACGTCGTCGACCTCGAGGCGGTTGTACGTGAACGAAATGTCGCCATGGGAGGCCGCCAGCCACTCCAACGCGACGCCCCCGCCGAGCATCAGATACGAGATGCCGGCCGCGCTCCCACCGGGGATGATGACGGGAGAAGCCATCGGCGCACCGTTCGCGCGTCGAAGCGGCGTGGTGCGATCGTTCGTGCCCGACCCAGAGACGTAGAGTCGAATCGCGGCAGGCACGAAGCACGAGGTCGTCGGGTCGGGGAAGCTCGAGTCGTAGCTGTCCATCGAAAGGTTGATGCGCATCGTCGGCAGCACGATCTCGCTCAACGCTCCGCTCGCGATGTCGACCGCGTAGCGATTCGACCCATATTGCGCGTTCAGGTACACCTTCGTCGGAGCGACCAAAAACCGGGCGCCCAACGGGTTGCCGGCCCAATCGGGAGAAACGACCAGCGAGGTCGACGAGGTCTCCGTCTGCACCTGCAGCGTGCTGACACCCATGCTCAAGGGCGCATCGTATCGAACGGTCAAACCGCCGAGCTTGAGCGAGGTGGTCACTCCCGCATCGACGCCCACGCTCACCGCTTGCGACAGCGAGGTGAGATTGCGGCCCGCGGAGGTGGCATCTGACTGCAGGGTGTACGCGTTCTGCGCGAGCTCGAGCGTGCCCCCGGGCTGAATCGGGGTGTTGTTGATTCGAAAGGTGCCCAAGAAGGGTGAGGTGCCGCCATCGACCCAATCGAAGTCGGGCGCCAGGAGCTTGAAGAGGCCGTTGCCACCCTTGGGGTGAATCTTGATGCGAACGGCTTCATCGCTCGAAGTGGTCGAGTCTTGACCTGAAGCAGGGGCCTCATTGCCACAGGCAACGAACGCAGCGGCGAGAGCGAGGCACACGGTGACAGAGAGCGAACGGTTCATGCGGGCCGCCGCTAGCACGCCGTCGGTCGGCGCAGCCAGGCCGTCGTGGCCTACGGCGCGTCAGGTCTACTCGACTGTCGCTGAGCACCACGGTCGCTCGCTGATTCGGGCCTCGACGCAGCGCCGCGGTGGCGTAAAGCGTGCCGATGCTCACCCTGCTGTTGGCTGCTGTGCTTCTCGCCGAACCTGCACCAGCGCCTGTCCCTGGCGTTGGCGCTGCGAACTCTTGGCACGGCGAAAAGTGCTTGCCCGCTTCGG
This sequence comes from Archangium sp., assembly GCA_031367385.1. Taxonomy (GTDB): domain Bacteria; phylum Myxococcota; class Myxococcia; order Myxococcales; family Myxococcaceae; genus JAEUJT01. The sequence goes on along the minus strand of JANLPS010000026.1, from coordinate 23,980 downwards.
CCCGAACCGAGCTGTATCTGGTCGATACCGATCTCAGCCACGTCGCTCAGATCTTCGCGAAGGCCCTCTGCAAACCGATCGTGTTCTCGGCCGAAGTCAACGATCTGAAGTTCTCGATTTATTTGCCTCTGGAAGCGGCGGCTGGGCCGGCACAGTTGGCGAAAATCTTGGCCGCGGCGTTGCGGACCGTCGGCGTCGATATGGTCGAAAAAGACGGCATCGTGGCGCTCTCGAAAAAAGACAAGAACTCGAAACCGTAAGCGGTCGCCGAATGCTCACCGCTTCGAGGCTCGCGCGAGCAACTGGCCCCATTCGGCTTCGGGTACGGCTGAGACGAGGGCGTGATCATCGCTGAGCCACTCCCACCGAGGCGCCAGGAGCGTCGACGCGGTTTCGAACGGCACGTCGATGGGCAACGCTCTCGATTTCGGGCCCAATGACAGTGACAGCACGTCGACTCGGGCAAACAGCGCGTCGCAGTCGCTGCCGAGCACGGACATGGTGAACGGTGCGCCTCCTCCGGGCGGCGTGACGCGAAACGTACTCGCCACGAATACGTCGTCATCGGGGTACTGCACGCGGCGCATCATGGCGGTGAGCGCAGCAGGGCGGTCGGCCGCGGCGAGGGCTTGCAGCTTCGCGGCGCACCTCGGGCCGAATGTGAACCCCCGCAGGGGGCCTGACATCTGGGCGGGGCCTTGAGCCTGCATCGCGAGCAGGCTTTGAGCGCCGCTCGAGACCATGAATCGCACCCACGACGCATCGAAGCTGCCGCGGGTGCCCACCGCGAACGTCTCGCCTTCTTCGGCTTCGATGGTCGAGGCGCCCGCGCGACGAGCGACCGCCTCACAGAGCCGCAGCGCCAAGTCGTACTCGTCTTCACTCGACGCCGTCATCACGCGCGCTTGAAAGGCCCCCTCGCTGTGGGCCAGCTCGACGCCCCTGGTTGAGAGGCCGTATCGATACAGATGTGCGAAGTGCTCGCCACCGAGCTTGACGGCCTCACCGTCATGGCCCGCTTCGGCGCAATGGAGGTCACCGGCGATATCAACGGCCTTCATCAATTCGCCGAGGGCAGGGGCCGTGCCTGTCTTGACGTAAAACGAGTAGCTCATGGGCCCCGGCTTAATACGGGGCGTCTATGAGGTCGCTTGTCTGTGACGTTGCGCTGAAGCCATGAGTGCTCATCGCGCGACCACCACTGACCTGTCTTCGCGCCCTCAATCTTCAGGGGAGGGTGGCACCCGCATGCCCGACCAAGGCTGAGCGCTCAGGGCGAAACGGCATGGTGAACCCCCTCCCGCCCTGAGCACTGAGGGCCGGGAGGGCACTTCGAGGTGGCTCAGCCCTGACGCCTTAGGGTTTGGAGGCACTCAACTGCCCAAAAACCGATGGGTTGCGAAATCGATGGGGAAAACGATGTGGGGCTTTGAATGCCCGGGTGCGAGCCCCGTCAGAGCCCCTTGTCGCACCAACCCGTCGCACCCAAGGAGCACTGCCATGCAAGCCATCTTCAACGCCGTTTTCGTCCAAGCCGCCGCCCTCTCTTCAGGAAACCTGAAGGCCTTCGTGTTCGCGCTCGATGTGGTGCGCCAAAACGCGCGAATCGGCATCGCGGCGATCGAGCCCCACCACGAGACCCTCAAGCGGCTCTTCAAGAAGTACGTCCCCGCCGAGCCGAGGCTCACGGTGCTCCTCGACGCGCTCCAGGAGGCAACCGAGCGGCTCGATGAGGCGAGGCCCAAGAGCAAGATCAACCTCCAGCTCGTCGCTCAGATTTGGAAAGATCGCGAGTCGCTGATGCCGCAGCTCGAAGCGTGGGGCGTCAACGGCATCATCGACCCCAAAGACGTCGAGCGCATTCGGGCTGGCAGCGGCTCGATGGACGCCGCCCAAGATGTGATTGCGATTGCTTCAATCGTCAACCGCAAGCCCAAGCTCAAGTCGAAGATGTTCGGCGCCGAGCTGCTCGACGAGCGGGTCGAACGCGCCAAGGCGTACCTTGCCATCGCCACCCCCGAGGGGACCTCCGAAGTGCCAAACCGGGCGTTGCAGGAGGCGCGCGATCTCCAGACCCGCGTGTGGACCCTGGTCGCCGCCCAGTATGATCAGCTGTGGCTGCACGGCGCGGCCATTTATCTGCGTGACGTCGACGAGCACGTGCCCTTGCTCGGTTCACGCGTCGTCACCAAGCGGGGTGCCCCCGATGCGCCCCCGGTGCCTGAGCCCATCACTGGGTAAGCCACGTTGAGCTCTCGGAGGGGGCTCTGTCAGCCCCTCTGAGTGAGCCAGTGACCTCGGCCCCAGAGTACGATAACGGGCCGCGCAATGGGAGACGCTGACTTACGCACGTGCGTGGCAACGGTACCGAACCTGGGCCCGGCTGCGACTGGTGGCGTTCATCGGGCACGTGCCATTTGCTCTTCTGGTGTTTCAAGTGCGCAGATGGCTCGATGCCCCGCGAATTGTCCCCCTCTTCGTTGGAGCCTGGTTTCTCTTCATCGCCGTGACCGTCGTCGGCGCCGGGTACTTCCGCTGCCCTCGGTGCAATAAGAGATTTTTCGCCACCTGGCTTGTGCGCAACCCATTTGCGTCGCGGTGCTTGCACTGCAGCTTGCCGAAGTGGGCAAGCCACGATCCCGAGGGCGGTGCTGAGGTCGCGCGAAACGCTCAAACGTCACGCTGATCGTCGACCGGCGTTGGGGGTGCGGCGCATCGCACGACGGCCAAGGTTGGCGTCTCGGTCGGGCTTTGCATACAACCAAGGAGTGCGTTCTCCCTGGTTCACGGCGGTGGTGCTTGGCCTCGCCCTGACAGGCTTGGGGTGCCCACCGCCCCCGCAGGCCCCAGGTGACGCAGGCATCATCGTCGTACCGCCGCACCGCACCGATGCTGGAGCCGACGCAGGCCCGGGCATCACCGACGCTGGCGTCGTCTGGTCGACCAACTACGCCGGCGAACCCTGCCCGCAAGAGGCCTTCGCGCAGCTCGATGGAGCAGTCGAGTTCGGGCTCTGTGTCGCGCTCCGCACCTTGAGTGGGCAGGCGTTGCTCAACGGCGCTCCGGCGCCAGGCCCGGTACGAATTCAATTCGTCGCGGGCAATTACAGCGCCGAGATTGACCGGCCCATCGACTCGCTGGGCGGGTATTCGACCCAGGTCTTGCGCAGCCAATACGACATTCTTCGGTACCAACCGTCTGGCGTCTTCGCGACGCACCAGGGGTATCGAGACCTCGGCACGCTCGACATGCGCACCGATCAGAAGCGCGACTTCGCGACCTCGAGCCACGCCATTCGCGGCACCGCGCAGTTCTCGGGCCTGCCGTTCTCTGGCACCAACGCGCCCAACGACATCTTCCTCACCGCCTTGGGAGGCACGCCGCAGGTTCAGACCGTCTCAGCGATGAGCTCGCACGGCGCCTTCGACGTTCGCTTGATGGACGGCCACTTCGCCTTGCTGCTCGATACTCCGGCCCGCGCGCTTCAAGGCACTGACCTCATCGGCTACCGGTTGACCCCAGGCGAGCTCACCCTCGACCGAGATCTGCCGCTCGACATCGACGTGCCGACCCGCCTGGTCGAGGGCACCATCACCATCGACGGCCAGCCCTTCCCCGATCGCAAGGCGGGCTTCGACTACAACCTCGAGTTCGTTCAGCCCGGCGACAGCGACCCCTCGGTGCGCACCCACCACGAAGGCGGAGTCGCCACCTATTCAGGCCTGGTGCCGGTCGGCAAATACGCGGTGACGGTGAACTTCGAGCGGGTGCCCGACCGCGAGCTGCCGGCTGCGGTCTTCAACCAGCAGCTCACCTCGCAGCTCGACCTCACCACCGCCGATGGCCGGGTCTCGGGCAACTTCGTGAGCTACCGCGTCGAAGGCGGCCTGCTCATCGACGGCCAGCCGATTCGCCCGAACCCCAATTACACCTGGAAGATGTACATGTACGGGTACCAGGGCGCGACCAACACCCAGAGCGGCCTCCTCTACGAAGTCCCGATGGATGCGTCGTCGTTCTCGCTGCGCATCTTCGAGGGCAACTACTTCACCGTGCTCGGCATCGACGAGAACTTCGCTGACGATTTGGTGAATGGGTTCTACATCATCGACCGTTACGTTCAGGTGCACGCCAACCGCTCACTCCCCGTCAACATCGAGACCGCCGTGCTCACCGGCACGCTGCGCATCGATGGCGCGCCGCCTCCCGCCGGTGTGGTGGCAGGGCAATTGTGGTTTCGCAACCGGGCCCTCGAAGGGCAGAACAGCTGGTTTCGCAAGCGTGTGGTCACCTCGCAAGACGGCGAATTTCGCGCTCGGCTGCCGAAGGGTGAATACGAGATTTATTTCATCATCGACCGCAACGCGTACCCTGACTACGCCACCGGGCGGCAGTTGCTGGTCTCGAGGGTCTTGGTCGATCAACCGATCAGCGTTGACCTGCGGTACGACACCACGTTGGTCACCGGCCCGATTCGCATGAATGGCAAGGTCGTGCCCGACTCGGTGCCTGGCGAAGAGGTCGGCGTGGTGCTGCGCGGTGAAGACGGCCGCGAGTTCACCTGGGGCTTCAGCGGAGGCGCCGGCACCTACACCCTGCGCGTACCCAAGGGCGACTACGCCATCGACTTCGTGGTGAACCAGAACGCGTTCACCGACATCGCGTGGGGCACGGCCCCGTTCGGTCAACGCATGTCTGCCGTGCGCGCTGGAGACTCCGTCGATACTGGTCGATAACCGTGACGACTCAAGCCCTTGAGCTGGTGAAAGTGTCGCGCCGCTTTGGTGACCTGTTGGCCGTTGACGAGGTCTCCCTGACGGTCGCTCCCGGGGAGGTGGTCGGGCTGCTGGGCCCCAACGGCGCGGGTAAAACGACCGCGTTACGGGTGCTTGCGGGCTTGCTGACGCCCTCTTCAGGCACCGCCCGCATCGGCGGCATCGACGTGCAGCGGCGGCCCACCGAGGCCCGCATGCAGCTGGGCTTTCTGACCTCGAGCACGGGGCTGTACGAGCGGCTCACTGGCAGAGAGATCATGAAGACCTTCGGAGCGCTCCATGACCTCGATGGCCCGGCCCTTCGCCGGCGCATCGACGAGGTGATTGAAGAGCTCGAGCTGGGCCCCTTCGTCGATCGCCGGTGTGGGGCGCTGTCGTCGGGGCAGAAGCAGCGCATCTCGATTGCCCGTGCGGTGGTGCACGACCCGGCGGTCTACGTGCTCGACGAGCCGACGGCGGCCCTCGACCCGGTCGCGGCGCAAGACATTCTCGACCTGGTGCGGCGCGCGCAGGCTCGCGGCAAGGCGGTGCTCTTCTCGACCCACCGGCTCGATGAGGCGGAGGTGCTGTGCAACCGGGTGGTGGTCATTCGAAAAGGCAAAGTGGTGTCTGAAGGCACGCCGGAGCAGCTCAAGACCGGGCATGAATCGATCACCGCCGCGTTCCTCCAACTGGTCGCCTGAGGCGCACACGTGAGCCCATTTCGAATTCTGCTGCACAAAGAGCTGCTCGACGTGGTGCGCGATCGACGCACGCTGTTCATGACGCTGGGGTTGCCGGTGGTGCTGTACCCGGCGCTGATCATCTCGATGAGCGTGTTGATCGCGGCCGGTACCGAAAGGCTCAAGAACACCGAGCTGATCGTCGCGACGGTGGGGCCTGAAGCGCCCGCCTTGCTCAAGCAGCGGCCAGTGCCGCCCAAGACCATCTACCGGCCGATGAGCCTCGAAGAAGCGAAAGTCGACCTGGCCTTGCAGACCGTGGCGGCGGTGGTGAGCGCTCCTGAAGGCGCGGTCGACTCGCTCGGCGCGGGCAAGCAGGCGGTGGTGACCGTGATGTACGCCAAGCGCTTCGATCGCTCTCGCGAGGCGCTCGACCGCATGCGCCCGGTACTCGACTCACTCAACGTCGAGCTGTTGCAGAAGCGGCTCGATGAGAAGTCGCTCGATGCCGCGTTCATGCAGCCAGTGAAGACCGACCCGGTCGACCTCGACTTGAAAGACAGCTTGGGTCGCCTGATGGCGGCGTCGCTGTTGCCGATTTTGCTGCTCACCACGCTGATCACCGGAGCGGTTCAGGCCGCCATCGACACCACCGCGGGCGAAAAGGAGCGGGGGACGTTCGAGACGCTCCTGGTCGCCCCGGTGCGGCCGACGCAGGTGATGCTGGCGAAGTACGCGACGGTGACCATCGTGGCGATCACCACGGCGCTGGCCAACTTGAGCGCGACTGCGTTGACCTTTGGGTTCGGCGTGGTGATCGCCGGCAAGTCGGCGATGCCGGTGCAGTTCTCGGTCGAGCAGATCGCGGTGATGGCGCTGTGCATGCTGCCGACCGCGACGCTGGTCAGTGGGCTGGCCCTGGCCGTGGCCTCGACCGCCCAGACGATGAAGCAGGGCCAGGCGCTGATGGTGCCGGTGGTGCTGCTCGGGTTCGCTCCGGCGATGGTGGCGCAGATGCCGGGCATTGAGCTGACCTGGCTGACCTCGCTCGTGCCCCTGCTGAACGTGGCGCTGCTGGTGAAAGCCGTGATTCTCGACACCGCGCAACCCTTCGAGGTGGTACTGACCCTGATCTCGGTGCTGATCTTCAGTGCCATCGCGTTTCGCGCGGCGGCCCTGACCTTCAACAGCGAGACCTTTCGCTTCGGGGGAACAGCGAGCTCGGGGAGACTGTCTCTGTTCTGGCGCCGACGCTGATGCAATCGACGACGCAGTGCGACGTCTGGTCGCGACGTTCGGCTGAAACCGTGTAGAGTCACCGCAGCACTTTCCTGGGAGATGGGCCCGCCATGTGGCAACGCTTCAAGCGCGCAATGCGTAGCTTCGCCGGTTTCTTCGTCAGCACGATTGAAGACCCCGAATTGATTCTCGAGCAGAACATTCGCGACCTGAATGATCAGGTGCCGAAGATGAACGAGTCGATCGCCATGGTTCGGGCGAACCAGACCCTGCTCGAAAAAGAGAACGCCAAGTACCGGCAAGAGGTCGGTGACCTGACCGCCAAGGTGAAGGCCGCGATTCAGGCCGGGCGTGATGATCTCGCCGCGCAGTACGCGACCCGCTTGCAGATGGAGCGCGGAGCCCTCTCACGCAACGAAGCCCAGCTCGCCACCGCCAAGTCGGCGTACGAGAAGGCCTTGAACGTCAAGAAGATGTTCATGCGCGAGAAAGACCGAAAGACCCAAGAAGCGATGGCCGCGATTCGCGATGCCCGCCGCTCGAAGTGGCAGTCGAAGGTCGCCGACGCGATGGAGTCGTTCGGGGGCGCGGGCATCGATGCGACGCATGATGGGATGCTGCGCAAAGTCGAAGAGCAGACCGCGGTGAACGAGGCGCGCATGTCGATGGCGCTCGAGTCGGTTGACCATCAGACGCTTCAGGTTGAAGAGGCCGCTGAGCAGATTCAGGCCAATGAGCTGGTGAAGCAGTTCAAGATGGAGATGGGGTTGAGCAGCCCGGCGCCGGTGGCTGAGGTCGGCGAGACGCCTGAGAAGACCATCGGGAAGAAGGTTGAGATCAAGTAGTGGTGGTTCGTGGTTCGTGGTTCGTGGTTCGACGGGCTCACCATGAGAGGTTTGCTGAGCGGTTTGCCGAGAGGGGTCGCCGTTCCACAGGCATTGACCAGGTGTGACGCATGAAGCGATTGGGGCGGGTGCTCCTGGCGCTCATGTTCGTGCTCACCGCCGCTGGTGCGGTCGCGGCGTCGCAGTACGGCTACGTCGACCGGGTTCGTGAGCGGCTCTGGGGTCGCCCGGCGCGGTTGTCGGCAGGTGATTTTCCCGCTGGGGTCGCGGCCCCCGATGACGATGTCGCCGCGATACCCCTTCGAGCCACGGTGATCGGTGTGGTGCCCCGAGGCACCGTCGCCCCGCTGCTCTGGGCCACAGGTGACGGAGACCGGGTGGGCCTGTTTCGCGCGGGCTACGCCCTCGACGTCAAGGTGCAGCTCTTCGACAAAGAAGACGACCTCCGCGCGGCCTTCGTGAAGGGCGGCGAGAACGGGGGCGTCGACCTGGTGGCGATTTCGGTCTCGACCCTGGCGATGATGGCCACTCCGCTGCGTGATGCCGCGCCGAGAACCGTGCTGCTGCTGGGACGAAGCCGCGGGCAAGACCTGGTGGTCGGCTCGTCGGCCATCACCAACCCCGGCATGCTGGCTGGCAAACGCCTGGGTACCGAGCCGCGCAGCACCTCGCACTACCTGGCGCTCTGGGCGATGTCGCGCGCGGGATTGTCGCTGCGCGATGTGACGTTGGTGCCCCTGCCGTCGGCGTTTGGAGCCGGTGCGGCGCTCAAGGCCAAGAAGGTCGACGCGGTGGCGGGGTACTTGGGCGACCTCGACCCCGCGATGAAAGAAGTGGGTGGCACGGTGGTCGCTTCGACGGTTGATGCTCCGCATTTGATTGCCACGGTGCTGGTCAGCCGGGGTGACTTCGCGGCGCGCTACCCTGATGCGATTCGCCGGTTGATTCGCGGGGCGCTCGACGCCAATGCGCAGGCCGCCAAAGACCCGAGCGACGCAGCTCGAACCTTGGGGCTCGCGGCGCCGCAGTTGGGTGACCCGACCGAGGCGATGCGCTCGGCGCCCCCCGCCAGCCTCAAAGACAACCTGGGGTTCTTCGGCCTCGAGGGCGAAGCGCCGGTGACCTACGGCGAGCTGTACCAGTCGGCGGCCGCGCTCGGCTTCAAGCTCGGAGCGACCGGCACCGCTGCGCCTGCCACTGAAGAGACCACCGATTTGGGCCCGCTGCGATACGTTGTGTCGTCGAAAGGGCCTTGAATCGTGGCGAGTAAAGCTCCGAACTACCTGCGCGCGGCGCTGTTGATGCCGGCGAACGTCTTCGCGCTGGTCGCGGGCGCGATCGCCGGGGCCGTGATGGGCGATTGGACCCCCCTGGTGGCCGCGGCGGGGGCGTCAGTCGCGTACTTGACCCTGCTCTCGACGGCCCCTTCGTTTCGGCGTGCGGTGCGGGCCAATTTTCAGGCGCAGGCCTTCTCAGAAGTCGCCTCGGCCGAAGAGGTCGAGAGCCTGTTGGCCGAGCTGTCTGCCTCGCAGCGGGAGCACTACCAGGTGCTTGGTGAGCTGCGCGGTCGCATTTTGACCAGCTACCGGCAGATGCCGGGCGGCGGGGTGCTGGCCGCGAACAGTGAACGGCGCCTCGACGCGCTGCTGACCTCGTTTCTGCGCCTGGTCGCGACGCTCAATGGGTATCGCAAGTTCTTGAGCGTGGTTGACCGGCGGGGGCTCGAAGACGAGCTGCAGGGCCTCGAGGCAGAGGTCGCGACCGACGTGAACGAGAAGCTCCGCGAGGTCAAAGCGCGCCGCATCGACATCTTGAAGAAGCGCATTCACCGCTTCGTGCAGGCCGCTGAGAACCGCGAGGTGGTCAGCCACCAGCTGGCGAGCATCGAAGACATGCTGCGGCTGACCCACGAGCAGTCAATCGCGATTCGCGACCCCGAGGTGGTGAGCCAGCAGCTCGACGTGCTCAGCGCCGAGGTCGCGGCCACCGAAGAGACCGTGCGCGAAATGGAGAGCTTCATGCGGGTGACCGATGAGCTCTCGTCGTCGACGTCGAGCGCCGCGACGCCCGTTCGCGTGCGATAAGGGCCCCTATGAAATTCACCGTTCGCGCCTCGCTGATGCTCGCAGTGCTCATCGCGATGGCGAGCTGCTCGAAGTGCGGGAGCGCCGCCAAGGCCACTGAAGTCGGCCGAATGATGCCATCGGCCTCCGCGGCCGTGGTGATCGTGCCCTCGGTCAAGACCCTGGGTGACCGGCTTCGCGTGCTCGAGTCGTTGAAGGTGGCGGCCTTCTTGGGGCAGCTGCAGGGCTTCGACTCAGGCAAGGCGCTGGGCGACGCGCTGGTCGGTCAGCTGGGCATCGACGTTCGAGATGCCGCGGCGATGAAGAGTGCGGGCCTCGATGCCGACCGGGCGATGGGCGTGGTGGTGCTGCAGGGCGGAGAGATCGTTCTGGTCTTGCCGGTGAGTGACGAAGGCGCATTTCACGCCACGCTCGAGCGCATCTCCACGCAGCGCTTCGGCGCAGGGGCGGGTGGTGAGCTCAAGAACGGCGAGACTGTGGTGAAGACGTTCTCTGAGCACGCCGGAGAGCCTCCGAAGGTCGGGTACCTGATCAAAAACGGCTTCGCGCTGGTGGCGACCAAAGACGTCAGCGTGCTGCCGACCCTCGCGGGGCTTGCCGAGGCTGATTCGCTGGCGCGCGATGAGGCGCTCAAGGCGTCGCTGGGCCGACTGCCGGGCGACAAGTTGCTCTACGGGTACCTGCCAGTCGGGTCGGGCCTCATCCGCAAGTACCCGGTGACGAGCGCGGTGGTGACGGTGCGACTGTCGACGGCGGGGTTGGCGCTGGCGGTCGACGCTCCGTGGAAGGGTGATGCGGGCGACCTGGCGATGCTGCAGCTCAAGCCTTCGATGTCGCTCTACGGGTACCTGCCCAAAGACACGTTCGCGGCGCTGCGGTACCAGGGCGACCCGGCGACGTTGGCTCCAGTGGTCAACGATCTCATCGGGCCGTTTCTGGCGAAGGCCTTCGAAGAGGGCAGCTTCAACGTAAAGACCGAGGTGCTCGACGTGGTGAAACCTGGAGTGATTTTCGGGTTTTCGCTCGCTGACCGGCCTCCGATGGGGTCGGGCGTGCCGCGGTTTGATTTGCGCACCACCAACCCGTTCACCTTCGCGCACTTGTCGGGCGTGGCTCTGGTGAACTCGGGCGATACCGTGACGCCGACGCTCGAGAAGATCGCCGCGGTGGCTCCTAAGTTCGGCGCGACGATCGCGAAGGTCGATCGCAATGCGTCTCCGATGTTTTTCACGACCTACGCGGCGGGAGAGGGCGTGCACTTCGCGCGCAAGGGCGATCTGGTGTTCTTCGCGTCTCCGGTGCAGCGCATCGATCAGCTGATGGCGGTCGACGGTGAGGCCGCTTCGAATGTGGTGCCTCCAGCCATGCTGGCGAATGAGGCCGTGTCGGTGATGATCGACTTGAACCGCCTCGCCAGCTCGGTTCGTGAGCTGCCCGCCAGCGCCTGGGGCATCGGAGGGTTCGCGATCAAGGCCACGACCGTGCGGTGGCTCGACGCGACCGATGACTTGAAGGCGGTGACCGCGTCGGCGGGTGCCAATGGCAAGGCGCTTCAGGTCAACGTCGCGCTGGTCTTCGGTGCGAAGACGCCGTGATTTCAGCCCGGGGCGTCTCACGCAGCTTCGATGACGGAGCGCGCGGCGCGGTCGCGGTGCTCGACCAGGTCAACCTCGAGGTCGCCAAGGGCGAATTCGTCGCGGTGGTGGGGCGCTCGGGCAGCGGCAAGTCGACGTTGCTCAACGTGCTCGGCGGGCTCGATACGGCGTACGCAGGCGAGGTCTCGGTGGCGGGGCGGCGAATCTCGGGGCTCACCGATGCCGAGCTGGCCAGGTTTCGAAATCGCGAAGTGGGGTTCGTGTTTCAGTCGTTTCATCTCGTGCCGGGGCTCTCGGCGCTCGAGAACGTGCTGCTGCCGTCGCTGTTCGCGGCCCAGACGACGCCGAGGGCCCGAGGTCAGCAGGTGCTCGAGCAGGTCGCTCTGGGTGAGAAGGCCGCGAGGTTGCCGAGCCAGCTGTCGGGCGGAGAGCGCCAGCGGGTCGCGATTGCAAGGGCCTTGCTGCATTCACCGAGCGTGCTGCTGTGCGATGAGCCGACCGGGAATTTGGATGCCCTGACGGCGGACGAGGTGATTGGGTTGTTCTCGAGGCTCAACCGTGAGGGGTTGACGGTGGTGGCGGTGACGCATGAGACGCGGCTGCGCGATGCGGCGACCCGGGTGTTGACGCTCGAGAATGGGCGGCTCGACCTGCCATGAAATTGGCGTCCCTTCAGCGGTTGGTGCGGTTGAATGTGGCTCGCGATATTCGCGGGGCGTTGTCATCGACCTTCGGGGTCACCGTCGGCGTCGCGGCGCTCGTGTTCTTCGTGGCACTGGGGCTCGGCGTCGGGGCCATCATTCGCGAGAAGGTGTTCCCCGTTGATGCGCGCTTGGTCGAGGTCGTGCCTTCGCAGCTCTCACTGGGCTTGCTCGGCGGGGGCAAAATCGACCAGGCCGCGGTAGACCGGCTCACGGCGCTGCCCGGCGTCACCGAGGCGTACCGAAAGATGAACGTTCGCGTGCCCGCGGTCACCGTGTACGACGGTGATTTTTTCGGCCGCAAGTTGCGCATGGGCCTCGAGATCATCGCCGTCGGCGTCGACCCCGCGCTCGTGAAAGCCGACGTGCAGATCGGCGACTTCAGTGACCCGGGGCCGGGCCAACCGATACCAGCCGTCGCCGCCTCGAGGCTGCTCGAGATCTACAACAAGACCTTCGCGCCGGCCCGCTCGCTGCCGCAGCTGTCGGGCTCGATGCTCGCGGGGTTCATGTTTCCCATTGATTTCAATCGCTCTTTTGTCACTGCCGCTCCGGCGGGGCCCATCGTGTCGGCGCAGGGGCAGGTGGTCGGAGTCTCTGACCGCGGGTTGCTGGCCGGCATCACGGTGCCCTTGGCGGTGGCGATGCGAATCAACCGCGCCGCCAACGTCGATGCCGAGAGCTTCACCGCGGTCACCTTGCGGGTCAAAGAGCCTTCAGCGGTGCCTCGAATCGTGACGGCCGTGAAGGGCATGGGGTTTCGCGTCGATGATCAAGAGCGGCGCATGGCTGAAAACGCGGGGGCGGCGGTGGCCATCACCACGTCGGCGATGGCGCTGCTCAGCGTGCTGATCTGCATTCTCGCTGCATTCAACATCGCCCATGCGTTGTCGGCTTCGGTGCGGGCCCGGGAGCGAGAGCTGGCCGTGATGCGGGCCGTCGGCGCTTCGAAGCGCGATGTCTTCTCTCTGGTGTTCGCCGAGGCGCTGCTGTTGGGCGCCTTTGGTGGCCTCGTCGGCACCGTGCTGGCCATCGCCGCCGCGGCTGCGGTTGATTTCGCCTCGAGCCGAGCGCTGCCCGAGTTCCCCTTCAAGCCGGAGTCGTTCTTCATCGCTCCGTGGTGGTTGTTGCTGGCTGGAGTCACCCTCGGCGTCGTTGCGGCGATGGCCGGCGCGTTCTTGCCCGCACGCCGGGCCGCCCAACTCGACCCCGCGCGGGCCCTTGCGGGTCAAGGGTGATTCGCACCTACGTCGCCCCATTCTTGGGCATCACGTTGCTCGCGTTCTATGCGCACGACCTCTGGGTCTGGTTTTCGGTGCAGCAGGCCGAAGTCAGCGCGATGCTCGAGCCGCCCAATGTGATCTTCGCGGCGCTGGCGTGCGGGTTGATGCTGCTCGGTCTGGCGCTGTCGGTGCGACCGACGAGCCGAAAAGTGTTGCCGATGCTGATCGTCGGCGTGCTGGCGACCGACCTGATCGTGCTCTCGTCGACGCGCTCGCCGCTCGGCACCGAAGTGCGCGCGAAGGGGGCGCTGCAGGTCATGACCGAGGGCGCCCAGGCGCTGGCCACGACCAAGGCCGTGCCCGACACCTCGACCGAGCTCGAGCCGTTGTTGGCGCTGCTGGGGCCCGTGCCCTGGCTGGTGCACGGAGAGCGCCCCCCTGGGTGGAACCTCGAGCTCCACTTCGGCTGCGCAGGGCCGCTGACCCTGGCCGGTGGTGCTCCGGTGGGCACGGTCTTGTATTGCGTCGATCGCGAGCGTCGCCGGGCGTGGGTCACGCTGGTGGGGCTGCCCCTGACGGCGCAGCGGGGTGCGGCCGGCGTGGTCTCAACCGCTCCAGATTGGGTGGGTGAGGTGTCGTTGGCCCGAGAAGACGCCGAGCCAGCTGACCCTCCTGATGAAGGCGATGTCGACGCTGAACCTACACCTGACGATTGAGAGTCGTTGACGGCCTGCGCCAGGCGTCCTTAGCTCTGGGTTCGTTTTCCCTACATCGCTGAACAGGTCGGCTGCGTGTCTACCGCTCCTCCCAAACGTCAACCCATACCCTTCGGAAAGTACCTGCTGCTCGACCGCATCAACATCGGCGGCATGGCAGAGGTGTGGCGTGCGAAGACCTTCGGGGCGGGCGGCTTCGAGCGCCTGGTGGCGATCAAACGCATTTTGCCGAACATCGCTGAAGACGAAGAATTCATCACGATGTTCATCGACGAGGCGAAGATCACGGTTCAGCTGAACCACGCCAACATCGCGCAGATCTACGAGCTGGCGAACATCGCGAATTCGTACTTCATCGCGATGGAGTACATCTCGGGCAAAGACATGCGCGCGGTGTTCGATCGCTGCCGCAAGCGCGGTGAGCCGGCGCCGATACCGCTGACCTGCTACCTCATCGCCCGCTGCTGCGAAGGGCTCGACTACGCCCACCGCAACAAAGACCGCATGGGCCGCGACATGAACATCGTGCACCGCGATGTCTCGCCGCAGAACGCGCTGATCAGCTACGACGGCGAGGTCAAGGTCATCGACTTCGGCATCGCCAAGGCCGCGGGCAAGGCGACCAAGACGCAGGCCGGCATTCTCAAAGGCAAGTTCGGCTACATGAGCCCGGAGCAGATTCGCGGGCTCCCGCTCGACCGCCGCAGCGACGTGTTCGCGATTGGCATCTGCCTGTACGAGATGCTGACGGGCGAGCGGCTCTTCGTCGGCGACTCCGACTTCTCGGTGCTCGAAAAGGTGCGCAAGGTCGAGGTGTTGCCGCCCTCGCACTTCAATCGCCGCATCCCCGATGCGCTCGAGAAGATCGTGATGAAGGCGCTCGCGAAAGACGTCGAAGATCGCTATCAGTACGCCAGCGAGCTGGGTGACGACCTGCAGCGCTTCTTGATTACGACCGAGACGGTGTTCGGTCGCAAAGATCTCGCCGCGTTCATGAAGGCGACCTTTGCCGAAGAGGTCGAGAAAGAGAAACAGCGCTTGCAGGAGTACGTCGACGTCAAGCCGCCCGACGGCATGATGCTGGCGAACAACAACATCGGGTACGGGGCGGGGTCGGTGCCGGTGTTGAGCGCTCCGCACGTGCCCAGCCCCAGCGCGGTGACGGCAGTACCGTCGTCGATGGTCACCGGAGGCGGGTCGCTGCCCACGGCGCAAGTGCCCTTGCCGACGAGCCAGCAAGAGACGGCGATGGGCCTGCCGATGGCGGTCAGGCCGTTGCCCCCGCAGGCGCCACCGCCGCCCCCAGGCGCCGCGGCGCTGCCCAAGCTCACCGCCGCCTCCGCGACGTCAGCCAACGGCAAAGACGAGCACGCCGCGACGTTGCTGGTCGACCCCAACAAGCCCTTCGACCCTGAGCAGACCAACCCCGGTGAGACAGCGTCTCCCGCGGCCAAGCCCCACGACATACCGACCGACCCGAACCGGGGCTCGATCAACCGTGACCAGCTGATCACCTCGAATGGCCCGCTCGACGATGCGTTCGCTCCGACCCGGGCGAGCCCGTCTGGGTTGCGAATGCCGGGGCCTCCGGTGCTGATGCCGGCGACCGAGATGGCGCGCCGGCCAGCGGCGATGCGCGACCCGGTGCCGCCTCCGCCGCCAGAGCCGCCGTCTGACCCGAACCTGATCTCCGGGTCGCGGGGGGGCGATGACTCGAACCCGCACGGGTCGGTGCCCGCGCCGTACGTGCCGCGAATGGCGCCCGCCGAGCGGCCTGCGCGAGTCAGAGCCCACGGCAGCGCGAGCCAGCGTCAGGCCCAAGCCGCAGGTGGGAGCGGTCTGGTCGTCGCGGCGGTCGTCGCGGTCATTCTCGCCCTGGTGCTGGGGTACATGGTCGTCTTCGGCAAGCTTCGCCCCGCGCAAGGCCTGCTGATGTTGGACGTGCCGGCCGACGTGGTGGGCAAAGCGCGGGTCAACGTGAACGGCAAAGAGCTGACCGAGCCCGATGGCAAGGGCGGTGAGCGGTTGATCACCGACTGGCCGCAGCTGCTCAAGGTGCCCGCGGGCAAGGTCACAGTGATGATCGTGGCGCCCGGGTACGACCCCTACACCGAGACGATGAACATCAAAGAAGGCAACGAGATCACCCAGCCGACCAAGGTGCTCAAAAGGAAAGCGGGCGCCGAATAGGCGTCGACGTTCACATGGCGAAGACCAAAGCAGAGAACCCACTCTCGGGGCTGCCGCCCTGGGCTCAGAAGCTCGCGCAGAAGTACTACACCCGCACGGTCAGCACCTTCATGCTCTACGGAGCGGTGCGCGACCTGCAACCCATCTCGCGGGGCGACGGGGGCAAAGACTTTCAGAACCTGAAGAAGTTCTTGTCTGATGAGCTGTTCGGCGGGCGAGACCACGTGTTGTTCTACGATCGCAGCTCGGGTATTCGCGCCGAGCGGCCGGAGACGCACCAAGACTTCAGCCGGGCCTTGAGCGGGTACGACGCGATGTACGGGTCGGAGTACGCCAAGGTGCCGCCGCGGCTGCCCGGGCCCGCGCTGCAGGTGCTCGAGAACTACCTTCGGCTGCGGGTGGGAGAAGGCAAGTCGTGCGCGCTGGTGATCGACTTCGCCGAGACGTTGGCGCCCGCTGGCGACATGTCGCACCTCTCGTCAGAAGACCGCTTCGTGCTCGCCACGTTGATCAAGTGGGCCGGCGACCCGCAGTTCTTGTCGGGTGATTTGTCGATCGTGCTGATCGTCGAGAACCTGGCCGACATCTCGCCGCGCATGTCGCGCAACCCCTACGTGGCGAACATCGAGATCAGCTTGCCAACCGAAGATGAGCGGCTCGACTTCGTGAAGTGGAAGCTCGAGGGCAAGAAGCTTCAGACGGTGAGCGACGTGCCGATGGCGGGCCTGGCGAAGATGACCGCGGGGCTCTCGCGCATCAACCTCGACCGATTGCTGACCGAGGCGACCGAAGAGGGCACCAAGATCACGGCCGAGGTCTTGAAAGACAAGAAGAAGGAGATCATTCAGGCCGAGTGTCACGGGCTCTTGGAGTTCATCGAGCCTCCGTACAACCTCGACGTGGTGGCGGGTCACGCGAAGGCGAAGAAGATGCTGCGCGACGCCTCGAAGGCGCTCAAGAAGGGCAAGATCGAGGTGATGCCGATGGGCTACCTGGTCTCGGGCCCGGTTGGCACCGGCAAGACCTTCTTGGTGACCTGTTTCGCTGGGGAGATCGGCATACCCTGCGTGAAGTTCTTGAACTTTCGTAGCCAGTGGCAGGGTGTGACCGAAGCGAACTTGGAGAAGATCTTCAACCTGCTCAAGGCGCTGTGGCCGGTGGCGGTGATGATCGACGAGGCCGACGCCTTCTTGGGAGACCGCGACGCGGGTGGTGACTCAGGCACCTCGAGCCGCATCTTCGCGTCGATCGCTGCGTTCATGGGCAACACCGAGTACCGGGGCAAGATCGTCTGGTTCTTGCTGACCTGCCGCCCTGATTTGCTGCCAATCGACTTGAAGCGCCAGGGCCGCGCCGAAGAGCACATCGCGCTGTTCTACCCGCAGAGCGACGCTGAGCGAGACGAGCTGTTCACCGCGATGCAGAAGAAGACCAAGGTCTCGGTCGACGTGCCGTCATTCTCGACATTGAGCAAGGCGCAGTTTTCGGGGGCCGACATCGAGGCGGTGCTGATTCGCTCGAAGTTCAGGGCGGTCACCGAAGGTCGCGACGCGGTGACGACGGCTGACGTCGAGGCGGTGGTCAAAGACTTCGTGCCGCCGAGCTACCCGCTGGAGATCGAGCTGCAGAACCTGGTCGCGGTGCAGGAGTGCACCAGCCGCGACCTGCTGCCCACGGTCTTTCAAGGCCTCGAGCGCGAGTTCGTCACCCGGCGGGTCAAAGAGCTCAAGGTGCTCTTGGCCGAGAAGTAACTATTTCTTGGGTGTGCAGCCGTTGCCGGTCTCGTACTCCATGTCCCACACGGGGCAGACCCAGGGGTGGCCCAGCTCTTCAGCAGCCATCGTGTGCATGCCCTTGAGGCGATCTTCAGGGGGGTACTTCACAATTGCTCTTTCTTGCTGGGCTTACACGCGGCGAGCACGGCGATGGCGGTGAACAGCATCAAGCGAGTCTTCATTGGACCACCCAGGTTCGAGGAGCGAATGACTTCATGTTGAGATGCCGGCCTTCAGGCTCGAGCTGCGAGGCGCCCGACTGCAGGCGGCCTCCAAGCGTGGGGATGACCCGAACCGCCGCGGTGAACACCGCGCCATTCGTGAGCGGCGGCACATGCATCGTCACCGCGCCGTCTTCGGTCTCGAAACGGTAGATGGTGTTGGCCGCGACGAGCTTGTTCAGTTGGGCTGAATCGGTTTGCACCCCCGCGGGGAGCGCGAGCCGGAGCTTGGTGGACATGCCGCCCGGCATCGAGGCGGTGAGCAGCACGTCGGCCGCCTTGCCGACCTCGAGCTTCTCGGGGAGCGTGGTGGTGAGCTCGAGGCCTCCTCCGGGGGTGTCGCGCCACGGGGTGTAGGCGACGAGAGACAGCGAGTAGCCCAGGCCAGGCACGGGCGGGTTCGCCTTCACCGACCAGGTGTGCTTGCCCGAAGAGCCGGTGGCGTCGGCGTCGAGCGAGATGACCTCTTGGAGCTTGGAGGCATCGATGCTGCCCTCGGCGAGCACCTTGCCGTCGCGCTCGAGGGTGAGGGCCACTCCGGCGGGCACCTTGTCTTTGAACAGCTCTGAGACCGCGCGCAGACACACGAGGTTCGCGCGCCCGTCACCCCAGCCGTAAATCGGGGTGTAGCCGCTGAGCAGATAGGTGCCGAGGTCGGCCAGTGGCGCTTTGTCATCGCCTTGGAGGGCGAGCACGGCCAGCCCGGTGGCCTCGACGCGTGAGGGGGCAGCTCCGTCGGCGCGCACGACACCGGTGGGCACCTCGAGGTACTTGGCACCGTCTTCGCCGTCTTTGATGTTCTCGAGCACGATGGCTTTGAGTGCGTCGGCCACGGTACCGCTGACCGCCCCCGAAGCCAGAATCGCCGCTGCGGTGTAGCCGTCATTCACCCGCGCCGCGTTGCGCTCGAAGGCCCCCGAGGCTTTGAGCGAGACCGCGACGGCCCGTTGCTCAGCCTTGGGCGAGGTCTTCGACGCCTTCACCGCGCGCACGCACTCTCCAGTCGTGACCAGAAGACGCTGCAACGTCCACCCGGTGGCGCCTTGGCAGGTGCCGTCAGGGCGTTGTGCGGCTGCGACCTGGGTCGCGAGCCGTTCTCCCAGACGCGCCAAGACCGGGTTGTCGGGGTGCTGCAGCGCGGCTTCAGTGAGCAGCGTGGCCGAGTCGACTGACGGAGCCCGGGCGTGCTGCATCACCCGCTGTGTGGCCAGCAGTGACAGGTCTCGAATGGTGGGCAAGTCGGCTTCGGCGCCGAGGGCGTGCAGCAGCGCGGGCGCGCGACCCAAAAGCTGCAGCAAATACGCGTCTTCAGCGACACCGCCTCGTCCTGGAGCCGCGGAGAGCTCGGAGCGAACCAGACCCAACGCGCCAGGGAAGACGCGCAGCCGCACCTGCTCGCTGCCGGGCAGCGCGTTCGCGGGGCCCTCGAGCTCGAAGCTGCGGGGGGCTGCCAGCGAGCCACCGCGCGAGAGCACTTCGCGTTTACCCGCGGGCATCACGTCGATGGTGCGCTCGACCGCGTCGGTGCCGCCCAGCGTGGTCTTCACCACGACTACGCCGGGTTTCTTGGTGGTCAAGGTGACGTATTGCACCGTGTTGCCCGCGGCGGGTACGCGAACGGGGCCGCCGGTGGCCGAGAGCGTGGCGCCGGTCGACTCGAAGCGCAGCGCGCTGGTGATGTCGGAGGTGGTGGTGTTGACGACCTGCACCGGCAGCTTGACCTCGTCGCCCGCGAAGAGAAACGGAGGCGTGACCGGGTCGACGTAGGTCGGCAGCGTGCCGAGGAAACTGGCGACCGCGCCGGCTTGAGCCCCTTGCCGCGAATGGGCCAACGCGAGCACCCGCCAGGTGGTGAGGCGGTCGGGCACCTTGACCGGCACATTGGCGCGGCCCTGGGCATCGGTGACGATCAGCGGCTCGAACAAAAACGTCTCGGGGAACCAGGCTCGGGTGGTGGCTTCTCCTCCGCCTTCGCCATCGCTCTCAGCGGGGGCGACGGGTGCGCTGGCTTCTTTTTTGGCCTCGGCTTTGCTCTTTGTTTTGGGTGACGCGAATGCAGCGAGGGCCCCACCGCCGCCCGCGCCGCGCAGGCCAGCGCCGCCCTTGTTGTTGCCACCAATGAGGGCCCCGAAACTGTCGCCCGGCCCGGCGCTTGGGGCCGGAGCCGCAGGAGCAGCATCCATCATTCGCTCTTCCGTCTCCACCACGTTGGCGCTCCGGTCGGCGGGGGAGGCATGCGCCGACATTCTGTACTTCACCGGGCTCATCGCCCCAGAGCCACCCCGCGCGGCCAGGGTGAAGAGAAAAATCACCACGATGAACCCGGCGGTGAGGCCCAACACGAGCACCTTCTTCATGGCTTCTCCTTCGCGACCCAGCTCGACCAATTTTCAGTGTCTTCAGGCAACCGCTTGCCATCGATGACGACCTGGCGCGGCTCGGTGAGCGCCAACAAGTCGGCGGGCAACCTGAAGAGTCGCAGCTGCCGGCCCCAGGCGTCGCTGGCTGATTCTTTTCGCGCCTCGACCGAGGCGATCGCCTTTTTCCACAATGAAGCCATGGTCTTCGGGCTCATCTTCTCGGTCTCGGGCGCGTGCGCCTCCCAGTCGCTGACCTGCACGTGCAGCTCTTGCAGCACCACGTAGAAGCGGTCGACCAGCGGCTCGTTCGGGTCGAAGAACGTTCGGCCCTGCAGGTTCACCGGGCGCTCGGTCTCTGGAGGCGCCGGCAGTGAGGTGACCCGCAGCAGCGTGGCAGCGGCGGCGTTGCGGCCTCGCACCCGGCCCATCGACAAGGCCTGCGCATCGAGGCCTCCGAAGGCGGCGCTCGAGCCGACCTGTGGGCGAAGCGGGGCGAGCTCATCGGCGCCCGGCAACGGCATCAGCTGCGCGAGGCTCTCATCGACGCCGAAGAGCCCGACCGCGGCTTGGCTGCCGACACCGGCGACACTGGTCTCGATGCCGAGCTGGGCGACCTGACCCGGCGCATAGCGTGTCTTCTCGGGGGTGACCTTCACCGCCAGCAAGGCCTTGGGCTTCACGAAGAAGACGACCCGCGCGTTATTCCAGCTCACCGAGGCCCAGCCTTCGTAGTCGGCGGGCACCGCGAAGGTCACGTTGCGCTTCTCTTTGTCGACGGTCGCTTTGACCGCCTCAGCGTTGTGCATCAGGTACAGCTCGTCGGGCAGCTCACCGGTGAAGTTGGGGCCGCGCAAGATGTCGACGGTGACCTGGCTGCCGGGCTCGATGATCTGCGAATTCGCGCGCAGCCGAACATTGGGCACCGCGCCGGGCATCATCAACAGCTTGGTGGTGCCGAGCGATTCTTTGCCGCGCTTGGCGGTGACCAGAAATTCGTAGCCGGTGAGCACGGTCTCTTGGGGGCGCTGGGCTTCGTATTTGTCGGGGGCGTCGATGGTGAACTGGGCGATGCCGACGGCGCCGGCCTGATTCGCGGCGTCTTCGTCTTCGTCATCAGAGGGCGCAGTGGCGGGCTTGGGCAACTTGAGCTTGCCGAGCCTGCTCTGCACGCAAGACAGAATCGAATCGGCATAGC
Organism: Archangium sp.; assembly: GCA_031367385.1. Lineage (GTDB taxonomy): Bacteria > Myxococcota > Myxococcia > Myxococcales > Myxococcaceae > JAEUJT01. The sequence continues at coordinate 2,399 of JANLPS010000026.1, read as the reverse complement.
GAGCGCCTGCGGGGTCAGGCAGCCAGGTCAACGCGAGCTCGCGAGAGGTGGGTACGTACTTCCACGTCGCCATGCGGCTCAGCTGACCCGAGGTCACCGTCGCGGGCAGGCACTCGCGCACCTCGGGGAGCGCCGAGTCGATGGCGTTTTGCACGACCGAGGGCACGCCCGGCAACCCGCGAATCGACGAGGTCATCGAGGGTAAATCTTCGTCATTGAACGAGTACGTGGCCTGCACCAGCCGCTCGTGGCCGGTGTCGAGGCGCAGCGCGCTGAGCGCTTCACGAAGGCATTTGCCCAGTCGCCCCGCGGGCACCGAGGTCGCGCTGACCGAGCCGCTGGGGTCGACCAACATGCCGATCTGCGCCGAGTTGCCGCTGGGGCCGGCAAACCGGGTGCACGGCGTGAGGCGAGACTCCATGCGGTCGAACGCCAGGCGATCGCCCAGTGAAATTTCTTCGTCGGCGAGCAGGTCGCTCAAAGCGGTGCGGCTGACCTGCTTCGCTTTCGGCGGAGGCCTGAACGGCATCGCGGGGATGACCACGTTCACCGCGGGGCCGGGGTCGACCTGCAGGCTCGCGACGCCGTCTTCATCGACGGTCGAATCGGTGCCCTTGTCGGTGGGCTCCCAGAGGCGTTTGACGTTGAGGGTGACGCCATCGAGCACTCGCCCATCGGCGGTGGTGGCGCGCAGGTACAACCGGTTGTTGAACCCCTCGACCAGGCCATCGGCGAGCTCAGTGACCCCAGAGACCTGAATCAAGTCTTCACTGAGCAGAACGCTCGCCGAGCCTTCGACCACGTCGCCAGAGGCATCGACCGCCGACAACGCCGCAATCAGCGAGGCCTGGTGCTGCAAGTCTTCAGGCACCGCGGGCAAGTCGACCGAGAAGGTGCCCGATTCAGAGGTCACCGCGACCTTGGGCAACGCGGTGCCATCGACCCAGCTGGTGGGAGCCGGCCACTGGCCGGAGACGCTCCACGAGAGGGTCACCTTGGCCTTGGCGACGGGCGCGCCTGATGAGTACTTCACCGAGCCCTTGAGTACCGGGCGTTCATTGCGGCGGTAGAACGGCTTGGCGCTGGAGGCCTCGACGCTGAAGCGGGGCAGGGTGAAGGGCTTCACGGTGAACGCGCGCGTCTGCGTTGCGTCGCCTGATGACCAACTGACCTGCCAGGTGCCGCTGGTGGCCCCACGATCGATGGGAAAGCTGCCGCTGACCACGCCCCACGCCCCGGCGGCGACGCGTTCTTCGAGCAGCGTTTCGCCATTCGGGTCGCTCACCCGCCACACGCCGGGCCGCTCATCGAGCGGAGACAAGTCACTCGCGCGGAGAACAACGGCGCGAAACTTCACGGTATTGCCAGGCTCGTAGAGCGGGCGATCGGTCAGCACGTGAATGCGCGCGGGCGAATAGAGCGGCAAGGGCACGTCGAGCACCGAAGTGCCCAGCTGCGAGGCCACCGACGCGTGAAGCTGGTAGTCGCCGTCATTCACCTTCGGCAAGACGACGGTCGCGTAGTACTCGTGGCCGTTCTGCTTCCACCCGTCTTTGGGCTCGAGGGGCTTGGGGTCTCCGGCGCCGAGCAGGGTGAGCGTGGGCGTGAACTTGGTGAGGGTCGCGGCCTTGAGCAGGTCGGCGTCGCCGGTGGTGTAGTGGGCGGTGACGCCGACCGAGATGGTGGCCTGGGCGCCGCGGGTCAGGCCGGGTGCGCTCAGCTCGATGGTCTGCCGCAGCTCACCGTCAGGGCATTCATCGAGCCAGAGCCCATAGCGAAAGCCGCTGCTCAAACACACGCGCGTCGAGGCATACACGAGCACGAGCGCCAGCGCGCCGAGGCCCCAAACCAATCGTTTCATGAAGCGTTCTCCTCGAGTGCGGGGGCGACCGACAGGCGTCGGCGAGCTGAAGTTCCCAACGTGGGTTACGGGTGCTGCCCAGGTACCGAGACGGCGGCGCCCTCGTTGGCCTGGGGAGGCAACGGCTCGGGGGCCTTCTTCTTGAGCTCGTAACCGACCTCGAGGTCGATCACGAAGCCGAACTGGTTGTCATACCGCTGCAGCTGCGGGTTCATGCGAAAGGTCTTGTAGGCGCGGCCGTTGAGAAACAAGAACGGCAGAATGCGCAGCCGGGCCCCGGCGAACAGCACGGTGGTGGTGTCGAGCGAAATCAGGCCTTTGAAGTCGGTGACGCCACGCTTGTAGTAGCTGCCGAACACCTGCAGAAAATCGAGCACCGGCACCTCGACGTGCGCGACCAGGTTGGTGGCGGGCGAGTTGCTGACGCCTTCAGCGGCGAGCGTGAGCCCCACCGCCCCGGGGATGCCCCAGGACCCTTCGAGGTAGTACCCGATGCGTTGGCCGTACCCCGCGAAGGTGGCCTGCTGCTTGGTCGCAT
>JANLPS010000513.1:0-11613 GCA_031367385.1 Archangium sp. | reverse complement strand
GTCGGTCATCAGGCGCACGTATTGATCGCGGTTGAAGTTGCTGCCGCTGAGCGTGGTGAAGAAATGATTGAACTCGTTCGGGTGCTCGAACTGCATCAGGGGCGGTTGGGCCTGCTTGCACGCGTTCATCAGCGCCGGGTCGTTGAGGCCCGCCGGGTCTTTCGCCAGCTGGGCCTCCAGGGCCGCCCGGGGGCAAAACCCGCCGCTAAAGCGCTCGTCGAGGGTGTGCGCAAAGAACGCCGCGTCGATTGGGCCTCCCATCGAGGCCACCCCGTCGACCTTCTCGGAGCTCGACAGCCCCAGCGCGCTGGCCCCGATGGCCCCCATCGAAATACCGGTAATCACTCGGTAGGTCGTCGCGATCTTCGTGGTTTTCGCGGGCTCCTCGGTGCCCGGTTTTGTGCACCCAAAGGCCGCTAGAACCGCCACAAAGGTCAGACAACGACGCATTACCGCTCCCGTGATGTTCGCGGGCGCACCATACTTCGAGCTCAGTGCCGAAAATAAATGTGAATTCGAGCAAGCCGGTGCCGTGTTGGGCCTCTGTGATGCGCAATTGCTCGTATTTCGTCGGTTTTTTTCTTGCGACCAGCAGCCTCGCGTCTGAGCCGGCTGGGTTCGGGCCGGGCGAGCACATCGCCTACGACGTGCGGTTCTTGGGTCTGTCGGCCGGGGTCGCAGACCTGAGGGTGGGCGCGTCGCTGCAACGAGATGGGCTCGAGGTCTGGCCCATCGTCTGCCTCGGAGAGACGCGCTCAATCGCGTCGATTTACGCCATGCACGACAAGTTCATCTCGTTCTGGGACCCCGCCAGCGCGCAGAACGTCGGGTCTGACTTCTTCGTCGACGAGCAGCGCAAGCGCCGCCGCGAGCGCTACCGCTATGACCGAGCTGCCGAGAAGGTCTTCGCCACGAAGCAAAAAGAGGGGCAGCCTGCAGTCGAGCAAACGTGGGACATTCGCGCCGACGCCCTCGACGTTGCCGCCGCCGGCTTCTGGCTGCGCACCGTAGCGTTCTCAGAAGGCGCCGTCTTCGAGCGCGCCATCTTCACCGGTTCAAAGCAGTTCGTGATGCACGCCAAGGTCGAAGGGCGCCAACCCCTCACCACGCCGCTGGGTACCTTCGACGTCTGGCGGGTCAGCGTGAACGCCGACTTCAAGGGCAGCCTCTCGACCCGCGGCGACATTCACGTGTACTACACCGCAGACGCCAGGCAGCTGCCGATTCGCGCCGAGGCCGACTTCGTCATCGGCACCATCGTGGCCGACGCCGTGCAATATGAGCCTGGCCGTGCCCCCACCCCCGGAGTCGCCCGATGAAGAATGTCTTTCTGCTTACCCTGGTCTGTCTCGTCGCGGAGGCGGGTCAGAACATCGTGGCGCCGGCCCCCGCTCCGCCGCCTCCTCCCGCCGCCGTGGCCCCGACCAAGACCACCTTTCCCGCCGATGCCAGCTGCCTTGCGCTGGGCAGCCCCAAGGCCCCCTTCTCGTTCGGCCCCGGCGAGGCCCTCGACTATGACCTCGACGCCCTCGGGGCCCGCGCTGGCAAGATGACCATGCGCGTGCTGGCCAAGCGCGACGAGGTGTTGCCGATCGAGGTGCACGCCGAGACCAACACGTTCTTCTCGAAGGTTCGGCGGGTCAACGGCACCGCGACCAGCTCGCTCAACCCGAAGACCCTGCGCTCGACGCACTACTTCGAAGACACCCAAGAAAACGAGACCCACCGCGTCGCCGATGTCAGCTTTCGCAAGAACAAGACCCTGAAGGTCGTCTCGACGGTGAACGACAAGACCGGTGACTTCGAGCTCAGCTGGGCCAACGACGTCACCGATGTTGCCGGCGCGATGTACCTGCTGCGCCAGCTGGAGTGGAAAGAAGGCAAGTCGGTGTGCTTCGACGTCTACGGCATTCGTCGGGTCTGGCGGGTCTGGGGCACCGTGCTGCCCCGCGAGCACGTCTCGCTGCCGGTCGGCGAGTTCGAGGCCTGGCACATCGCCGGGGAGGCGGCCCGCACCGACTTGCAAGACGCTCGGCGCGAAATTCACGTGTGGATCTCGGACGATGCGCGTCGTTTGCCGCTGGCCGCGCTGGGCATGATCGACCTGGGCGCCGTGCGCGCCACCCTGGTCGGCATCACCCGCCCCGGAGACAAGGCCCAGGCCGCCGAGAACAAGGGCAACTTGAAGTGGTAAAATTGACCGGCGTGATCAGGGCTGTAGCGTTTGCTCCATGCCTTCAACCCAGTCAGCCGCGCCGCTCTCGAAGTCAGTCGATGCCATTGGTGAATCGGTCGATCGGCTCGAGCGATTTCTCCCCCAGCGTGAAGACTCGTCGGTGCTGCTCGATTTTCTCGAAGATGATTTGCGCGAAGGGCTCGACGCGATCGTCGAAGTCGAGGCGCACTTCACCGACATTCTCGATGTGCTTCGCAGCGACCAGCCCGGCCCGATTCGCCTGATTGAAGCCGCCGAAGACTTTCGCGTGCTCAACCGGCTCGAGTACCTGATGGTCGTGGTGGCTCAGCTTCGACGGCGGCTCTCTCAAGCCGCCGGAGCGATCAAAAACAACAACACGCTGTGAGTTAGACCAGGCCCCGGGCGCGGCGAATCTGCTCGAGCGCCTTCTGGTACTCGATTTCGTACGCGCTGGTGCCCTCTTGCAGGTGCTTCAGTCGGCCCTTCGCCTCGCGGTCGATGTCTTCGTCGATGTCGAGGTGCTTCTTCATCACCGACAAGATCTTCGGGCGCATGCCGGTGTCGTCAGCGAAAACCTCTTCGATGTTGCGGCTGATCAGCAAGAACTCGAGCATTTGGTTGATCAGAAACTCGACACCGTCGTCGCCGAGCTTGAAGCCGCGCACGTCGGCCATCTCGCGCTTGACCTGATTGAACTTCGAAAAGTCGTAGCCACGTCGCTCGAGCGCCTCACGGGTCGCTTGATTGACCCGCTCTTCATTGGCGAGGTACTCACGCATGATCGCGGCCATGTCGAGCTCAGCGTCGGCCACGCGAATGGCTTCGACCTCGATGTCGTTTTCCTGCACCAGGCGCGCAATGATCTCTCGCGCAATGATGGGAACCAGCTTGGGATACAACCTCATGGTTTTTGACCTTCGTGTGCTGTGTCCGGGGGAGTCCAGCGACCGCCTAGATGTATGCCAGCGACCATCGCTGCCGCAACGAAAAATCCAACAAGGTCATACGTTTCCAAAAGTGAAACGCCTTGACTCTCATGGTGAGCCGGTCGACCCAGAACCACCGGGCGCCACCGTCGCCGCGTCTTCCAGCGAGGCCTCCCGAACGGCGTCGTCATCGCCTGGCTCCACGTCTTCCTCCACCTTCGGGCTGTGCAAGAAGGCGTGAACCCGCTCGGCGACCGACGGCCCCAGCCCGCCGACCTGGCTCAGCTCTTCAACCGAGGCCTCGCGAATGCGCTTCAGGCTGCCAAAGTGCCGCAACAAGGCGGTTCTTCGCGTCGCGCCGACGCCGGGTATCTGGTCGAGGTGCGATGAGAGCCCCCGCCGGCACGAGAGCTTTCGCTGATAGGTGATGGCGAAGCGATGGGCCTCGTCGCGCAAGCGGGTCAGGGCAAACAGCTCCGGCGAGTTCTGGGGCAGCACGATCGGGTCTTTGCGGCCGACCAAGAAGACCCGCTCCGGGCTGCGCTTCGACTCTTCGTCGCGGTCGACCACGTCGAGGTCTCGCGACTTGGCGAGCGAAACCAGGTCGACCGTGTCGATGCCCTGGTCGCGCATCGCCGCCTGCGCCGAGGCCAGCTGGCCCTTGCCGCCGTCGATGACGATCAGGTCGGGCAGATCATTCTCGGCCTTGCCGCGCTTGAGCCGTCGGGTCAGCACTTCGTGCATCGAGGCGAAGTCGTCGTTTTGCGTGACGGTCTTGATCTTGAAGCGGCGGTACCGGGCCTTGTCGGGCTCGGTGTCGAAGCTGGCCACCTGCGAGGCGACGATGGAGGTGCCCTGCGTGTGCGAGATGTCGAAACACTCCATGCGGTGGGGCACGCGAGCGAGGTGCAGGCGCTCTTTGAGCTTCTCGAGCACCTGGTCGACCTCTTCGCGGCTGCGCTTGCGCTCGCTGAAGGCCCGCTCGGCATTTCTCGACGCCAGCTTCACCAGCTCGACCTTCTCGCCCCGCTGCGGCACGATCACCCGAACCCGCTCGCCCCGCGACTCGGTGAGCAGCTCCTCGAGCGCCGCCGCCTCGTTCATCGCCGAGGGCAAGACCACCTCGCTGGGCACGAAGTTCTGGTCGGCGTAGTATTGGTTCACGAATGAAAACAGCAGCTCCTCGTCGGGAAACTCGCTCGAGAAGTGCTGCGCCTGGCCACCCGAGATGCGACCCCCGCGCACATGCAGCAGGTAAATCGTGATGCGGTCGGCCTCGCGGTACCGGCCGAAGATGTCTTGGTCAATCTCATCGGTGGTGGCGATGGTCTGCTTCTCGAGGCTGCGCTGCAGCGCGATGACCTGGTCTCGCAGCCGGGCCGCCTCTTCGAACTCGAGCTTGGTCGCCGCCTGCTTCATTCGGGCCCGCAGGCTCTCGATCAACGGAGCGCTCCGCCCCTCGAGAAACAGCACCACCGCGTCGACGTTCTTTCGATAGTCGTCGACGGGTATCGGGTTCACGCAGGGCGCTGGGCAGCGGCCGATCTGGTACAGCAGACACGGGCGGCGGCGAGTCTCGAGCGAGTAATCGGTGCACGTTCGCAGCTGAAAATATTTGTTCACCACCCTCAAGGTCTCGCGAATCGACGAGGCCGACGAGTAGGGCCCGAAGTACTTGGCCTTGTCTCGCATCGGCCGCCGCACCGTCTCGAGCCTCGGGTACTGGTGATTCACGTCGAGCCGCAGGCACAGGTAGTTCTTGTCGTCACGCAACTGAACGTTGAAGCGCGGCCGGTGCCGCTTGATCAGCTCATTCTCGAGCAGCAGCGCCTCTTTTTCAGTCGAGACGATGACGGTGTCGATGTCGCCCAGCACGCGGTCGAGCACCGCGACGAACGCCCGCGTGTCTGACGAGCCTTCGTTGAAGTAGCTGCGAACCCGGTTGCGCAGGTTCACCGCCTTGCCGACGTACACAATCTTCCCGGCGCGATCTTTCATCAGATACACGCCCGGCTGATTGGGCAACGCGTCGAGCTTTTCTTGAAGCGTCATCGCTTGCGACGATACTTCCTCGGCTGGGCCTTTCGAGTGCCTTTGCCCTCTTGGCTCTCTTTCGGAGCATTGAGCAACGACATCACCGGCGGCTTGACACCGATGTCCATCTCCCGCAGCAGCACCAGCTTGTCTCGCTCGAGCGCAGCCTCTTCGAAGGCCATGTCGTCGGCGAGCTTCATCATCTGCTTCTCGGTCTTCTTGATCAGCTGGGCGAGCTGTTCTTTCGTCAGCAGCTCTTCACCTGCGTCGGTCGCGGTGTTGGCCACGTCGCCGTCGTAGAGAAACTGCTTCAGGTCGAGAATCGCCTTCTTCACCTGCGTGGGCGTGATGTTGTGATCTGCGTTGTACTGCCGCTGCACGATGCGCCGCCGATCGACCTCATCGAGCGCCTTCTTCATCGAGTCGGTCATGTGGTCGGAGTACATGATCACCCGCCCCTCCAAGTGACGTGCGGCGCGGCCCATCGTCTGAATCAGCGAGGTATGTGAGCGCAGGTACCCCTCTTTGTCAGCGTCGAGAATGGCGACCAGTGAGGTCTCGGGTATGTCGAGGCCCTCACGCAGCAGGTTGATGCCGATCAGCACGTCGTACACGCCCTTGCGCAGGTCGCGAATGATCGCGGTGCGCTCGATCGCATCGATGTCGGAGTGCAGGTACCGGCACTTCACCCCCACCTCGGAGTAGTACTCGGCCAGATCTTCAGCCATGCGCTTGGTCAAGGTGGTGACGAGCACCCGCTGACCCTTCTTCGCCCGAATGCGAATCTCCTCGAGCAGGTCGTCGACCTGGTTGCCGGCCTTGCGCACATCGACCTCGGGGTCGACGAGACCCGTCGGGCGAATCACCTGCTCGACCACCACACCGCGGGCCTGGTTGATCTCCCACTCAGACGGAGTCGCTGAGACGCAGACCATCTGATGCGTGATCTTCTCGAACTCGTTGAACTTCAACGGCCGGTTGTCGATCGCGCTGGGCAGGCGAAACCCGTAATCGACGAGGGTCTCTTTGCGAGCACGGTCACCTCGGTACATCGCTCCGATTTGGGGCACGGTCTGGTGCGACTCGTCGATGAAGCACAAGAAATCTTTCGAGAAATAGTCGAGCAGGCACGGAGGCGCCTCGCCAGCCGCGCGCCCAGACAGGTGCCGTGAGTAGTTCTCGATGCCGTTGCAAAACCCCAGCTGCTCCATCATCTCGAGGTCGAACATGGTGCGCTGCTCGAGCCGTTGGGCCTCGACCAGCTTGTTCTGCGACTTGAGCTCACTGAGCCTGTGCCGCAGCTCTTCGCGAATGTTCTGCACCGCGACGTGCCGCTGGGTCGGCTCGGTGACGTAGTGAGAGCCGGGGTAGATGGTCGTCTTGTCGATGGTCTTGAGCGCTTGGCCACGCAGCGGGTCGAACTCGGTGATTCGCTCGACGGTGTCGCCGAACAGCTCGATGCGAATCGCCCGCTCTTCTTCGTAAATGGGAAAAACCTCGATGGTGTCACCGCGCACCCGAAAGGTGCCCCGGTGAAAGTCCATGTCGTTGCGCTCGTATTGGCAATCGACCAGCTGCTTGAGCAGCGAGTCGCGGCTGTGCTCGGTGCCGGTCACCACCTTGACCGCCATGTCGACATAGACCCGGGCCATGCCCAGGCCGTAGATGCACGAGACCGAGGCGATGATCACCACGTCGTCGCGCGTACGCAGCGAGTGGGTCGCCGAGTGGCGCATGCGCTCGATCTCTTCGTTGATCGACGAGTCTTTCTCGATGAACGTGTCAGACGACGGCACGTACGCCTCGGGCTGGTAGTAGTCGTAATAGCTGACGAAATACTCGACCGCGTTCTGGGGAAAGAGCTGCTTGAACTCGCCGTAGAGCTGCGCCGCCAAGGTCTTGTTGTGCGCGATGATCAGCGCTGGCTTGCCCAAGTTGGCGATCACGTTGGCGATGGTGAAGGTCTTGCCCGAGCCGGTGACGCCCAGGAGCACCTGGTGCTCGTCACCTCGCTTGAGACCCTCGGTGAGCTCGGCGATGGCGCGGGGTTGATCGCCGCGCGGGGTGTACTCACTGACGAGCTTGAAGTCGGCCATAGTCTTTCGTGCCTACCAGGGAGACCCTGACAGCGTGCTGTCAGGAGGGATCGCCAATCTGCATCTCATTTCAGCGACTTCAACCGAATCGACTCGAATTCGTCGCCGTTCTGCCAGGTCGGCATGGTGGGCGCGTTGCCCAGTGCGTTCGCCAGCCGAAAAAACAGCTGAACGTCTTCAAGGGCGCCCGACAAATCCCACTCCGGGGTCAGCTCATCGGAGGGCTGGTGATAGTGCTGGTTCACCCACTTCTCTCGCTCGGCCTTGCCCCAACCGTCTGGGCGCCCGATGAAGGTCTCGCCGCTCGAGAAATAGGCCGCAGGCACGCCGGCTTTGGCGAAGTTGAATTGGTCTGAGCGGTAGAAGTGCCCCTGCTCAGCCGTCGCGTCGCCGACCACGGTGCGATTTTGCGCCTTCGCCAGCTCGGTGATCGCCGCGTCGATGCTCGATTTGCCGAGGCCAATCACGCTGACGTCGCGGGTCTTGCCCCAGATGTTCAGCCCGTCGACGTTGATGTTCGCGGCCATCTTCGCCACCGGCACCGGGGGGTGCTCGACCAGATACTGCGAGCCCAGCAGCCCCTGCTCTTCTGCCGCCACCGCCGCGAAGAGCACGCTGCGCTTGGGGGCTTTGGGCAAGGCAGCCATCGCCCGAGCGACAGTCAACAGCGCCGCCACGCCCGAGGCATTGTCGACCGCACCGTTGTAGATGCCGTCTTCGCCCTTCTTGATCTCGGCTTTACGGCCCAGGTGATCATGATGCGCGGTGATCACCACGTACTCGTTCTTGAGCAGCGGGTCTGACCCCGGCAGCACCGCGAGCACGTTCGCGGTCGTCTTGGTCGCGACTGTATTTTCAATGGTCGCGCTCACCATCACCCCCAAGGGCACCGGGCGAAATTCACGCTTCTGGGCGGCGAGGCGCAGCGCATCGAGGTCTTGGCCTGCGAGCGCGACCACCTTTCTGGCGGCCTCTTCTGTCAACCACGCCTTCACCTGCGTGACGGCCGCCCCCGTTGCGGGCAAGTCGAAGTTCTCACCCGCCCACGACGTCTGCACCACCTGCCACGGGTACCCCGCCGAGGGGTTCGTATGAATGATGATGCACCCCGCCGCGCCCACCCGCGCCGCCTGCTCGAACTTGTAATCCCACCGGCCGTAATAGAGCCTCGCTTTGCCCGCGAAGAGCGACGGGTCGTCTTCGGGGTCGTTGTTCATCACAACGATGACCTTGCCGTGCATGTCGACGCCCTTGATGTCGTCCCACTGGTATTCGGGCGCGACGATGCCGTACCCGACGAAGACCAATTCGGCGTTCTGAAGCTTCGACTGCTTCTGCTGATGCGCCGACACCATGATGAAGTCGTCGCTCTGCTTGAACGTGGCCGAGCTCTTCGCTGGCCCGGTGAAAGTCAGCGTCGGCGTGGTGCCGTTGATGCTGACGATGTCGAACTTCTGCAAGAACCCGCCTGACGCATCACCGGGCTTGAGCCCCATGCCCTCGAGCTCTGAGGCGATGTAGGTCTGGGCGAGGCGATCTCCACGCGTCGAGGGTTGGCGCCCCTCGAGCTCGTCAGACGCCAGAAAGCGCACGTGCGCGCGCAACGACTCGGCGGTGATGATTTTCTCAGCCGGTGAGAACAACGGCGTGGAGGCCAAAATGGTGAGCAAAACGAGCGACATGAGGCAGCCATAGCAGGCCACCCTGACAAGTGATCTGGGCTTTCTTGACGCGCGTCGCGCACTCCGCTTTAGGTGCTGGCGTGAAATTCATCGATTTGAAGATTCCAGCGGGGGCCGGTGCGCTCCGGGAAGTTCTGCTGCGAGCGACTGAACGTTCGCCCTCATCGCAGCTGCCCCGTGCAGCGCTCACGCAGCTCGAGGCGATGCCGAGCCTGGCGGAGACCGCCGGAGCCATCGAAGCCGATGCGACCGCAGGCCAGTTCAAGGGCCCGACGGAGTGGAAATTGAATTCTCCGCACGCGCAGGCACTGGCGGCTCCCGAGTGGCGTTTGAACACGGCAGACCCAAGAGATCCGAGGGTTGCGCAGGCCCAAGAACCGAGCCTGAATCCGATAAAGTTCTTCAAACCCGCCGCGAGTTTGGCAGAGATCCCAAGCCACGACGCGACCCTCGGGCGCGACAACTTGCGGCCGGCCCCGTACTCGGCCCGACCACGCACCGACGCGCACCTTGCGGAGTTGATGGCCACCCTGGCTGACCGCACCAGCGACTCGAACCTGTTCGCCTCGCGAGCGCAGGTTCGGCTTGAGAAAGCGACCTCCCACGCCGAAGCCGCTGCCGCGCTGCAGGGCCGCAACGTGAAATACGCCGTTGACCCCGAAGTGTCCGCGTTCTTCACCCTTCTCTCTGGCGACAACGCCAAGTCGCTCAAGGCGCTCACCGACGCTTTGGTCTCACCGAAGCTCACGGAGCACACCGGGTCGGGCAAGTTCACGCTCGCGATGAGCCGCTCGTTCACCGAGAAGCAGCGCACCGCGATGTACGAAGCCCTCAAGCTGGGCGGCTCGGCGGAGGCGCTCGACACGAAGCTGAAACCGCTCGAGCTGGTGCCTTTTTCAGGCGCCTGAGCCAATCAGTCGAGTGTCTTGGCGTGGCGATTGCGGAGTCGCCTCGCAGCAGCAGCCCTCGAATTGAAACGAGCCGTCGTGCTTGATGTCGGTGAGATATCGAACCACGCCGACATACTGGCCGGGCGTCTCATCGGCGTACGCGCTGTTGATGGTCGCGGTGTCTCAGGCGCCGCCTGAAGCGACCTTCCACGTCGTGCCTGCCGGCGAATCCATGATCTCCACGCCGAGCCCGTTCAGCTCTGCGCGGAGCCTATCTGACTCCGCGAAGTTCTTCGCCGCTCTCGCCGCCTGGCGCTCGCCCAGCATCGCCTCGACCTTGTCGCGATCGATGCCTTTGAGCACCACCTGGCGATCTCGCCGCCGCGAAAGCCACGGCTCGGCGACGTCTTCGAACAACCCCAGCGCGCCCGACATCTTGCTCACCACCGCGCGCAACGCGACCAGGGTTCGCCCGACCAGCGCCTTGTCTTTCACCGGCGGCTTGTCGCACAGCAGATTCAGCTCAGCGAACAGGCCTGACAACACCCCCAACCCTCCGGGGAAGTTGAAGTCGTCGCTGACGATCTCATCGAAGTCGCGCATGAACTTCTCGGGCTCGCCGTGCACGGGGCCGGTGCCGAAGTCTTTGCCGGTGATGCGCTCGTCGACCTTCTTGAGCGTCTCGTAGAAGTATTCGAGCCGCGACTCGGCATCGAAGAGCGACTTGTCTGAGAACCCCAGCGCCTGCCGGTAGTGCGTCGACAAAAAGAAGTACCGCAGGGCCTCGGCGTCGACCCGCTCGAGCGCGTCGCGCAGCCGCACCACGTTGCCCAGCGACTTCGACATCTTCGCGCCCTCGAGGTCCAAAAAGCCGCCGTGCATCCAGCACTGGCAGAGCTGCTTGCCGCTCGCCGCCTCGCTCTGGGCCTTCTCATTCTCATGATGTGGGAAAATCAGGTCGAGGCCGCCGCCATGCAGGTCGAAGGTGTCGCCCAGGTACTTCGACGACATCGCCGAGCACTCGATGTGCCAGCCCGGCCGGCCCTTGCCCCAGGGTGACTCCCAGAACACTTCGCCCGGCTTGGCCGCCTTCCACAGGGCGAAGTCGAGGGCGTCTCGCTTCTGCTCGCCCGAGGCCGAGACCCGCTCGGTGGCCTCCAAGTCGTCGAGATTGCGGCGCGAGAGCGTGGCGTACTCGGGGTACTTTCGAACCTCGAAGTACACGTCGCCGCGCGACTCGTAGGCCACTCCGCGGGCGATCAGCTTGCCGATGATCTCGACGATTTCGGGAATGGTTTCAGAGACTTTGGGCGAGACGTCGGGCTTGAGCAGGTGCAGCGCGGCGGCGTCTTTCTCGAACTCGACGATGAAGCGGGCGGCCAGCTCTAAAGCGCCTTCTCCGCTCTCTTTCGCGGCGTTGATGATTTTGTCATCGACGTCAGTGTAATTGCGCACATAGCGCACCTCGAAGCCCCGGTACCGCAGGTAGCGAACGATGGTGTCGAAGGAGGTAAACGTTCGCGCGTTGCCGATGTGCACGAAGCTGTAGACGGTGGGCCCGCAGACGTAGATGCCGATCTTGCCCGGCACCAACGGCACCAGCGGAACGCGGTCTTGTTGCATCGTATTGAAGGCGCGAATTTGAGGGGCAGTCATGGGCGGGGGTCTTTACCGCATGCCACCCGCTGGTGTCAGATGTGCGATACTTTCGTACCGATTGCCCCCTGGAGTCGTCATGTCGACATCACCGAAACGACCGACGAGCCTTCAGGCTGACGAAACCCTTAT
>JANLPS010000492.1:0-6856 GCA_031367385.1 Archangium sp. | reverse complement strand
CGGTACACCCAGCCGCGGACGGGCCACCCAACCATCCGAAGGTGCGCCGGAGTCAGCAGCAGGAACTGAAACCACGTCTGCGCGCCCGCCACTCCGCTGGCGTACGCGGACGTGAGGTCGGCGGCGACCGACGAGTTCGAGCCTTCTTCGCCTTGAATCACGACCCGGGTCATGCGTCGTAGTCGAGGTTCGGAGCCAACCACCGCTCAGCCTCGGTCACCGTCATGCCCTTGCGATTGGCGTATGCCTCGACCTGATCTTTGCCGATCTTGCCGATGCCGAAGTACTTCGCCTGCGGGCTGTTGAAGTACCACCCGCTGACGCTGCTCGCCGGGTACATCGCCTGGCTCTCGGTCAAGGTGATGCCGGTGGCGGCGGTCGCGTCGAGCGCGGCGAAGAGTAATGGCTTCTCGGTGTGATCAGGGCACGCCGGGTACCCCGGAGCCGGCCGAATGCCCCGATAGTTCTCGCGAATCAGCTCTTCATTGCTGAACTTCTCGTCTTTGCCGTAGCCGCAGAGATCGCGCGCCCGTTTGTGCATTAGCTCAGCGAGGCCTTCAGCCAATCGGTCTCCGAGCGCCTGCGCCATGATCGCCGAGTAGTCGTCGTGCTGCGCCTTGAACTCGTTGGCCAGCTCGTCAACGCCATGCCCGGTCGTCACCGCGAAGCCGCCACAATAATCATTCACGCCGCTCTCTCGGGGCGCCACGAAGTCGGCCAGGCTCAAATTGAACTGATCAGCGGGTTTCTCGGCCTGCTGACGCAACATGCAGAACCTCGAGATGATCTTCGAGCGCGCTTCGTCGTCATAAATCTCGATGTCGTCACCCACGGCGTTGCAGGGCCAAAACCCAATCACGGCCTTGGCGGTGAAGCGCTTCTCCGAGACGATTCGGGCCAGCAATTTCTTCGCGTCAGCGAACAACTTGCGCGCCTCGACTCCGACCTTCGGGTCCTCGAGAATCTTGGGGAAGCTGCCGTGGAGCTCCCAGGCGCTGAAGAACGGCTGCCAGTCGATGAACGGCACGATCTCTTCGAGTGGCACTTCATACGCGCGCGTACCAAAAAACGCTGGCTTCGAGATGACCGCCGTTTTCGGGTCGAAAGGCTGTCGCCGCCGCTGCGCCTCTTCAATCGAAAGCAACTTCCGAGTCGCCCGGCGAGCCATGAATTCTTCACGAGCCGCCTGCTGCTTGCGCCCGGTCTCGGCCAAGAACGCGCCCTTCTGCTCATCAGAGAGCAGCGCGCTGACGACGTTGACGACCCGCGACGCGTCGATGACATGGGCGACCCCGCTGGCGTACTCCGGAGCGATCTTCACCGACGTGTGCGGGTGGCTGGTCGTCGCGCCGCCGATCAGCAGCGGCACCGTGAAGGCCTGCCGCTTCATCTCTTTCGCCACGTGCACCATCTCGTCGAGTGACGGCGTAATCAGCCCCGACAACCCGATGATGTCGACGGCGTTGGTATTCGCGGCCGCCAAGATCTTCTCGCACGAGACCATCACGCCGAGGTCGATGACCTCGTAGTTGTTACAGGCCAGCACCACGCCGACGATGTTCTTGCCGATGTCATGCACGTCGCCCTTCACGGTGGCGAGCAGCACCTTGCCCTGCGCCTTGGCCGCGCCCCCGCCCGCGATGTGAAGCCGCTTCTCCTCCTCCATGAACGGCGTGAGGTACGCCACCGCGCGCTTCATCACGCGCGCCGACTTCACCACCTGCGGCAAGAACATCTTGCCCGCGCCGAACAAATCGCCGACGACGCGCATGCCGTCCATCAAAGGGCCTTCGATTACGTCGAGGGGGCGCTTGGCTTGCGCGCGCGCCTCCTCGGTGTCGACCTCGACGAACGCGTCGATGCCCTTGACCAGTGCGTGCGACAGCCGCTGCGCCACCGGAGCATCGCGCCACGCGAGGTCTTCTTTCAGCTCGGTCTTCGACGCGCCACCTTGCTCAGCCTTGAGCGCGTCGGCGAAGGTGACCAACCGGTCGGTCGCGTCGGGGCGGCGGTTGAGCAGCACGTCTTCGACCCGCTCTTTGAGCACCGGGTCGATCTCTTCGTACACGCCGAGCATGCCGGCGTTGACGATGCCCATGTCCATGCCGGCGCGAACGCCGTGGTACAAAAATGCCGAGTGAATCGCCTCGCGCACCGGGTTGTTGCCGCGAAACGAGAACGAGATGTTCGAGACGCCGCCCGAGACCTTCGCGTGGGGGAGGGTCTGCTTGATGATTCGGGTCGCCTCGAAAAAATCGACCGCGTAGTTGTTGTGCTCTTCGATGCCGGTCGCGACGGTCAAGATGTTCGGGTCGAAGATGATGTCTTCAGGTGGAAACCCGATGCCGGTCAGCAACTTGTAAGCACGCGTACAAATTCGAACTTTCTCATCGCGTGACGCCGCCTGGCCATTTTCGTCGAAAGCCATCACGACCGCCGCGGCGCCATACCGTCGAACCAACTTCGCCCGGCGCAAGAACTCGGCTTCTCCGTCTTTGAGCGAGATCGAATTGACGATGCCCTTGCCTTGAATGCACTTGAGCCCCGCCTCGAGCACCGACCACTTCGAGGAGTCGATCATCACCGGCACCCGGCAGATCTCGGGCTCGGCGGCGATCAGGTTGAGAAACTTCTCCATCGTGGCTTCGCCGTCGGTGAGCCCTTCGTCGACGTTGATGTCGATGATGTTGGCGCCACTCTCGACCTGCTGGCGAGCGATCGAAAGACAGGTGTCCCAGTCGCCGGCCTTCAGGGCCTTCGAGAACTTGGGGCTGCCGGTGATGTTGGTGCGTTCACCGACCAGCAAGAATTGAGAGGCGTGGGTCGTCATTTCAATTCACTCGCAGGGCTTCGAGCCCGCTCAACTTCATGACCGATGACGCGGCCCCGACCTGGTGGGCCGCGAAAGGGCGAACGGCCTTGGCGATCGCCGCGATGTGGTCTGGCGTCGACCCGCAGCAGCCACCGACCAGGTTGAGCCAGCCCTGGCTCGCGAACTCTTTGAGAATCGCGGCCATCTGCTCGGGCGTCTGATCGTACCCACCGAAGGCGTTGGGCAGGCCAGCGTTCGGGTAACAGCTGACGTAGCACTCGGAGATCGCGGCGAGCTCCTCCATGTACGGCCGCATTTCTTTGGCCCCCAATGCGCAGTTGATGCCGACGCTGAACGGCTTGGCGTGGCGAACCGAGTTGTAGAACGCCGCGATGGTCTGGCCTGACAGGGTGCGCCCAGACGCGTCGGTGATGGTCACCGAGATCATCACCGGCACGGTGCGGCCCAGCTTCTCGAAGCAGGTGTCGATGGCGAAGAGCGCGGCCTTCGAGTTGAGGGTGTCGAAGATGGTCTCGACCAACAAGGTATCGACTCCAGCGCCCAGCAGCGCCTCGACCTGTTGCGAGTAGGCGGCGACGACCTGGTCCCACGTCACGGCGCGGTAGTCGGGGCGGTTCACGTCGGGTGACATCGACAGCGTGCGATTCAACGGGCCAATCGCGCCCGCGACGAAGCAGGTGCGCCCCGGGGTCGCCGCCTCGGCTGCGTCGGCTGCTCTGCGCGCGCACTTGACCGCGGCGATGTTGAGCTCGGTGACGATGTGCTCGAGGTGGTAGTCGGCCTGCGCGATGGTCGTGCCGCTGAAGGTGTTGGTCTCGACGATGTCGGCGCCAGCCTCGAAATACCGCCGGTGAATGTCTTCAATCACGTCGGGGCGGGTGAGGCTGAGCAGGTCATTGTTGCCCTTGAGCTCGTATGCATGCTTCGCAAATTGGGTGCCGCGAAAGTCGGCCTCGGTCAGCGGGTAGGTCTGCACCACCGTGCCCATCGCGCCGTCGAGCACGGCGATTCGCTTGGCGAACAAGGCGTTGAGTGCATCGGTTCGATTTTTCATGAGAGACCTCCACGTGAGCCACTGACCAGAAAGGCACGAAAAGGCGTCGTGCCATCTCGTGCTGAAGGTACCAACTCGAGCTTTTGAAACCCGACGTCGCCCATCAACGCTTGAAGCTCGGCGGGGTCGAAGCCCAGGTGCCGGTGACCCAAGCGTGTCTGCACCCACTGTTCTTGGTGTGGCATCAGCTCGAGCACCACCGCCTTGCCGCCGGGCTTGAGCACCCGCAGCGCCTGGGCCAGCACGGCGCGCGGGTCTTCGACGTGATGCAGGCTCTGCGAGATGATCACCAGATCTTGCTTCTTCACCGACGCGGGCAGGGCGCTCAAATCGGCGTTGAGAAAGGTCACATTGTCGAGCCGTTGCGCACGCTCAGCGGCTTGGGCCAGGGCGGCCTCGCTGCGATCGATGGCGGTCACGTGCTTGGCCCACCGAGCGAGCTCGACGGTCATCACGCCACTGCCGCACCCGAAGTCGACCACCTCGAGCGGAGGCAGCAGCGACGACAGCGCGGTCGCCCACAGCCGCCATGATTGGCCGGGCTCGAGCAATTTCTCGTTGAGGGTCTGCCGGTCTTCACGACGTTGGAGCAGCTCGGTCAGGCGGGCCTGATCTCCATGCTCGTCACTGGCCTCGCGGGCCAAGGAGATCAGCGGCCAGCGCGGGTCACTCGCGTCGATGGCCAGCGAGTAATAGGTGAAGCTCGCCTGTCGCTCTTCACGAATGAGCTCGAGGTTCTTGAGCCGCGCGAGGTGGTGCGAGACCGACGATTGCGCGACGCCGATGAGCGAGACGACTTCGGAGACATTGAGCTTGGCCTCTCCGACCAGCCGAAGAATTCGCAGGCGAGTAGGGTCGCCGAGTGCGCGAAACGCTTCGGAGATTTCGAACATATCGGTGCATGTTGTTATGTCGATTTCGAGTCTCGCGCAAGTCAGAACGTGCGGAAACACAAGGGTTTAAGCCCTTGCGTTCAAGGTCGTCGTCAGACCGTGCGGTTGGAGGGAGGAGGCGGCGGATGCGTCTCCCGGCTCTCAACCGAAAGGCGCCTCTGGAGTGAAATCGCCGCCCAGCAACGGGAGTCGCGCTGCGCCGAAATGGGCAGGTGCCCGTGGGGAAAGCGGTCAGCCGTTCTACCTCGGGCGCGAAGTGCTGACGTAGATGCTCAAGCTCCCCCCGAGGACGCTGTGCCCCTCGGAGTCACTCAACGTCTTGAGAACATCGACCTGAAGCGGCATGAGCTTTTTCTTCTTCATTGGGTTGCTCCGTGGGCACCGCGATTGTGCAACGACCCTCATGAGAAGAGCAGCGCCCGTAAAGCCGTGGACGCCATAATTGGCCGTCTGCGAGCTACGCCCGTTTTCGAAGGCCTACGAGATAGACCTCCATGCTGCCACCACGGGTCGCCTCGGGGCGCACGACCTTCACGTCCTCGAATGTCGCGCGAAGCTCCTTGCGAAACTCCTCGAAGTCGCCGCCCATGAACAGCTTCGAGATGAAGTGACCGCCGGTTTTGCCGCGCGCGCGTGAGACCTCGAGGGCCTTCATCGCGAGGCGAATCGAGCGCGCCTCGTCGGTCATGCGAATGCCCGAAGTCTTGGGAGCGAGGTCAGAGGCGACCACGTCGAAGTCACCCGCGTACAGCTTGAGCACCTCGGCATCGAAGTCATCGGCGAGCACGTCGAGCACGGCGGTCTTCACGTTGGCCAGGCCAAACGGTTTGATCGCCGCCAGATCAACGCCGATCACCATGCCCTTGGGGCCGACCTCACCCGCGATGATCTGGAGAAACCCGCCCGGCGCAGCGCCCATGTCGAGCACTGCCTGCCCTTTGCGAAAGATCGAAAATTTCTTCGCGATCTCTTCGATCTTGTACGCCGATCGCGCTCGCAGCCCGTCGGCCTTCGCCTTGCGAAAGAAAAAATCTTTCGGCTGGTAGGGCTTGTTCGCCAAAGCGCCTACGGAGTTCCACCCGGTGAAGCGGGCACGCCCAGCTCGGCCGACAAGTCGTCGCCGTTCGAAGCGTTCTTCACCTTTTCGAAGAGCTTCAAGTACCTCGTCTCGGCGTAGTCGCGCACCTTGTCGGCGTTGATGCGCTTGGCGCCAGTGGTGCTGATCAACGCCTGAAACACGCGCGCCTTCGGGTTGGCCTTGTCTTGCGCCCACACCTGAATCGTCGCGGCGATGGGGCAGGCCTCGGCGGCACGCACCGCGGCAAAGCACGCCTCGACGGGCAAGTTCTTGGGCTCTTCGTTGAACCACTGCACGTAGGCGACAGCGTGCTCGGCGCTGGTGTCGACCTCGAGCTTGCCGAGCTGCGCGCCAATCTCAGACCCAGCCAGCGCGCTCTTCAAGTTGCTCTCGCACTTGGCCTTGACGTCGCCCGCGGCCTCGGCGCGCTCGATCGCCTTGGCGAGCTCTTTGGGCTTGTACCCGGCATCTTTGGCGATCGCCGCCAACCGCGCATCGGGTTTCATTTTCTGCACCCGCGCGTCGGCCAACGCGAGCGTGTAGTGGCGGTACATCTTGAACTCGTCTTCGGTCAACCCGACGGGCTCGGCGGCACTGACGACGGAGGCGATGACCAGGCTCAAAAACGACAAACGACGCATAAGCCCGTTGTATATCCGACTCCATGCCCGGGTGTGGAAAGTGCGGAGCGAAGCTCGACGTGATGTTCAACACTGTGGGCAGACGCGATCTCTGCCCCGAGTGCGGCGCCGAGTTGCACGCGTGTGTGCATTGCCGACACTACGACCCGAGCGTGGCCAAAGAATGCAAAGAGCCCTTCGCCGAAGTGCCCGCCGACAAAGAAGACGCCAACTTCTGCGACTTCTACCAAATCGGCGATGGCACCGACCGCGGAGGTAAAGCTTCGAAACAAGACGCGATTTCTGCGGCCGAGGCCCTGTTCAGAAAGTGAGCTCCCTCAAGCTGAAAGAGCACCTCGGCGATGTGGCGCCTGATCG
>JANLPS010000483.1:0-5483 GCA_031367385.1 Archangium sp. | reverse complement strand
TGTCTGGTGCCGGGCTGGCGTATCTCGAAAAGCACGAGAAGGCGCTCGCGGAGAAACACCCGGGCATCGACCTCCCCGACCTCCGGCTGTTGCCCGGGCTCTGCGATCGAATCGTGCGCACCCAGCGCGAGACTGAAACCGCTCGGCGGATCTTGAGCCCGATTCACGGCCTGGTTGCCGACGCACTGGCGTGGCGCCGACAGTTGCTGCCGCTGGCAGACTCCCTCGCGTCTGGCGGCCGCATCAGCCCTGACGTGGTGAAGGGCATTCACGCAGGCCGAGGCCCGATCAACAACGTGCAAGACGTCGTCGACTTGTGCGTTGCGCTCGAACCGTTCGAAGCGGTCGTCACCGCGGCGTGTGGCAAAGGCGCGCTCGCCCGGGCCCGACTCGCGGCTGAGGCGGCCTTGACGGCGGCCGGCGCCCAGACGACGTCTGCGGCGCAGGCGACAGCCAGTGCTGACTTGCGCGACCGGTACTCGACGCTGGTGATTCAGCGGCACGATCGGCTGCGCGTGGCCGTGGCGTTGGTCTCGTCATTCAAACAAGCTCAAAAGATCGTCGGCAGCTTGCGCCGGTCGACCCGTCGCAAGGTGACGCCTGAAGCGCTGACGACGGTGCCGGTGCCTGCGTAATCGCTTCTGGACATTGTTTTGCGGTGAGGCGCAGCGGGTCTTCGACGACCGCTGCGCCTTCTTTTCGCCCGCCTCCTTGGTCTTGGGCGCCGCAAGGTCACGCCGGGCCGCAGTCACCTTGAGCAGACACACCGTCAGCTCGGGCTGACGCAGGCCCGACCCAACCACTTGTTTTGGCATTGAGCGCCGTCAGGCCGAGTTGTTGCTGAGGCGTTGCCCCGATGCGAACTGCGACTCTCTGGCTGTGCGTGGTGTGCATCGGGTGCACTGGCGAAATTGCCACCCCGAGCGCGAAGACGGTGTCTCCCACCGGCGGCCAAGCCGGGTCTGGCTCCGGCAGTGGCTCCGGTTCTGGGGGCGGCGAAGAGGCTGAGACCCCGGTCACGCCGACCGCGCCGGTGACGAGCCTTCGCCGACTCAGCCGCGCCGAGCTCGATGCGACGCTCTCGCAGCTGACGGGCGATGCGAGCCACCTCGCGCTCAGCGTGTTGCCCGGCGACGACCCGAACCCGTTCGACAACGAGTACGCGCGGCAAGTCGCTTCGGCCGTGTGGCTCGAGGCGGTCGAGAAGGTGGTGGTGCAGGTCACCACCGAGGCGCTCGCCGACACCAAGCGGAGGGCCCTGCTGCTGCCGTGCACTCCGGCCAGTGACGACGATCTCCAGTGTCTGTCGACCTTCATCAAGACGTTCGGCCGCAAGGTGCTTCGGCGGCCGGTGACCGCAGCAGAGGTCACCCAGCTTCAGAGCCTGCATGCGCTCGCCAGGCAGCGTGGCACCTTCATCACCTCGGCCGGCCTGGTCGCGCAGCGCCTCTTGCTCGACGGGGAGTTTCTCTTTCGCGTCGAACAGGGCACTGCCGTGGCGGGCCAGGCCGGCGTCTTCGCCCTGGCCCCGAATGAGCTCGCGACGCGCCTCGCCTTCGTGTTGCAAGGCCGGGCGCCCGATGCCTGGTTGCTCGACGCCGCGGCCGCGGGAGACCTCTCGACCCCCGAAGGCGTGCGCGCTGCGGCAGTGCGCCTGATGGCCGAGCCTGCGGGCCGAGCGCAGATCGAGCGCTTTCACGCGATGTGGCTTGGCTACCAGAGCCTCCCCTTCGACGCCGACCTCGCGGCGGCCGCGTACACCGAGACCACGGCGCTGGTTCGTAAGGTGGTGCTCGACGATCGCGCTGACTACGCCCAGCTCTTCACCGCCGAACAGACCTACGTCGACGACGCGCTCGCCGCGCACTACGGCATGCCGACCACTGGCTCGCCCGGCTTTCACTGGGCTTCGTACGGGGCCGGTTCATCACGCCGGGGCATTCTCTCGCACGCCGCGCTGCTCGCGAACGGTGTGAAGGCCTCAGACACGAGCCCCACCCGGCGCGGCAAGTGGGTACGCAACCGGCTCTTCTGCCAAGAGATCGCCGACCCGCCGCCGAACGTGAACGCCGACGTGCCACCCGCGGGCACCGGTGGCGTGGTGTGCAAGAAAGACCGGTACCGCGAGCACAGCACCCTGGCCGCGTGCGCGAGCTGCCACACCCAGATGGACCCGATCGGCTTCGGCCTCGAGCAGTACGACCGAACCGGCGCCTTTCGCGCCGTCGAAGCGGAGCACCCCGAATGCACCATCGCCGGCGACGGAGCGCTGGCTGGCGTCGGCGCCTTCAATGGGCCCGGGGGGCTGGGTGCGCTGTTGGTGCAGTCTTCGAGCTTCGAGTCGTGCGTGGTGAAGCAGGTGTTTCGCTTCACGCAGGGGCGGCGCGAGCTGGGGTCAGACCTGGGCCTGCTCCAGCACCTGGGGCACGCGTTCAAAGACTCCGGGCGGCACTTCGATGAGGTGCTCCTGGCGCTGGTCACCCACCCGACGTTCTCGCAGCGAACGGAGACTCCATGAAACGCACGCCGCTGACCCGCCGTACCCTGCTTCGTGGCCTGGGCCAGGTCGCGATTGCGCTGCCGTGGCTCGAGGCGATGAGCCACTCGGCCTGGGCCGCGCCGGTGATACCGAAGCGCTACCTGCTGGGGTTCGGCGGCTGTTCGCTCGGCGGGTACAGCGGCACCATCGCCGACACCTTCGTGCCGAGCATCGTGGGCGCGGGGTACGACCTCAAGCTCGCGCTGGCCAACTTGGCGCCGATCAAAGACCAGGTCACAGTGGTCACCGGGCTGCGATTGCCGTCGGCGGCTGACAACGGTGGCGTGGTGCCTCCGGGCGGGCGGCCGCTCCACTTTCACGAGAAGCAAGTCGCGCCGTTGTTGACCGGCATCAAGACGACCGACGGCACCTTCAACGGGCCGACCACCGAGCACATCGCGGGTGACTTCTTGGGCGCGGGCACCTTGTTCCCCGCGTTGGTGACTCGGGTGCAGGTCGCTGAGTACCTGACTGGCGCGGTCGCGGGGTCAGGCTATCGGCTCTCGTATCGCTCGAGCGGCGGAGCGCTGCAGCAGGTCGCCCCTCGTTACAGCCCGCACGATCTCTTCGTCTCGTTGTTCGCGAACCTGCAGAGCGGAGGCGTGACTGCCGACCAGGTGGCCGAGCAGAAGTGGCGCACTGAAACCCGGCGCAGCGTGCTCGACTCGGTCGTGACCCGAGGCAGCGCGCTCTCATCGAAGCTGGGCCGCGCCGACCGGGCCAAGCTCGATGACCACTTGCAGCAGGTGCGGGAGCTCGAGTTGCGGGTGGCGGCGATCCCTCCTCCTGTTGCGGGTGCGTGCCGAAAACCAACCGACCCTGGCGCCGACCCCGCGATTGGCTCGGGTGGCTCGCTCGACACCTACAGTCAGAACCTCGGCTACAGCGGCGAAGACCAACGCGCTGAGGTGATCTGCGACCTGATTCACATGGCGCTCGCGTGCGACCTGACCCGCAGCGTGCTCTTTCAGATGACCGTCTCCCACTGCTGGATGAACATGTACCAAATCACCGGTCAGCTCTCAGACCTGCACGAGATCTCACACGGCGGCGAAGGCCGGCTGACCGAAGACACGTGCGTCTCGCTGGCCAGAGGCATCAACTGGCACATGAAGCACTGGGCCTCCTTGCTCACGAAGCTGCAACAAACGCCCGAGGGCAACGGCACGCTGCTCGACAGTGTCGGCTCGGTGTTCACCTTCGAAGGTGGCCAGGGCTTCGACCCGGAGTCAGGTGCCGAACGAGATGCTCACAGCACCGAGAACATGGCGATGATCGTCGCGGGCGCTGGGCTGAAGAAGGGCATTCACCTGCCGGCACAGGGCAAACACCCGACCAGCGTGCTGCTCACGGTGCTGCGAGCGATTGGGTACACCAGCAACACGTTGGGCGAGGTCAGCGGCGAGATTCCGGGGCTGCGTGCATAGGGCGCCGCGAGGCTCTTGCCGAATCGGCAATGGCGCTTGCCAGAGTGCTGACTGAGCGGGCGCTCGCGCGCGTGGCAGGGTGTTGGTTCGTCAACCAACAGGAGAGAACCTTCATGAGCATGACCGCCGCTTCACGAATCAGCCCCGCCCCCCTCGCCCCCCCGAGCCCCAAAGACCCCCAAGCGCTCTTTCACGAAAAATTGGCGGCCTACATCACGCGCCACCTGCGCGCCGACCGGCCGACTCCGATGCCGAGCGCCCTGCGAAAGCTCGCGACGAAGCCGGGCGTTGGGTTCGACAGCAGTCTGTTGCTGCCGTCAAAGGGAGTGATCAAGGGGGTCAAGCAACCCACGCTGGCCATCATCGACATGAGCACCGGCCCCAATTCAGACCTGGTGCTTCACCACCCGCGCAAGCCGAACGACGGGTACGTGCTTCTCGCAGGCGCCATCGCGTCACAGAGCCCGTTGGCGTTCACTGACGCCATCGACATCAGCACTCCGGCGATTGCGGCGCTCAAAGACAAGCTGTGCGGTGACGCCGGCTTCAATGCGGCCCTGGCCCGAGCCGGCTTCTCGTTCGCAGACGTCAAGTTCGTGGTGGGTGACGTGATTGGTAAAAAAGAGGGCGCAGACTTCGTCGGTGAGTTCACCGACGCCGGCGTTGGCCGCTACGGCGCCTACGTGCCCGGCCCGAAGGGCAAACCTCTGTTCGCGAAGAACTTTCTCGTCGCGAGCAACGTCGTCGTCGAGAATGATGCGAAGGCCAAGCCTGTGCTCAAAGCCGACATTGGCTCGATCAAAGAAGAGGCCCGGTAGCGGTCACAGCGACCAATCGATCGGCTCACGGCCCGCCGAGACCAGCACTGCGTTGGTCTTGCTGAACGTCTTGTTGGCCTTCACCGACTCGACGAACTTTCTGCCGTTGAGCGGAGAAGGGTGCGGCTCGATCAGCACCGTGTGCCGGCTCGCGTCGATGAGCGTGCCCGCGAGTGCCTGCGCGTGCTTGCCGAAGCACAAGAAGACGATCGGCCCGGGCATCGCGTTGATCTGCTCGAGCACGGCACCGGTGAAGGGCTCCCAGCCCTGGCCTTGATGCGAGCCCGCTTCGCCCTCGCGCACGGTGAGCACGGTGTTGAGCAGCAGCACGCCGCGTTTGGCCCAGGCCGTGAGGTCTCCGGTGGCGGGCTTCTCGAGGCCCAGGTCTGCGTTCAGCGCCGCGAAGATGTTGCGCAGCGAGCCCGGTATCTTCATGCCAGGGCCGACCGAGAATGAGAGCCCGTTGGCGTTGCCGGCGGTGGGGTAGGGGTCTTGGCCGATGATGACCACCTTCACCTGCTCGGGGTCGGTGTGCGCGAGCGCCGAGAAGATGTGCTGCTGGGGTGGCAAGATAACCCGTCGCTCGGCCCGCTCACGCTCGAGAAACGCGTCGAGCTGAGCGAATGATTCGGCCTCGAAGGCCCCTTGGAGCAGCGCGCGCCACGGCTTGGGCACCAATGAAGAGAGCGGCATGACTTT
>JANLPS010000464.1:0-12054 GCA_031367385.1 Archangium sp. | reverse complement strand
GCCGTAGGCCCCGGCGTCGAGGGTCTTCATCACGATGCCGGGCTCGAGCCAGGGCACGCGCACCATCGGCACGGTCGCGGTGGTTGAGATCGCCTGGAACATCGGGACGACATCACTGAAGTCGACCATGCCGTGCTGCAGGTCGATGGTGAGGCTGTCGAAGCCCTGATTGGCCATCACCTCGGCCGAGAAGCTGTTGGGTATCGACAACCAGCCGTTGATCGCCGCGCCGCCCGAGCTCCACAGGGCACGCAATGGGTTTGCTCGCATCGGGCGCAACCTAGCACCTGCTCGGGCCGAGCTAAGGGCTGTCAGTCTCAGTCACCGTGACCTCAACCGGAGGCACGGCGTCAGGGCCGCTTCACTTCGATCGGCGTGAGCGACTGTCCGGTGGTCCCATCGCCGAGCTCTCCGGAAGTATTCTGCCCCCAACAGTACCCAACGCCACCTGACGTGACCGCGCAGCTGCGGACGCCGAGCGTGGTGATGTTCGACACATTGGTCAGCCCCGAGACCGTGACGAGCGTAGTCGACGGGGTTGTGGTGCCGTCACCGATGCGGCCGGTGCTGTTGTCGCCCCAGCACTTCGCGGTGCCATTGGTCAGTGCGATGCAGCCGCCGAACGAAGGCGTTCGGCCGATGGCTTTGACCCCGGTCGTACCGTTCACAGACCACAGGCGCGCCGACGAATCGTAGGTGTAGCCGAAACACTTCAAGGCGCCGGAGTCGATGACGCAGGTCGAATCGTAGCCGGTGACGACCTGGCTCACCGACGTGACCGCCGTGGCCTTGATCGGCGTCGCGCTCGCCGTGGAGGTCGCAGAAACACCGCCTTGGCCATAGCCATTCGCGCCCCAACACCAGAGCGACTTGTCGCTCAATCGGGCGCAGGCGTGTGAGTTGGGCCCGGTGTACACCGAGACTTCGACGACGTTCGAGAGACCCACATGCACTGGGGCTCCGAACGCCGTGGGTACTCCGCCCAGGGCGGTGATCTCGTACGGCTGCCCCCAGCAGTACACGTCGCCCGTCGAGGTGACGACGCACGTCTCGCGATCGCCCGACGAAATGCCGGTCGCGCCGGCCACGCCAGCCACGGTGTGGGGTGAGCTGTAGCTCTGAGCACTGCCGCCGCACACCGCATAGGTGTTGTTGCCGACGCAGTGCACCTCGCCGCTGCTCATCACGGCGCAGAGCGAGTCGGACCCAACCGAGAAGTCGACCACGCCGCTCGTAAACCCAGTCACGTCAGTGGGTACCTTCGAGGCAGTGATGCCGGACGTGCCGAGGCCCCAACATTTCATGCCTCCACCCGTGGTCAGACCGCAGGTCCGGTTGGCGCCGGCCTCGATGCGCGCGAAGGCGAAGCAGCAACTGGTGCCACACCGGCTGTAGTTCGCGTCACACGTGAAGTCGCAGCTGCCCGCCGCGCAGGCTGGCGTCGAATGCGCGGGGCCGGCCGGGCACACCGAGCAGCTCGGGCCGCAGTTGGCCGAGTCACCGTCTGGCTTGCACGCGCCCGCGCAGAGGTGAAAGCCCGAAGTGCACGATACGGTGCAGGCGGCCGCCTGACAGGCGGGGGTGCCATTCGCGCCCCCGGGGCAATTCGTGCATTGACTCCCGCACTTGGTCGCGTCGGTATCGGAGGCGCAGCTGTCTCCGCACGCGTGGTACCCGGTGTCGCAGGCCACGCCACAGGTCTTGTTGGTGCAGGTCGACGCTCCGTGGCTCGGCACGGGGCAGGGCGTGCACCGCGCCCCGCACGTCGCCGCAGCGGAGTCGTCTGCGCAGGAGCTGCCGCACAGGTGCTGGCCACCCGCGCATGATGCCGAGCAGACTCCGCTGGCGCAGATGGCGGTGCCTGAGCTCGGAGTCGGGCACGCCGCGCACCGGCTGCCACAGGTGTTGACGTCGTTGTCGCTGACACAGACGCCACCGCAGTCGTGCGCGCCCGCCACGCACAGGTGCCCGCATTGACCGGCGCTGCAGGTGGCCGTCGACAGGTTGGCAACCGGGCACGACTCACAGCGTGCACCACAGCTGCCAGTGTTGGCGTCGCTCACACACGACTGACCACACTGGTGAAAACCGGTGGCGCACGTGCACGCGCCAGCGGTGCAGGTCGCTCCAGAGGGGCAGTCGTTCGCGACGCGGCAGCCGGTGACGCATTTGAGCGTCGCGGGGTCGCAGCCGTACCCGGGAGGGCACTTCGTCGTCGAACAGTTGCTGGGCAAGAGCTCGCAAGTGCCCTGGTTGCAGACCATGCCGTTGCTGCAGACCTTGCCGCAGCGGCCGCAGTTGTTCTCGTCTGCGAGCGGGTCGATGCAGGTGGCGTCGCACCGCAGGAGCGTGCCAGCGCAAGCGGGCCCCGTGGTGCCACCGTCAGAGGTCTCGCCTCCGCCACCGGTGCCTCCGACGCAGGTGCCTGAAAAGCACGTCTTGTTGGCGTCGCAGGTTTGGCACGCGCCTCCGAGAAGGCCGCAGGCGATGGCCTCGCTGCCGAGTTGACAGGCTCCGCGCGCGTCACAGCACCCGCTGCAGGTGGTGGCGCACGCGGGCGACGTGACAGTGCAGGCGGAGGTGAACATCGCAGCGGTGAGACCGAGCCAAACGAAACGCATCGTTCTTTCGACCACACCCGCGGGCACGCGTGCACGCTCTTTTGTCGAGTCGTCTTTGGACCCCTTTTTTGGCTTCGCAGGTCTTGCGCTCGGACCTGGTCGGCGGCTCTCGCGGGTCTCGTGGAGCCGCTTGCGGGTCTCGGAGCGGCGCTTGCGGGTCGCGGAGCAGCTCTTGCGGGTCGCGGAGCAGCTCTTGCGGGCCTCGGAGCAGCTCTTGCGGGCCGCCTTGAGACGCTCGTGGCTCCCGATGCTCATGAATGGGTTGATATACGATCGACTACGCAGTCGTTGCGAAGTGCGGAGGGGAGAGGAATGCCTCGGACCGTTGCGATTTCTATCTTGGTAGCTGGCTGTGTCTCAGCGAGTGGGGGCGTTGATTCCGGTGAACTCAAAGGGGACGCCGGTCGATTGGCTACGGCAGCTGTCCAGTCCACCGATTGTGACTCTCTCGATGGAGGAGTTGAAAATTGCGAACTTTATTGGCGGCAGCGCTGCCGGCTTGAAGCGATTCGAATCGGCAACGCTTCATGCTCGAGCGACTCAGATTGTACGACCGTGATGCTTGCGAATAACTGCATTGGGTTTGGGCAGTGCCCGGTGTTGCCGTCCATCGCACGAGGGCAAGAATCCAGTTATCGATCGGCGATAGCTTCCGACATTCAGGCGTATTGTGAGCAGTCACAGTGCTACACGCAGCCGAGTTGTCTCGCCCTTCAGACCTATCCCGCGTGCGTGTCTGGGAGATGTGAGACTTTCATCAAGTGAATACGTCTCTTGACGTGCTTCAGGCTGCTCAATGACTTCCGGGTCTGTCTCCTGGAACCTCGCGGGCTACCTCATCTGCGTGCGTCGTCGCCAGTGTACTCCCTCGGCGCAGGACACCTCCGGCGACCACGAGCGCGGCCCCCGCGCAGAAGACGGTGAGAAACCCTTGAACGACCATCTGGCGCTCGGCCTTGAGCATGTCGTAGTGATCGAGGACTAGTTCCGAGCTGCTCAGCGAGACGCAGCTTGAGCCTTGGCAAACCGTGCCTGAAGGAGTCGGTTCGCTCGCAACAACGGCACTGGGCATTACTGGGTCAGGTGTCGCTACCGCGACCCACGCCCAGCGCGCGATGGTCAGCGAAAGGACGACAGCCGCGGTCCCGAGCCAAAGAAGTACGACGCTTGCGACCCGTCTCACGATGTCGTCCCTCCGACGTAGAAGGCCTCCTCGAGCACACTAAGCGATCGCATGGTTCTTAGCCGGTCGGCAGGCAGATAAATGCGACGGCACCGTGAGCCGCCGCGGTCGGCGCGAACCGATGCCGCATTCAACATCTGGTTGGCTCTCTAACTCTTCGAATCGACTGAAAAATAAATTCGAAAACAATTCGATGAATATTCGCGCGAGGGCTCCGTCTGACGGCCTGAACGCGACGGGGGCGCGCTCAAGAAGCTCCTTCCTCCCGTGAAAGATCGTCATGTCGAAGAAGAAGAAGACCAAGAAACCCGTTGCCGCCGTCATTCCCTCCAAGTCGCTTGTGACTTCGTCAAAGGTCACGGAGTCGACGATTCTCGAAGAGGCCGCTCAATTGGGTTCGAACTACCCCAAAGTGGCTTACCCGACCGTCGACATGCTCGCCGAAACCCGCGAGATGCTGCTCGCCCGCGGAGATGTGCCTGACTTGATGTCGCGCGAATACGCGGTCAGCGACGCCATGTTCATGCGCCTCGAGGTGCTCTCGAGTCTGCTCGGCCCGCGCTCAGTTCGCGCCGAGGCGCCTCGCGACCGCCCCGACAAGACCGAGGCCGCCGAAGCGTCGCGCGCGTCGCTCATGTCGATACGCGAGCAGTTGGCGCTCATCGGCGTCGCGGCCGGTTTCAAGGCCAGCGACTTCACCGTCGACCTGACGTCGTACAACCGATTGGTTGACTCGATGGCTGGAGTCATCGGCGACGTCGTCGACATGCGCGACGAGCTGCCCGACAAGGCCAAAGTCGATGCCCTGGTCGCCGAGGCCACCGTGTTGATCGATGCCGAGCTCGCCGCGCGCCTCAAAGGCGCGGTCCTCTCGAAACAGCGCATCAACACCACGAAGACCGTCGGCCAGCTCAAGCGGCTGCTCCTCGACCAGCTGCGCCACCTCTCGAAGCAAGGCCTGGCCGCGTACCCCGGCGATGCCGTGCGCGAGCTCTGGTACCGGCTCGATCGCTTTCAGTCAGGCAGCAAGAAGGGCGACTCGGTTGCGCCTGTGACTCCGGCGCTGACTGATGACCCTGGCGTCGCGGCGTAAGCTCAACCGGGCTCGCAGATGACTCTCGAGGCGCCGGCCCGTGATGGCGGCGCCTCCGATTCTTGCTCAGAACGGCCGGGAGCCCTGCGGCCTTTGTCGTTCGAGCTCGGCAACATCAACGAGGTCTTGTGGTCGCCCTGCGGCGCGTTTGTTCTGCAGGAGTGCGTCGAGCCCAATAACCCGAATTGTTCGGCCCTCGACTTCGAGTGCCGAGGCACCGTTGACAGCCCGGTCAAAGTCGATGCCCGAAACGCTCGTCAGCAGATCGATTCGGAGCGGTGGAACTCCGAGCTGAATGATTTTTCCTTCGTGCGCGAAATCAGTTGGCTCAATCTTGAGCGCCTGAATGGGGGCGCCGAAGGCGATCAGACCGTCAATGACCTTGGCGGCATTCTCGGTGCTCGCGCGCACCAGCACATCGATGTCTTTGGTCGCGCGAACATAGCCGTGGTGGGCAACGGCGAAGCCGCCCACGATCACGAACTCAACCCCGGCATCGGCGAAGCAGACCAATGCGTCACGAAAGTCAGTCGGGAGCTTCACGCAGGTTCGCCCAGATTTCGTCTGCGAACCGGCCACTCTGATCGCGGCAGGTCGGGCCAGGGCGCGCCGCTGAAGACCCAGGCCGCTTGAGTCAGCTCGAACATCAGCTCAATGCACTCTTGCGGAGTGCGTCGTGGAGACGACTCGAGCTCTTCGCCAAGGAGCACGACCTTGGCGGTCATGCGAAGTCGTCGTTCGGTCGCTCGAAGGGCACGCGCGCGCTCGTCATCAGAGTTGCTCGGTGCCATCGACGAAGATTACCACCGCCGGCCCAGCAGCGGCTACCCCGTTCCCGTTCCCGTTCTCAGGGCGTCACTTCGAGGTCTGACAAGTCGAGGCTCTTCGCGTTGTAGCGCCCGAGGTGAATCACGTAGTGGTGCCCCGGGGTCAGCGTGACGGGCTCGAATGCGGTGTCCCAGCTGTTGGTGGCCGGGTGGTACTGCACCGCGCCCTCCGGGAGGCTCGCGCCGAGGGTGTACGGTGACGAGACGACATTTCGTTGCCCGTCGAGTGGCCCTTGAATGTCGAAGACCCGGTCATTCCACGACGTGCCGCCGTCACTCGCGGTCAGCTTCTCCGACACCTGCACGTGACCCACAGGCCCGCCTTCCCAGGTGAGCTCGGGCTGGGTGCCCGCCCCCGCCTTCGTCGGAAAATCACGAGCGGTCAGAAACACACAGCCGCAGATGGCCACGCACAACACGAGCAGAATTCGCATGGTCGCTTTGTTGCCACACCGAGTCGAAGCGATCCTCCCTACTGGCACTGACCCGACGCCGAGCACCGCGTGGCGCCGGGGCAAGCGGTGCAGGTCGCTCCGCCGGTGCCGCAGAGGTCGTCTGATTCAAACGTCGCGCACTGGTTGTTCACGCAGCACCCCGTGGTGCAGGTGACCGAGTCGCAAATGCCCGGCCGCAACACCGCGACGATGTCGAACAAGCCGCTCACGCCGAACTGCGAATCAACCACCACGTACACCTGCTTCGGAGTCGACTCCGGGTTCAGCCACCCGAGCGTATCAACCCCGCCCGCAGGGCTCGTGTTGCTGTTCGACGTGCAAAACCGCCGCGCGCAATCACGCTGCGAGGTCGAACACGAAATCGAGGTGTTGAGCGTGGGCGTGACCGGGGTCACCTTGAACTGCACTCCCGCGCGCCCCGGCACATTGATGGTGTACACCGCATCATTGCCTGCA
The DNA here is from genome assembly GCA_031367385.1 of Archangium sp. Classification (GTDB taxonomy): domain Bacteria; phylum Myxococcota; class Myxococcia; order Myxococcales; family Myxococcaceae; genus JAEUJT01. The sequence goes on along the minus strand of JANLPS010000464.1, from coordinate 5,419 downwards.
TTCACGTCTGAGCAGCTGCCCTGAGTGGTGTCGTAGTCATTGGCCAGCGATGCCGTGTCGCCGTGAATGACGAGCCCGTCTTGCAGCTGCACCGCACGCTCGCAGCGATCTGCCGCCGGCACGTCGGAGTAGGAGACCGACAGAACATAGGCGCCCGCACCAGAGGCTTGCACCGTGTCGACCACCACGTACCCGTTCTGCGCTTGAGACGACGCGTTGTACCAGGAGAACACTTTGTACGCGCCCGAGCCCACCGGCACCGAAGTCGCCGCGCAGGTGGCTGGTTGCAGACACGCCGAGACGCCGCCGATGATCAGGCTCGCGGTGGCTCCGGAGATGGTGCCCTGGTCAACCCCCACCTCGATGCGCTTGAGCGCGGGTATCGTGACTTGGTACACGCGGTCCGCTCCGTCTCCGAAGTGGCAGGTGTCGTTCGTCATGCTCACGTAGTCGTTTTGGCTGCCAAAGGTCGTCTCGAGCGCGTAGTCGCCCGCCGCGATCACCTTTGCGTTCTCGCAGCGGTCGAACGCGATGCCGCCGTCGTTGAAGGGCGGTTGGTACGGGGCGCACACCCGATTGGTGCACGTCGCCGCGCAGTAGCTGCACGCCTGCCCGCCACCGCCGCAGCCTGAGGTGAAGGTGCCAGGTTGACAGTACCCGTCGCGATCGCAGCAGCCGGTGGGGCACGTGGTCGGGTTGCAGATGAGCTCGGTGCAGCCTCCGTACTGCGTGCAACCGGTGGTGCCGGGGCAGGTGATGCAGCTCTGCCCCTTCACGCCGCAGGTCTGGGCAGTGCTCGCCTGGCATTGGCCATTGAAATCGCAGCACCCGTTGCAGTTCGAGGCCGAGCACTGCACGGGGCCCGCATCGAAGGGAGGCGTGCAGGTCAGGCCATCGCCGCTCCACCCCGGTGGGCAGGCGCAGGTGCGGCCGCCAGGTGTGTTGGTACACGTCGCCGACGCCGCGCACCCGCCGTGCGCAATGCCGCACTCGTCGATGTCACGGCACTGACCGCTCTGACACGAGAAGCCCGAGCCGCACGCTCCGCACTCGGCGCCGCTACTGCCGCAGCGGGCCGCGTCTTGCGCCGTCACGCACACATCACCATCGCAGCACCCGTTCGAGCACGCGCTCGCGGTGCACACCGTCGACGGCGTGAAGCACCGCCCTGACTGACACGCACACGAGCTGTCGGAGTGCGTGTACGAGCACGCGCCTCCGCTGCACGAACCCAACGCGGCGAACAACCTGACGGTGTGATCATCGAGACACACATTCGCGGGAGGCTGATTGCACGCGCGGCCCGTACACGCGTCGTTGACGCAGGAACCGTCGGCGCACCCTTGCGCGCAGCTCGAGTCGGCCGAGGTGTACGTGCAAGCGCCCTCCACGCATCGACCGGCCGCTCCGAAGGCGCGCAAGGTGTGCGCATCGAGGCAGACCGCGGCGGGGGGTGATTGGCAGGCGACTCCGGCGCAGGCGTTGCCGGCGCAGCGACCATCGGCGCACCCCCCGGGGCAATCGACCACCAGCGAGGCGTACGCACAGCTGCCTTCAGTACAGCTGCCATTCGATTCGAACACCGTCGCGTGGGTCGCGTCGTGACACACGGTCAGTGGAGGTTGGTCGCAGAACACGCCGGCGCACGGCTCGTTCACGCACTGGCCCGCATCACACGCGGTGGCGCAGGCGATCAACACTGGCGAATACGAGCACCCGGTCGCCGATGCGCACACCCCTCGAGAGGGGAACGCCTCGAGGGTCACCCCGGCGACGCAGTGCCGGGCGGGCGGGGTGCTGCAGGCGCGAGCACACGACGCTGCCTCGGTGGCGACGCCCGAGTCGATGACGAAGCGATAGTTGCCCGGGTTCAAATCGAAGCACCCGCAGCCGAGCATGACCGCGAGCACACCCAGTCGTTTCATGGTGATGGCCCTCTTCGTTCACTGACGGGCCTCGCGTCAAATGCGCGCAAAAGAATTAAAAAAGGGGCGCCCCTTTCCACTGGGGCACCCCTTCACGGCGCTGCACCCGCGTCGACGACTACTCGACGAGGAAGTTGCCGACGAAGCTCAGCAGGCCCCATTGGCCCGCGCCCAGGTACTGCAACTCGAGCGCGTCGTTGCTGCCGCCGGTGGTCGTGCCGGTGACTCCGACGGTCGACAGGCCGGTCGTGCTCAGCGTCGAGACTGATTTGTAGACGAGCCCACCCTGTGTACGACCGTTGCCGCCGTACAGCGACGACAGGTCAGCCGACCCCGCCACGTTCACCGTGTTGTGACCCACGTTGTACGTCGTGAACGTCGCGCCCCGGTTGTTCGAGACGTGAATGTTCGAGTTGCTCGGGTCAGAGAGCACGATGCGACGCCCTTCACCCGAAATGGCAGCCGGGAGCGCAGGCGTTTGAAACGCGCCGGTGTTCGACCACGTCGCGCCGTCGGTCGACACGTACACCGGGATGCCCGCGTTGCCCGAGGTCACCACCACCAGGTTGCCACTGGGCGAGACCGAGACCTGTTGATTTCGGTTCTGCAGCGGCCCCGTGGCCAGAGGGCTCGGCGTCCACGTCGCTCCGCTGTCTTTCGACACGAACACGGGGATGATGGGGCACGAGCCGTTGCCATCGCCACCGACCGCGATCTTCTTGCCGTCGTACGACGCGGAGATTGACGTCCAGCACGGTGACGCCGGCACTCCGGGGATGGTGAAGGGCGACCAGGTCGTACCGTTGTTGGTCGAGACGTACACGCCGAGCGTCACGCCCGAAGTGCCGATCGCCACGATGCCACCGGTGTAGGCCGAGAAGGCGATGAGGCCGGTGAGGGTGGTCTTCTGCGTCCACGACGCTCCGGAGTCAGTCGACACGTAGAACCCATTCGCCGCAGTGAACGAGCGAATGTACATCGTCGTGCCATCGGGCGAGATGGTGATGTCACCCAGGTTCACGTCACCAATCGCAATTCCAGGGCCTGCCCAGGTCTTGCCGCCGTCTTTTGAGACCAGCACCTGATTGGTCCAGTGGTTCAAGCTGGCGACCGTCTGGCCGTCTGACGAGCTGTCGACGGAGATCTCCCACGTGCTCGCGGTGTCTTTCACCGAAGACCAGGTCTTGCCCGAGAGCGAGGCGTAGGGCTGCGCGCCCGAGAGGTTGACGTATTGCAGCGCGTTCTGCGCGATCACGAAGCCCGGAGCCCCCGCGCCCTTGATGCGAACCGTGTCGCCAATGGCCGGAGTCGTCGGGAGCGTCAGCGTCACCGTCGACGCACTGTTGTTCACGATGTAGCCGGTGTTCGAGGCCATTTGCACCGTGGTCGCCGCCGTCACGTTGACCCATGCCACGCCGGGGCCGTTGCAGACGTAGCTGGTGGCCGCCACTTCGGCGACGTCGAGCACGTTGTTGTCATTCGCGTCGACGCCTGAGGTGATTTTTCGGCCGCCGTACAGGCAGTTCGCTCCCATTGGCTCAGCCACGCTCGCCACAAGGCTGTTGTGCCCATTCGCGCCCGCGTCACCAGTGGCGCCATTCATGCCGTTGGTTCCGTTCATGCCATTCATGCCGTTCGTGCCGTTGGTTCCATTCGTGCCGTTGGTGCCGTTGAGCCCGGTGCACACGTACGCCGTCGACGAAATTTCGCTCACGTCGAGAGACCCATTGCGATTGGTGTCGGCGCCGGCATCGACCTTGATACCGCCCGCTGCGCAGTGCGACCCGGTGGGCTCGGTTCCCATCACGACCAGAACGCTGAAGCCATCGACTCCATTGGTGCCGTTCGTTCCGTTCGTCCCGTCCATGCCGTTGGTGCCATTCGCTCCGTTGGCGCCCGCGTCACCCCGTGCCCCGTTGCAGACGAACTGCGTCGCGCCGATTTCGCTCGTGTCGAGCGTGCCGTTGGCGTTGGCATCGAGACCTGAATCGATTCGAGTGCCGCCCTGCGCGCAGTTCGAACCCGCGGCTTCTGGTGCGACATTCAGCCGCGCGGTGAGCCCGTTCGTCCCATTGGTGCCGTTGGTTCCGTTCGAACCATTGGTTCCATTTTTGCCGTCAGATCCGGCAGCGCCAGCGCAATTCGTCAAAGCAAAGATCGCGGCAGCCGAAAGAATCGACTTCCGCAGCAGTGTGGTCGGTTTCAGAGAGACTCCAAGGTGTGTTGTTTTTGGTGTTGCGCGCCGAAAAAAAATTGAACGGCCGCGGGGCGTGCACCGTAGTTGCTGCCACTCGGCCCGCCCAATTTTTTTTTCGCGCCGACTCGCGCACACACTCAGCTCCAGTATGCGCCGCATACGCTGAGGCAGTTTTGCTTTGTCGAACGCCGCAGGCCTGAAGCAGACAGGGTCAGGGCTCAGCAGCACGTAGTCGGCCTCGACGGTCGGCGCGGTGCAGGCGGCACACACATTCGGCACGCCACCCGCCAGACTCGACGCTGACTCCGCACGCGTTGCTCACCGTGCCCGCAGCTGACCCCGACCTGGCAGGTCGGATTCGAGCACCCCGCGTCGGCGAAGGCCTCCGAATAGATGGAGCCAGCCGGCATCGACGACCCTGCCCGCATCGGCGCTTCCTGCGTCGGGCGAAGCATCATGCCGGAGTCGCCGCCCTCGGAGCGCCGGCCTCCGTCGCGCGAGGTGATTGGCCCGGGAGGCTTTCGACTCGGTTTCAGCACGGGCGGCACTGTCTGAGGTGTAGGTGTTCGGTTCAAGCCCTCGCCGCATCGCGTTGCGTCGAAGCACTTTGCGGCGCTCGCACTTGCATGGCATGAGACGCCCATGCCGAACCCCACCGCCGCGCAGCCCTTCAAGTACCCACTCGCCCGCGAATTCGTCGAGCCCGACTGGACGCGCATACCCGGTTACAAGACCGTCACCACCCAGGAGTGGGAGACCGCGTTGTGGCAGCGCAAGCACACCGTCAAGAACCTCAAAGAGCTGCGTGCCGCCCTGGGCAACCTGTTGCCTGAAGACCTCGCCGCGTCGATCGACCGAGATCAAAAAGAGCGCGCGACGATGTCGATTCTGCTCACCCCGCACATGATCAACACCATGAACATGGGCGACTTGTGGGGTGACCCGCTGCGCCGCTACATGCTGCCGGCGTTCGAAGACCGCCGTACCGATTGGCCGAACCACCCGAAGGCCTCGCGCGACTCCTTGCACGAAGCCGAGATGTGGAAGGTCGAAGGCCTGACCCACCGCTACCCGACCAAGGTGCTCGCCGAGATGCTCTCGACCTGCCCCCAGTACTGCGGCCACTGCACCCGAATGGATCTCGTGGGCAACGACGTGCCGCAGGTCGACAAGCTCAAGTTCAAGACCAGCCAGCCCGACCGCTGGGTGCAGATGCTCGAGTACCTGCGCGCGACGCCGACGGTGCGCGACGTGGTCGTCTCAGGTGGAGACATCGCGAACGTGCCGATTTCCCAGC
>JANLPS010000436.1:0-12797 GCA_031367385.1 Archangium sp. | reverse complement strand
GCCCCAGCGCAGCTCGCGCCGTGGTGACACTCACCCGCTTCACCCTGCCCGCCACACCCCTCGACCGACATCGGCGCGGTCGCCGGAGCCGCCGCAGGCGCCGCCGATTTCACAGCCGGAGCAGCAGCAGGGGCCGCAGGAGTCGTCGACAGGGCAATCAAGAGCACGAGAGCGTTCATAGGCCCCACGAAGTAGCTCAGAGGTGCGCGCGGTTCAACTGGGGCCCGCGCTCTGGCCGGTCGGCAAAGACCGCCGCCACCGCCAGGGCCAGACCCACATTGCCCACCAGACCCAGCGCGCCAAGCAGCGGCAGCATCATGCCAGACCCCGTGCCCATCAGCAGCCGGGGCAACACGGCGTACCCGACGGTCGCCATCACCCGCACCGCGGCGCCGCAAACGAAGAGCAGCGAGGCGAGCGGGTGCCGCTGCCACCGCAGCACCGCGAGCACGATGCCCACCACCTCGATGATCAGCGCCGGCAACGTGGTGACCGCCGAAGACAACACATCGGTGAAATTCATGGGTCGACCCTGCCATACACAAAACAGATATTGTTTGAGAATGTCTGTCATTGCCGCTATCGGCAAAGGCATGTCGGTCGACCGAGCCATTCGCGAGCTGATTCACCACGAGGTGAAGGCGATGCTGGCGCCACTTCTGGCGAGCATCGCCGAGCTCCAGACCCGGAGCGCCGCGATGGAGCGACTCGCGATCGCCCTGGGTCAACCCCTCAAGCGCGGCCCCGGGCGGCCCAAGAAGTTGGTGCTCCCACACCAGCGTGGCCCCGGCAGACCCAAGGGCTCGGTGACCGTCGCTCGCGTCGCCAACACCGACCGGCAGTGTGCGGTCATCGGCTGCAAGCGGCCGGCGCGCAGCAAGGGGTACTGCGCGGCGCACTACCAGAAGTACCGCATGCTCTCGCGCACCGGCCGCCTGCCCCCCGGCTGGGTCGACGACGCCGGCCCGCAGACGGTTGAAAATGTCGTGCTCCCGCGCGGTCGAGCGGGTGCGAAGGCCCTCGCCGACTCGAAAATGGAGTGAGCTGTCACCCATGAATACCCGCGAGCTCGAAAAAGGCATTCACGTCGACGTGCCGGCCCCCGAAAGTTACGGCGGCTACCTGAAGCTCGACACCCTGCTCTCGATTCAGCAGCCCCGCTCGGGCTCGCACGACGAGGTGCTGTTCATCATTCAGCACCAGACCAGCGAGCTGTGGATGAAGCTGATGCTCCACGAGCTCGATGCGGCGCTGATCTACGTGCAGAAAGACCAGCTCGAGGCGAGCTTCAAGATCTTCGCCCGGGTGGCGCAGATTCAACGCATGTTGTTCGAGCAGTGGTCGGTGCTCGAGACCATGACGCCCAATGAGTACTTGGCCTTTCGCGACGCGTTGGGTCGCTCGAGCGGGTTTCAATCGCACCAGTACCGGGCCATCGAGTTCATGCTGGGCAACAAAGACCCCAACGCGCTGCTGCCCCACCGCACCTCGCCGCAGCTGCACGCCTGGCTCGAGAAGCGCCTTCACCAACGCAGCCTGTACGACGAATTTCTGCAGCACCTCGCCCGCCAGGGCCTGCCGATACCCGCCGACAAGCTCGAGCGCGACTTCACCAAGCCCTACGAGCGCAGCACCGAGGTGATGAACGTGTTTCGCACCATCTACGAGCACCCCGACGAGCACTGGGACGCGTACGAGATGTGCGAAAAACTGGTCGACGTCGAAGAACGCTTCGCCCTCTGGCGCTTTCGACACCTGAAGACCGTGCACCGCATCATCGGCCACCGCATGGGCACCGGAGGCAGCTCCGGCGTCGGCTTCTTGCAGAAGGCCCTCGAGCTGACCTTCTTCCCCGAGCTGTGGGACGTACGCACCGAGCTGCGAATTACTCCAACGCCCTGAGCTGCATTTGCAGCGAGAGCACCGAGTCGTTGCTGCTGGCCGCGCTGTGGCAGTCGTTGCAGGTCACGTTGATGTCTCCGTACTTCTCACCCGCCGGAGGCCCCAACCCCTGCCAGACAATCACCACCTGGCCGGCGCTGTTTTTTTGCAGCTCCAGCCACTCCCAGCCGTGGGCGCCCTTGGCGTTGTAGGTGCCGCCGCGCTTGTGCATCGCGAAGGTGGTGAAGGTGCCCTGCTTGACGATCATCGTACCGACGGGAAATTCGGTCGCCCCCTTGGGCGGCCGCTGATTCAAGAAAATCGTGCGGGGGCCGGCGGTGTGCACCGAGCCGCCATCGAGCGCGTCGGCGTCGGTGCCGGGCAGCATGAAGGGCTCCCACGAGTCGTATTCTTGAAAGTCGCGCGCGAATGCCGGAGCGCCTGAGGTCGTCGTGCCCGTCGCGGGCGAACCACAGGCGATGGCCAACAGCAGAAAAAGAGTGAGGGTTTTCATCGATTTGGCGAATTGAGAATGATTCTCAAAATCGTATGCAGATCTATCAACACCAGCCCCGGCAATGCAACTGCAGGCCGTCGATCAGTCGGCGAACACGCCCGGCAACCAGCGATCGGGCAGCTCTTCACCCGGTTCGAGGCGGGCGTAGGCGCAGGCCGCGTCAACGACCTGCTGCGGCTCGACCAGCGCGTTGACCTCGCTTCGCGTCACCGTCGAGCGCTTCTTGCCCTCGAGCTGAAGGTTGCATGGGGTGTCGCACAAGCGAAGGCAGTTGACGCCCTCGAGCTCGAAGACCTCTTTGAGGTGCCGCTCTTTTCGCAGCGCCTTGACGGCCTGGTACAAGACCTCGCCAGACCACGCGTCGGTCGCGGCGCCTTTGCGCCTGCAACTGCGGCAGATCAACAGCGTCGGGCGGCCCATTTCACAAGACAAGAGCCGCGGCCCCAGACGGGAGCAGCGGCTCGTCGAGCATCAAAAGCAACGACCGACTTAAATCGTGCCGGCCTTCTGCAGCTCCATCACGACCCTGTCGATGCCGCGCTTGTTGATGATGCGCAGCCCGTGGGCCGACACCTTCAGCGTGACCCACTTCTTCTGGCTGGCGACCCAGAAGCGGTGCTTCTGCAAGTTCGGCAACGAACGGGTCTTCGTCTTGTTGTTTGCGTGGCTGACGTTGTTGCCAACCATCGGGCGTTTGCCCGTCACTTCACAGACCTTGCTCATGACACTGCTCCAGAATTCGTAAAAGAAAGGCGGTGAATTACCAGCTGGCCTTGACGACGCCAGTCAGCTCGCCGGCGAGGGCCTTCTCGCGAAACTTGATGCGCGAGAGACCGAACTTACGCAGGTTGCCGCGGGGGCGACCGGTGAGCTCGCAGCGCAAAGTCACTCGAATCGGGTTCGAGTCTTTGGGCAACTTCTGCAATTGAACGAACGCTGCCGCTCGATCATCAGCCGAAGTCTTGGGGTTCTTGATGGTCGCTTTGATGGCCATACGGCGATCGCGAAACTTCGCGACAATGGCCTTGCGACGGTTGTTCTTGTTGACGGAAGAAGTCTTCGCCATGTGTTTAAAGTGTCCGTTTCTTACGGGAAGGGCCGGCGCAATACACGAGTGCCCCCAGCGGATCAAGTTCCTCCGTACGACAATCGTTCGAAAAGCGCCCGCCCCCCTTTCGAAAGACCTGCAATCGAGCCGGGTTGCAATGGGCCACCAGATGTAGGAAGAGAGGCGCCCTTTCATGGCCTTTGGATCTGGGCCCTCGAACTTTTGGAGCAGCCATGGGCACGTTGAAGACGTTTTTAGACAGCAAGAGCATCACCCCCGCGCAGGTCGTCACCACCAGCAAACGCATCGAAGCGCTCGACAGCGCCGGTCGCACGATGCTGGTCAAGCGCGTCGCCAAGCGTAAAGACAAAGAGAACGCGGCGAAGAAGTACGCCGAGCTCAACCTGACCAAGCCCGCGGGCCTGGGCCGGGGCGTCTCAGAGGGTCAGCTCAACTCGGCTCTCGGCGACAAGCCCGTCTCGAAGAAGGTTCGCACCAAGATCTTTCGCGCGGTGAACGCCGTGCTGTCGACCAAGAAGCAGCCTGCCGCCGAGTTCAAGGCGATCTTCGAGGGCAGCACCGCGAAGGCCGGCAAGAAGCCGAAAGAAGAGAAGAAGGCCTAAGTCGCCGCACCCCGGCCGACGGAGCGCTCCAGCCAACGCAGAGCGTACCGACGGGCGGACAGGCCCCTCTCATCCGGACAGGCCCCGCTCACCCGGACAGGCCCCTCTCATCCGGACAGGCCCCTCTCATCCGGACAGGCCCCGCTCGTCCGGACACGCCCCCTCTCATCCTGAGCCTGTCGAAGGATCACGTGTTTTTTACGAGGTCGTCTTCGAGACCAGGTCTGACTCGTGGGCCAGCCGCGTATCAAGCGCGGTGATGGCGTTGCCGGCGTCGTGGGTGACGTAGGCGAGGGTGATTTTCTTCCACCGAATGTCGATGTCGGGGTGGTGGTTGGCCGCTTCGGCCAGCTCGGCCACCTTGTTCACGAAGCGCAGCGCCCGGGGAAACGTCTCGAATTCCCAGGTGCGGGTGAGCTTGCCGCTCTCCGCGTCCCACCCGGGGTGGGCCTTCAAGAAGTCACGCACATCGGCCTCGGGCAGCGCCTTGGGAGTATTCATGCCTGGAGGTCTACTCTCTTCAGTCAGGCGCGTTCGTCAGATTGCCTGACGCAGTCAGTCGGACTAGTGCGAGACCCCATGAGCGAGCCCGCGCCGAAAGAGTACACGATCAACAAGCCGCAGACCGAGTTCCCCATGAAGGGCAACTTGGCGGTGCTCGAGCCCAAGATCCTCGAGTTCTGGGAGAAAGAAGCGGTCTTCGCGGCGATGATCGAAGCGCGCAAAGGCGCGACGCCGTTCGTGCTGCACGATGGGCCTCCGTACGCCAACGGCAACCTGCACGCCGGTCACGCGCTCAACAAGATTCTCAAAGACATCGTGGTGAAGTACCAAAACCTCGCCGGTCGCCTCGCCGACTTCGTGCCCGGGTGGGACTGCCACGGCCTGCCCATCGAGCAAGCCGTCGAGAAGCGGCTGTCGGCGAAGAAAATCGATCGCCGCACGCTGCCCAAAGAAGAGTTCTTGGCCAAGTGCCGCGAGTACGCGCTCGAGTTCATCGACGTGCAGCGCACCGAGTTCAAGCGCATGGGCGTGCTGGGCCGCTGGGCCGAGCCCTACATGACGCTCTCGTTCGACTACGAGGCGCAAGAAATTCGCGAGCTGGCGACCATCGCCGAGAAGGGCCTGCTCTACCGAAAGAAAAAGCCGGTCTACTGGTGCCTGACCCACGCCACTGCGCTCGCCGAGAACGAGGTCGAGTACAACGAGAAGCACGTCTCTCCGTCGGTGTACGTCGCTTTTCCCGCGGTTGAAGATTTGGGCGCGAAGTGGCCGGCGCTCAAGGGCAAAAACGTGTCGTTCGCCATTTGGACGACGACTCCGTGGACGCTGCCGGCCAACCTGGCGATCAGCGTGAACCCGAAGTTCGAGTACGTCTTCTACGAGCTCGATGAGAAGCGCGTGCTGGTCTTGAGCAAAGACATGCTCGCCAGCGTGCTCTCGGTCATCGCGCCGGGGCACCTCAAGCAGGCGCAGGTGAAGTTGGGCGAAGGCAGCTTCGACGTCTCGGCCCTCAATGAGCCGCAGCGCATCTTGGCCTACGCCTCGGGCAGCGACCTCGAGGGGCTCACCTACAAGCACGTGTTCTACGAGCGCACCTCGCCCATCATCGTCGGAGACCACGTGACGCTCGAGGCCGGCACTGGGCTCGTGCACACCGCTCCGGGGCACGGGCAAGAAGACTACGAGGTCGGCCTCAAGTACGGGCTCGACATCTACGCGCCGATTCGCAACGACGGCCGCTTCGACGAGACGGTCGGGCCGCGCTTCGAGGGCAAGAAGGTCTCCGAGGCGAACCCGCTGGTCATCGCGCAGCTGGTCGAGCGCGGCGTGCTGCTCAACGCGCCCACCGAGACGGTCACCAACAGCTACCCCATCTGTTGGAGGTGCAGCAACGACGTCATCTACCGCGCCACCAACCAGTGGTTCATCTCGCTCGACAAGACGGGCCTGCGCAAAGACGCGCTGCAGGCCATCGACGAGAAGGTCACCTGGGTGCCCAAGTGGGGCCGCGACCGCATCTACAGCATGCTCGAGGGCCGACCCGACTGGTGCATCTCGCGGCAGCGCACCTGGGGTGTGCCAATCGTGATGGCGCTCTGCGAAGGGTGCGACGAGGCCTTCGTCGACGTGAAGATGATGCACCGGGTGGCCGACGCGGTCGAAAAGACCGGAGCGGGCGTCTGGTACTCGACGCCGGTCGAGCAATTCTTGCCGCCTGGCGCCAGCTGCTCGAAGTGCGCGGGCACGAAGTTTCGCAAAGAGACCGACATTCTCGACGTGTGGTTCGACTCGGCGTCGAGCTTCGCCGCGGTGGCCGCGAAACGGCCCAACATGTCGATACCGACCGACTTGTACCTCGAAGGGTCTGATCAGCACCGCGGCTGGTTTCACAGCTCACTGCTGGTCGGCGTCGCGACCCGCGGCTTCGCCCCCTACAAGACCTGCCTGACCCACGGCTTCGTGGTCGACGGCAGCGGCAAGAAGATGTCGAAGTCAGAGGGCAACACCGTCGGCCCCGATGAAATCACCAAGAAGTACGGCGCCGAGGTGATGCGCATCTGGGTCGCTTCGAGCGACTACCGCGACGACGTGCGGCTCTCGAATTCGATTCTCGATGACCGCGCCGAGGGCTACCGCAAGATTCGCAACACCGTGCGATATGCGCTCTCGAACCTCTACGACTTCGACCCGAGCAAAGACGCGTTGCCGGTGGGTGACCTGCTGCCGCTCGACCGCTGGGCGCTCTCGAAGCTCGACGGGCTGCTCGAGACGGTCAAGAAGGCCTACGACGCGTACGAATTTCACCTGGTCTACCACTCGATCATCGACTTCTGCGCCACCGACCTGTCGGCGATGTACTTCGACATTCAAAAAGACAACCTCTACGCCGGCAAGTCAGGCGGTCGGTCACGCCGCAGCGCGCAGACCGCCATGCATCGCATCGCGCATGACCTGTTGATCGCCCTGGCGCCAATCACCAGCTTCACCTGCGAAGAAGCCTGGAGCTACCTGCCGGGCAAAAAGACCAAGTCGGTTTTCCTCGCCACGTTCCCCGAGTCGCGTGGGGTGGCCGACGACGCCGTGGTGCGTGACTATGACGCGTTGTTCGAGGTTCGCCGCGCGGTGCTGCCCCTGCTCGAGGCCGCTCGTCGCGACAAGCTGATCGGCAAGTCGATTGAAGCGCGCCTGGTCTTGACCGCGACTGGCGAGACCAAGGCCCTGCTCGCCAAGTACGCCTCCTCGCTGGCAGAGCTCTTCATCGTGAGCCAGGTCGAGCTGACCGAAACCGCAGGTGACAAGGCCCAGCCGGCCGGGGCGCTGAAGGCCGAGGTGCTGCCTGCTCTGGGCCATAAGTGCCCGAGATGTTGGCTGTTTCGGGTCGAAGTGGGCCCCCAGGAGCTGTGCGACCGATGCACCGAAGCGGTGAAATGAGTGAAAAGCGCGGCGGCCGGTGAATGCCCGCCGCGCGGGGGCGTCAGCTTGGTCGCACCCTGCGCTATGAGGTCTCCCATGAAAAGCTGGTCACGGTTGGTGTTGACGGTCGCACTCTCGGTCGCCGCGTTGGCTCACGCGCAAGACGCCTGCGAGTCGAAGTGCAACCAAGCCTCGGCCGAGTGCCTGCGCACCTGCACCGCGCAGCCGCCGAAAGACCAGAAAGAGCAGTCTGCCAAGATGATGCAGTGCCTGAATACCTGTGAAGCCCAGGCCAAGCCGTGCCGCGAAAAGTGTCACCCGCCGAAAAAGTGAGAAGCACCATGCACTCCGAGCATCGCCCCTCGTCTGACCGTGTCGTCGCCGCTCCCGCGCAAGGCAAAGCCGCGTTCTTCGACATCGACGGCACGTTGATCTCGACCAACGTGGTGCACGCGTACGGTTACTACGCGATGAACCAGGGCAGCGTGACCGGCATCTTGACCCGCACCTTGAGCACCGCCGCGTCGATACCGCTCTTCGGAGCGCTCAACCTGCTCGACCGCAAAATCTTCAACGAGTTCTTCTACCGCTCGTACGAGGGCCTCAGCGAAGACCGGCTGCTCACCCTCACTGAAGACCTGTTCGAAGACGTCATCAAAGACGCGATTTACCCGAAGGCCCAAGACCTCATCGACGAGGCCCGCCGTGCCGGGTGCAAGATCGTGCTGGTCACCGGAGCGCTCGACTTCACGATGACGCCGCTCGCCCGCCACCTCGGCGCCGACGACCTCATTGCCAACCGCATGCAGTTCGTCGGAGGCGTCGCGACCGGCAAGATCATACCCCCCATCATCGAGGGCGCGAACAAGTCGAACGTGATTCGCGAGTACTGCGACAAGCACGGCATCTCGTTGATGCAGAGCCACGCGTACTCCGATTCAGCGAGTGACTACGCGATGCTCACCGTGGTCGGCCGCCCCACCGCGGTGAACCCCGACCTGCGGCTGCGCGCCCTGGCCCGAAGCTACAACTGGCCGATTCTCGACGTGACGTGAGCGTTCTGTTTCGTGTCGAGGGCCAGCGGTTCTGGCGCCGCGCCGAGGTCACGCGCACCGAAGGTGAGTGGCTCACGCTGCACTACGAAGTGGCCGGTCGAGCCGCTTCGGCGCGCGTGCACGTCGAGCAGACACTGGTTGACGCACCCGGTGACGTTCGCTCTGGCGACGAGGTGTTGGTCGAGAGCCCCAGCGAGCTCGGTGTCTTCTGGCCCGGCACCATTCGCACCCAGCGCGGCGACACCGTCGAAGTTCGCGTCGCCGGCATGGGCCGCGGCGGCCGTGACGCGGTGTGGCCGGCGAGCCCAAGCGCGGTTCGCCGGGTGCCGCTGGTCATCAAGCCCAGCAGTGAGCTGTAGATCAGGGCTCCGGGAGGGCGGCGATGCGCAGCGTGGGAACTCGCGCAAATTCATTCACGTTTCGCGTCGCAACCGTGGCGTCGTGAGCCAACGCAATCGCGGCGATCATCAAGTCATTCGGGCCAATGGGCGTGCCGGCTCGCTTGAGTTGCGCTCGAATCACGCCGTAGTGCTCAGCAGCGACGTCGTCGAAATCAAGCGACCCGATGGCCTCGAAGAATGCTCGCAGGCGCTTCAGGTTCTCATCGACCCTCGCGCTGGCGCGGGCACCAAAGTAGAGCTCTGCCTTCACCACCGCGCACAATCGAAGGTCGACCTCGTTCTCGCTGAAAAATCTGGCCAGCTTCGAGTCTCTGCGCTCGAGAAACCCGATGCAGATGTCGGTATCGAGAAGAATCATGGCTCGTCGAGTGGTGCCAGGTCGGCGTCGTCGGGCACGCTGAACCCAGGCATGCTGCCGGCGAGTTTGAGCAGTTTCGATGGGCCAGTCGGTTCAGGCACGAGCACTCCCGCGATGTATGCGGATAGGGTTTTCTTGGCCCTCCGTGCTTCACGTCGCGCGTGGGCCTCAACCTTGGCTGACAGATAAATGGTCACCTGGCTCATAGGTGAAACATATCAGTGGGTATACGTGCAGCGCACCAGCCGGCGTTCGAATTCGGCTGGTGCGTAAAACCCCTCGAAAATCGCTTACTTCGCGGCCTTCGCGCGAGGGCGTTTGCCCTCTTCTTCTTCGACATCAGGCACGGCCTGCACGGCAGGCACCGACTTGATGTTGAACTTCTCGCGCAGCTGCTTCTCGATTTCGAGCGCCATGTCAGGGTGCTCACGCAAGTAGTCTTTCGCGTTCTCACGGCCCTGGCCGATGCGCTCGCCCTTGAAGCCGAACCACGCGCCGCTCTTCTCGACGATGCCGTGCTCAGATGCCAGGTCGATGAGGTCGCCTTCGCGCGAGATGCCGGTGCCGTACATGATGTCGAACTCGACCTCCTTGAAGGGCGGAGCGACCTTGTTCTTCACCACCTTCACGCGGGTGCGGCTGCCGACGACGGCCTCGCCGTTCTTGATGGCTCCGATGCGGCGAATGTCGAGGCGCTGCGACGCGTAGAACTTCAGCGCGTTGCCGCCCGTGGTGGTCTCGGGGTTGCCGAACATCACGCCGATCTTCATGCGAATCTGGTTGATGAAGATGAGGCAGGTCTGGCTCTTCGCGACCGTGCCAGTCAGCTTTCGCAGCGCCTGGCTCATCAATCGCGCCTGCAGACCCATGTGCGAGTCGCCCATTTCGCCTTCGAGCTCGGCCTTGGGTACCAGCGCTGCGACCGAGTCGATGACCAACACGTCAATCGCTCCGGAGCGGACCAGCATCTCGGCGATCTCGAGGCCCTGCTCACCGGTGTCGGGCTGCGAGAGCAACAAGTCGTCGGTTCGCACGCCCAGCTTGCGCGCGTAGCCAATGTCCATCGCGTGCTCGGCGTCGATGTAGCCGGCCACGCCGCCGCGCTTCTGCGCCTCGGCCACGATGTGCAAGCTCAGCGTCGTCTTGCCTGACGATTCTGGCCCGTAGATTTCGATGATGCGACCGCGCGGCACGCCGCCGACGCCCAGCGCGATGTCGAGCGAGATCGACCCGGTGGAGATCGCCGCGATGTCTTTGGTGAGCGGCTGATCATTGCCCAAGCGCATGATCGAGCCTTTGCCGAACTGCCGTTCAACCGCTTGCAGCGCGAGGTCGAGGGCCTTCTCTTTTTCAGTATTTTGAATCGTCACGTAATCTCTCCAGTGGTTTGTATCGAGAAAGGGTACTGAACAGCCGTTGAGTATCAGATGTTGACCCCTCTTAGAACAAGGGTCTGACATGTGCTCGGGCAGCGAGCCCGCAGGAGGCGAAAGACAAGTTATTTCAGGCTCTTACTTCATTGGGCCAGCGATGGTGAGAGCAGGCTCCCTGCCACGCGAAGGTGATTGCGCGGTACCCGCCGCGGGAGACGAGGTCGTTGCGCACCGTGTGGGCCATCGGTCGCGAGGGGTTGCGTCACCGCCTGCGCGGCTCCAGCGAGGCTGTTCGAGCGAATACGTGCACTTTCGAGAGGTGTACGCAGTGGCACACCCAGTGCTCACGGGCCGGCGATGATTCTCAATCGCCTCTGCAGCCCCCTCGCTCCGCTCGTGTTCGCTTGCACCATGCTGTTCGTGGGTTGTGGCGATGCACCGAAGCCCCCGGGAGAAACAGGCGCGATTCAATTCACGCTGAGCCCACAGACGCATCACACCTCGATATGGGCGCCATTTGCAGCGGGTGCCCAGTCATTCATCAACCTCAGCGCAAGGGGAACCCAGCCGAGAACGCTTCAACTTCGCTCAGAGGCGCCTGAAGTCGCTACCGTCGATTCGACTGCGACACTCCGTCAGGGGCTCTTCAGCTGCCTCTCGGTCAACGGCACCACTGGCTGTTTCATCGACGCCTCCATTTCACTGCAGGCGCTGGCAGTCGGCCAGGCCCGCATCGTGGTCAGCGAGAATGGTTACGACCTCGACGCGGTGACCGTCGACGTGGAGCAGGCCCAATCGCTCCAGGTGCGAAGTGACGGGCGGTGGCGTGGCAACACGTATGGTTCATTGACATCGAGCCCGGGCACACCGGTGCAAGCCATCGTGGGAGACAGAATCGAGTTCGCGGGCGTGCCTCTTTCTGCCTCTGGTGCAGAACTGGTCGCTCAACGGCCACTCACTTTTCGCTCGACGAACTCGGTTCTTGAAGGTGGAGGCACCGACACATTTGAGGCGAAGCACGCTGGGGCGACTCAGGTGGTCGCCGAGTTTCTCGGGTTGAACGGGTCGGTTGACGTGCTGGTGACCGATTCGAGCGCGCGATAAGCGGCCAACTGATTCGAACGCACCTGCACCCTCGAGCTACTTCAGCCCGGCCTTGGTCATCATCAAGTCGAAGGTCCGCTCAGAGAACCAGTTGGCACTCACCTGCTCGGCGGTCTCACCCGCAGCGACCGGCACGACCGAACCTCGATAGCCGAACTTGGTCGGGGCCTCGACCACGCCATCACCGACCAACGCCGCCAGCCCTTCAGGCAACGAACGGGTGGCCTGCTTCACGCCGGTCTCCGGGTCGAAGGACAGGGCCTTCGGGTAAAACTCGTCGCGAAAGGCTTGGAGCGCTTGGGCCGGATCAGCGCGGAAGGCACCTTCGATGCGGCTGCGAAAGCGTTCGCCCTTGGCGTCGCGAAGCACCAGATCAGCGAGGCGGGCCTCGATGGCTGCAAGCCGCTCACCGGTCGCGGCCCCGCGCGCTTGCGTCAGCCGGTTCAAAGCACCCGCGGTGTCAGCGCGAAGCGCGGCGACCCGGCTCAACACCGTGCTCGACGAGCGCAGGTCGGTGGCGTTGAGGGTCATTCGCTCCGCGATCTTGGCCAAGCGAGGCAAGCGACCCGAGATGAAGTTCATGGGGAGTTTTCGCCAGCCCGGAGCGCCGGTTGCTCACGAAGAAGCACTGCAACCACAGGTACTTAGAACGGCGACCCAGCGGGCTTGAGGCTCTGCAGGCCAGGCAGCGAGACGTTGCCTGGGTCATGGGCTCGCAGCGTGTGGAGCTCAGCCGTCGCGCGGGCATCGTCGTACAGGGTATTGCGCATTCGAAGCCCGATGATCTTCAGCACCTGGCAAGCCTCCGGGTGCGGGTAGCGGCCGACGCATTTGGTGATTTGCTCGAAGGCTCGAGCGAAGTCTTCCTCCTCCAGCGCCTGCAGCGCCGACTCGACCTCAGGCAGCTCGGTGTACTGGAGCGGAATTCGCGTCGGCCGCAGCCCATCACCTGGCAGGCGCACGGTCACCGCTGAAGGCGACCGCGTGAACACACGGTTCGCCGCGGTGGGCGGCGACAAC
>JANLPS010000032.1:0-4047 GCA_031367385.1 Archangium sp. | reverse complement strand
GACGGCGCCGAGGCCCGCGTGGTCGACGCCAAGACCGGCAAAGATCTCACCCCCGAGACCCTCACTCAGATCATCATGGAGGGCAGGGGAGGCGAGTCTCTGCTCCCCGTCGGTCTGCTGCACTCGTTGATTCGCCTGGGCGACGACGCGCTCGCCGACTTTCTCGGCCGCTACGTGCAAGGCGCCCTCGAGATGTACCTGCAGGCCAAGAAGAGCGCTCAGGTCTTCAGCCCCTTCAACCCGTTTCTGTCGGCCACCAACCCGTTCTCCAACGCGCCGTGGGCCAACGTGAATCAGCCGCCGCCGTCACCCTCGAGCTCGCCTCCGCCGCCCAGCGACGTCGAGCTGCTGCGCCGCGAGCTCGATGAGCTCAAGCGCTCACTCGGTAAGAAGAAGAAGCCGTAGAAAATGGTGCACTGCAACATTTTCACTTGACCTGTGCTCGCAGAAGGGTATTTTGGGTGGGCAACATTCCCTATGAAACGAAAGGTCAGGCACTCCATGGCTGAACAACAAAAAGTCCTCTCGCAACCGCAGCAAATTCCGGGCATCGACAACGTCAAGAAGCTGATGGACGAGTCGGGCCAGCGCGTGAACAGCCTCCTCGACGAGGTTGGCAAGGCGCAGACCAAGTGGATTGAGTACGGCAATACCCAGATCGACGAAGTCACCGAGCTGTGGAAGAACCAGTTCAACTACGTCAACGAGCTGGCGACCGGTTGGCGCAAGCTGACCGTCGACACCTTCAAGAAGTCGATGGACACCCTCTCCAAGTAACTGTCGTCGCTGTGACCCGAAGCGCCGCGGTCGACCTGTTCGATCGCGGCGTTTTCGTTTCTTGAACGAGGAGACGCCCCGATGTTCGGTCTGATGCCCACGCCGCGCAGCACCGCCCTCGAAGATGGGCCGGCGAAGCTCTATCGATTCGTGGGCCCCAACGGCGTTTCCCCTCGAAAAGCACCTCCGATCTTGCTCGTGCCGTCGATGATCAACCGCTGGTACGTGCTCGACCTCGGCGCCGGCCGCAGCCTCGTCGAGGCATTCGTCAACGAGGGGTTCGACACCTGGGTGCTCGATTGGGGCGTGCCCGAAGACGAAGACCGCGACTTCAGTTGGGACGACGCCGTCGCTCGCCTCGACCGCATGTTTCGCCGCGTTCGCCGAATGACCCGCTCGAACCAGCTCTCGGTTGTCGGCTACTGCATGGGCGCCACCCTGGCCGCCATTCACGGCGCGCTGCACCCCGAGTGGTACGCCAGCTTCACCAACTTGATGGGCCCGATCGACTTCGAAGAGGCCGGCATGATGCGCGTGCTCACCGACCCCCGCTGGTTCGACGCCTACATCGCCGAGGCCGGCAATGTTGCAGCGCAGCAAATGCAAACCTCGTTCTTCATGCTCCACCCGACTCAGCAGCTCAGCAAGTGGGTCACCCTCGCTGACCGAGCCAGCAAGCTCGACCTCGAGTACGTGAACTCCTTCGCCGCCATGGAGACGTGGACCAATGATTACGTCCCCTTTCCCGCTGATGCGTACATTCGGTACATCGAAGAGCTCTACCAACAGAACTGTCTGATTCGCGGCTCGCACCAGATTGATGGTCGCACCATCGACCTCAAAAAGATCATTTGCCCCGTGATGACGGTGGTCGCTGAGCGAGATCAAATCTGCCCGCCGAAATCAGCCACCGCCCTCGTGGGCGCGGTCGGCAGCACGCAGACTCAAGTGCTCTCACTTCCCGGTGGTCATGTCGGGGCAGTCGTGGGAAGCAAGGCAAAACACCGGCTCTACCCAGAGCTCGTCACGTGGTTGAAGGAGACAACATGCAATTGAAAGACTTGAAGATCATCGTCACCGGCGGTGCCCAGGGCATGGGCGCGCACTTCGCGAAACAGTTGTTTGCTGCAGGTGCGAAGGTCGCCGTCGGCGACGTGAACGAGCAAGCGCTGGCTGAGCTGCCCGAGGGCATCTTCACCCGCAAGCTCGACGTGTCGAAAGAAGAAGACGTGGTCGGCTTCGTCAGCTGGGCCTTCGACGCGATGGGCGGCCTCAACGGCCTCATCAACAACGCCGGCATTCTGCGCGACGGCTTGCTGGTCAAGAAAGACCGCACCACCGGCGCCGTCACCAAGATGTCGCTCGAGAACTTCAACGCCGTCATCAACGTCAACCTCGTCGGAGCCACCTTGATGGTTCGCGAAGTCGTCGTGAAGATGGTCGAGAAAGAGCAGCGCCCGGGCGTGATCGTCAACATGTCGTCGATCGCTCGCCACGGTAACCGCGGCCAATCGAACTACGTGTCGGCCAAGGCTGCCCTCGCCGCCAACACCCTCACCTGGGCGCGCGAGTTCGCGCAGTTCGGCATTCGCGTGGGCGCGGTCGCCCCCGGCATGATCGAGACCCCGATGACCAAGGGCATGAACCAGAAGGCCCTCGACGCGTTCATCGCCAACATCCCCGTTGGCCGCATCGGCCAGCCTGAAGACATCTTTCAGGCCGTGAAGTTCATTCTCGAGTGCGACTACTTCACCGGTCGCACCATCGATGTCGACGGCGGCGTCGGCTTCTAAGCGTTGACGTGTGAGGGCCGCCGCGTTCTGCGGGGCGGCCTCGAAACCAGTAGAGTCGCTGGCGTGCGCAATCGCTCGCCGGTGCTCCTGGCCATTGGCCTCACTTCACTCTTCACGACGCACTGCTCCGGCCAGGTCGGCCTTGCGGGCACTCCAGATGCGAACGTGCCCGGCACCGACGCGTCGATCACCGAGCAGGTTCAAGATGCCGCCGTCGGCAGCGATGCGGGCCGCCCCGACGCAGGGCCGCCCCTCGACGATGGCGCCGACCTGTTCACCCGCATGGGCGTGCGCTTCGGGCCTCGAAATGGCTCTCCGTGCGAGCTGAACCCGCCTCGCATACCCGCGTTTGATTTGCCGTCTGACGGCCCCGGAGTGCTCAAGGTCTGTCTCAATGGCGGCTGCCCCTACCAGACGATTCAGGCCGCCCTCGACTCCGCCATCGATTCGGGCGCCATCGTTGCCGTCAACGCCGGTGACTACCAGGAGTGCCTGCGAATGAATCACGACGGCGTCATTCTTCAGGGCCGCGGCGGCCGCCCTCACGTCTTCGCCACCGATTGCCCGGCAGCCCCCTTCGGCGGCGCGGTCATCGGTATGAACGCGACCGACCTTCGAATCGAGAACCTCGAGCTCTCGGAGCCCAAGATCAACACCCAGATCGGCGTGAGCACCTCGAAAGATGGCCTCAGCTTCGAGCTCAACAACCTCTACCTGCATCACCTGCAACAAGGCCTCTACGTCACCACCGGCGGCACCATGCGCATGGCCAACATCTACATCGATCACGTCGGCCACCAGCCCGACCCCGGAGACCCTTTTCACGTCTCGAAGGGCCTGGCCCCACGCGGTGGGCTGGCGGTGATCAAGAACTCCGTCGAGGTGCGACCCAACGAGAACTCCGAGATGTTCATCGGGCTCGCCGAGGAAAACGACTTCGACTGCCTCGTCACCGCTGACCTCGACACCGGCACCTCGGGCTACCAGATGGCCTTCGCGCTCGGCCAGAACACCACGGTCACCCACTCGGTGCTCCAGAAGGGCCCGCTCTCAGACCAGAAGCCGTTCTTCTACTGGAACCGAACCGAGCTGCGCCCGATCTTGCCCGCCGATCAGCTCACCTTCACCAACAACATCTTCGTGTACGACAAAGCCATGCGCGATCGACCGATTCTCGACCTGCGCATCGCTGTGCCCCAGACGATTCAAGACAACGTCTTCATCGGCGCGGGCGGCGATCAATTCGGCGATTTCCCCCGAACGACGATCTTTCTCTCGCGCGCCGATGCCGGCATCGCGACCGACCTCACCGTGGTGCCGTACCCGGGTTCGAAGCTGTAGCCCTCGCGGTTCGAACCTGTTCGCACGCGCGCTGGGGTGGGCTATGACCCCAAAGGTGTCGACGTTCGTGAAGTACCACGGTCTTGGCAATGACTTCGTCGTGCTCGACTGCCGGGCCGACAACCGCGACATCGAC
>JANLPS010000025.1:0-3056 GCA_031367385.1 Archangium sp. | reverse complement strand
CGCCGACGCCTACGACGCCGCCCACACGGTGATCGCCTCGCAGTTCATCAACGAGTGCTTCGCGCGCCGCGCTGGCTTGAAAGACTGGCAGCTCGGCCTTGGCCACTCGTATGAAATCGACCCGCACAAGCCCGAGACGCTGCTGCTCGAGCTGTCGCAGGCAATGCTGGTGCGAAGGTGCTTTCCCGACGCGCCGCTCAAGTACATGCCTCCGACCAAGCACAAGGAGACCGATATTTTCTTCAGCCATGCCTACGACGTGATGGCCGACCTCGTCGCGGTGTGGACGAAGCAGGGCATTCAGCTGCTCGGCATGATGACCGAGGCGATGCACACGCCGTTGCTGGCCGATCGGTATGTGGCGCTCAAGTCTGCGTCGTATCTGCACCGGGCCGCGCGGGGCATCGATGAAGAGTTCGTCGTTCGCGAAGATGGCAAGATCGCCAATCGGGCCCGATTCGTCTTCGGCAAGGCGCTCGAGTTGCTCGAAGAGTGCCGCGGCGATGGCATGGTCGCTGCTATTGGCCGTGGCCGCTTCGGCGACGTGAAGCGCACCGAGACCGGCGGCAAGGGCCTCGATGGTGTGCTCGAGAAGGCGCCCGATTACTTCAACCCGTTTCTCGACATGATGGAGGGCCGGTCATGACCCCAGCGCTCGTTCTCGTGCTCGCGCTCGGCGGGGTCGACTCGCTCGGGTCAGCCAGTGTCGGCACGATGAAGTTCAAGGCTCCGACCCAGTGGGCGATGGAGCAGACCGACGCCGAGACCAAGACGTGGACCTCGGCGGATCAAAAAGGCGCGGTGTCGTTCTACTCGGGCTCGCTCGAGAAGGTTCGCCCGGCGAAAGCGTGTGTCGATGCGATGGTGAGCGCGGTCGGCGCGGAGGGGTTCGAGTTTGCGCCGATCGGCGCGCAGCCCGCGGCCAAGAAGGTCACCAACGATTTTCTGGGCGACAAAGAAGAAGACAAGACCGAAGCGAACCGGGTGGTCACGACGACCTGGGTCGGCTGCGATGGCAAGACGAAGTGGCTCCTGACCTTCAGTGCGCGCAAGAGCGAGGGCGCGCGGTTCGGGCCGATCTTGAAGCGAATTCTCGACTCGATCAGCTACGGGAAGTGACAGATGCCTCCGCGCGAAAAACAGCTCATTCGGGCCTACGGAGATCGCCGCGATGACGGCGTGATTCAGCTCTCGTTTACGTTGCCGGTGACGGCCTCAGAGAAGGCCAAAGAGGCGGCGCTGATTTACTGCCAGAAGCTCGGGCTGACCGATGTGAAGGTGACCGCGTTCGAGCGGGCCGCTGAGAACTACACGTTCTTCATCGTCTACGCGAAGTCGCCGGTGGTGATCGACTACGCCGAGATCGACACACCTGAGATCGTGATCAAGAAGATGGGCTTCGATGATCTCAATGCGTTCATCGAGAAGAACCTCGCCCGGCGCGTGGTCGTCTTCGGGGCCTGCACCGGCACCGACACCCACACCGTCGGCATCGACGCGATCTTGAACATGAAGGGCTACTCCGGCGACTACGGCCTCGAGCGGTACCCGTGGTTCGAAGCGTTCAACCTGGGCTCACAGGTGCCGAACGCCGAGCTGATTCGCCGGGCCCGCGAGAAGAACGCCGACGCGATTCTGGTCAGCCAGGTCGTCACGCAGCGCGACGTGCACAAAGACAACTCGCGGCAGTTCATCGAGGCCGCCAAAGAGGCCGGGCTGGTCGGCAAGACGGTGTTGCTGCTCGGAGGCCCTCGGGTCGATCACAAGCTGGCCCTCGAGCTCGGGTTCGACGCAGGCTTCGGGCCCGGCACCAAGCCCAGTGACGTGGCGAACTTCGTGGTGCACACCGTGTTGCAGCGCCTGGGCAAAGAGCCTCAAGGCGCGTGGAAAGGCGGCCCCGCGTGAAAGTGCAATTGCGGCTTCGAATGTCGATGCATGACGCGCACTACGGCGGCAACCTGGTCGACGGCGCTCGCATGCTCGGGCTGTTCGGCGACGTGGCGACCGAGCTGTTGATTCGGCTCGATGGCGACGAGGGTTTGTTTCGCGCGTACGATTCGGTCGAGTTTTTGGCTCCGGTGTACGCGGGTGACTACATCGAGGCCGAGGGTGAGGTCATCGAGACGGGCAACACCAGCCGCAAGATGAAGTTCGAGGCGCGCAAGGTGATTCGGGCCGCGCCGCAGATCAATGAGTCGGCGGCTGAGGTCCTGAGCCCTCCGATCGTGGTGTGCCGGGCCAGTGGCACGTGCGTGACGCCGAAGGCCAAGCAGCGAGGCAAGCAGTGAACCCGATGGTGATTACCGCGGCGATGGTCGGGGCTGAGACCACGCGCGAGCAGACCCCGTATCTGCCGATCACGGCTGAAGAAATTGGCGTCGATGCGGCGAAGTGCCGCGAGGCAGGGGCCGCGATGGTGCACATTCACGTGCGCACGCCCGATGGCAAGCCGAGCCAAGACACCGAGCTGTTTCGCGCGGCCATTCGAGAGATTCGAAAGCGCTGCGACATTCTGGTGCAGGTCTCGACGGGCGGAGCGGTCGGCATGAACGTCGACGAGCGCTGCGGCGGGCTGCGACTGACCGGGGCCGATAAGCCCGACATGGCCACGCTCTCGACGGGCACCGTGAACTTCGGGCCCGACGTGTTCTGGAACCCGCGGCCGTTGATTCGCGACATCGCGACGAGAATCAAGGCGATCGGCCTCAAGCCTGAGCTCGAGTGCTTCGACGTGGGCATGATCGATGAGGCCAGGGCCCTCGAGAAAGAGGGCTTTATTTCGCTGCCGGGGCACTTTGATTTCGTGCTCGGAGTGGGCGGTGCGCTGGCGGCGAGCCCCGAGGCACTCGATTTCATGCGCTCGTACGTGCCCAAGGGCTCGACGTGGACCTGCGCGGCGATGGGGCGGCATCAATTGCCATTCGTCGAGCTGAGCGCCGAGCGGGGGGGCAACGCGCGGGTGGGGCTCGAAGATAATATTTACGTCTCGAAGGGTGTGCTCGCGAAGGGCAACTTCGAATTGGTCGCGGCAGCCGCCACCTTGGCCAAGGAAAAAG
>JANLPS010000322.1:0-9882 GCA_031367385.1 Archangium sp. | reverse complement strand
GCGTGTTGGGTGTCGCGCGAGAAGAATTGATTCGCATACCGAGGCAGGCAACTGCGCTGATCGACTTGAAGAACACCCACGCGCCAACACCGCTGTGGCAAGTGTTCCCCGAGTCGGTTCGCAAGCTTCGGCAACACGAGCTCTTCACTGAAACCTAAGGCTCAGAAACCGAAGGCGCCTACTCGTCGTCAGGCTCGGGTTCGGGCCCGTCGAGCGCAATGAACATCGTCTGCACCCGGTCACTGCGAAAGTAGTGACCGATCAGCAAGAACAGGCCGACGATCAACGAGGTGAGGCCGATGTTCATCACCGTCGGCACCACCACCAGCAGGCTCGTCGGGTAGTCGACCGTGGGCAGCTTCTCGATCGCCTTGATCGCCGCGTCGGCTGAGCGCCGGGCGATGACCAGGCTCTGAGCGCCGTCGAGGGTGCGAAAGAGGGCCGCCGCGAAGGCCGCGCCGCCGATCAACCGCGCGCTCGCCGACCGGGGAAAGCCGCTGGGCCAGCGAATTCGCAGCGAGGCCAAGAAGGCCATCGAGGCGCAGCCTGCAAGCGCCATCAGAATCAGCGAG
Source organism: Archangium sp. (assembly GCA_031367385.1). Taxonomy (GTDB): domain Bacteria; phylum Myxococcota; class Myxococcia; order Myxococcales; family Myxococcaceae; genus JAEUJT01. Next base: position 9,310 of record JANLPS010000322.1, on the reverse strand, counting down.
CGCGACAGGCTCATCGTCTCCAAGGTGCTCTTCACCGCCGAGAACGCCGCGATGTTGGCCGAGCGCGCCGCTTCACGGTCGGCCGCGCTCAAGACGTCGGGCAGCACCGGCTCGGGCATCTCGAGCTCGTTCGCGTTGAGCACCACCGCGAGCTCACTGGCCGACTGGCACACCTCCATCGCACTCAGCGTGATGGCGGCCATCATCGCGACCCGAACCAGCTGCGGCAGGGCTGGCTTCAGCGCAGTCACTTCTTGCTCTTCTCCACGAAGCGCAGGCGCAGGTCGGTCAGCAGCGATGAGAACAGCTGCTCTTCTTCTGACGTCAGGTTGCCGCGCGTCTTGGTCTTGAGCAGATCGAGCAAGTCGAGCGACTCGCGCGCCATCGTCAAGTCGACGCCGGTACCTTTCGTCTCAGGGTTCGGCGCGTCGCCGAGGTGAATCAAGGTCGACGAGGCCAACCCCAAGATGAAGGCGCTGAACGAGAGTGGCCCCTGCGGCGAGCTCTCGCCCAGCACGAAGGTCTCACCTCGGCGCTCGGCCATGGCTGATTACTCCTGACCCTCTTCGTCGACATCGACCGGGTCGTCGAAGTGGTCGGCGATGGTCTCGATCGACATGCCCTTCTCGGCGACGTCGGGCAACGACTTGAGGTGTTTCTCCCACGCCTTCTCGTCGAGCTGGCCCAGCTTCACGTAGCGCTCGGCGGTTCGCTTATCGAGGTACTTCGCATCGATGTCAGACATGGCTATCTCCCTGAAATGAAACTTCTTTTCGCAACGCCAACGCGGCGGCTTATAGCAGCAGCGCGATGGCGAACAAGCTGCCCGGAGGCCTCTACGCGCTGATTGATGAGCAGCTGCGGCCCGAGCTGCCCGTGCTCGAAAAGGCCCGGGCGGCCATCGAGGGTGGCGTGAAGGTGCTGCAACTTCGCCTCAAGGCCTCGCCCGACCGGCCGGCGATCGCGGTGATTCGGGCCGTGCTTGCGCTGGCCCGGCCCTCCGAAGTGGTGGTGATCGTCAACGACCGAGTCGATTGGGCCCTGGTGACGGGCGCCGATGGCGTGCATCTGGGAGACGCTGACCTCCCGCCCGATGAGGCGCGTGCCGTGCTCGGGGCGAGGGCGCTGATTGGCGTAACCGCCCGAAACATCGACGAAATTCGAGCCGCCCAAGCCCTCGGGGCCGATCACGTCGGCGTGGGCCCCATCTTCACCACCAGCACCAAGGTGGTCGACGCGCCGCCCCTGGGGCTCGAGGCATTCGACCGAATCGCCAGGGCCAGCCCGCTGCCGGTGGTGGGCATTGCAGGCATCACCCTGGCCACCATCGGCGCGGTCGCCAGGGCCGGAGCCCATGCCGCCGCGGTCGGGGGCGATTTGCTCTTGGCCGACGACCTCGTTTCTCGCGCGAAAGCCCTCCAGGAGGCATTCTGGCGGTCATGAAGTTTCACGGCCACACCCGGCGCCCGAGCATTGGCATCACGCCCGATGTGACCCGCGCCACGCCTGAAGCGCCGCTGCTCAAGTACGACGTGAAGGTGGCGTACTCCGAGGCGGTGCTGCGCGCGGGTGGGTTGCCGTTCATCATGCCGTACTCCGACGACAAGCAGGTCGTCGACGCGTACCTCGATCGCGTCTCTGGCGTGCTGGTGACGGGCGGGGCGTTCGATATTCCTCCCGAGGCGTACGGTGAAGCCGCGCGCGAGGGGCTTGGCGACTTGAAGCCTGGCCGAACCCAATTCGAAATGCTGGTGATCAAGGGCGCGCTCTCGAGGCGAATGCCCGTGCTGGGCATCTGCGGCGGCATGCAGCTGCTCAACGTCGCCTTCAAGGGCACCCTGTTTCAAGACATCGGCCGCGAAGTGCCGGGCGCGAAGCCCCACGAGCAGCAGCACGACCGCACGCACCCGCAGCACCCGGTCGAGATCAAAGACGGCACCGTGCTCTCAGATTGTTTGGGCAAGGGTCAGCTGATGGTGAACTCGACCCACCACCAGGCGGTGAAGGCCGTCGGTGAGGGCCTGGTGACGTCGGCGGTCTCGACCGATGGCATCATCGAAGCGATCGAGGCCAAAGACGGGTTCGTGGTGGGCGTGCAATGGCACCCGGAGCTGCTGATCGACACCGTGCCGCCACACCTCGGCCTGTACAAGACGTTCGTCAATCGAGCGCGTGATCGTCGTCACTGAACTCCGACACCTGCCTACATCACCCCAGAGCTAGACTCCGCGGCTCTTCAGGCCGCCGCACCGACCCATCGCAATGCTCATGAAATCATCGATTCAGATTCGAACGCTGGGGCTGTGTTTGGTGCTGGCAGGGTTGCCGGCGTGCAATTGCGCTCCGGCGATCGTCAACTTCGATGCGGGGCACCGCTTCGATGCAGGGCCGATTTACTCCGACGCGAGCTATTTCTTCGGTGACGCCGGCCCGTCGATCGACCCGAACGACCCGAACAACCCGAACAAAGACACCGACTGCGATGGCCTGAACGACGCTGAAGAGTTCGGCAACACCTACCCCGGCGGAGCGCGCACCAGCCCCAGCAACCCCGACACCGATGGAGACGGCCTGCTCGACGGCGTCGAGGCCGGGCGAATCAGCTCGGTCGACCCCACCTGCGCCTTTCAAGGAGATGCCGACCCGACCACCCGCACCAACCCCACCCAGGTCGACAGCGATGGCGATGGGCTGCGTGACGGAGTCGAAGATGCGAGCCACAACGGCCGCGCCGAGCCGACCGAGACCGACGCCACCAACCCCGACACCGACTTCGACGGCCTCAAAGACGGCGACGAAGACAAGAACGGCAACCGGGTCGTCGACCCTTCTGAGACTGACGCGCTCAAGAAAGACACCGACGGAGACTTCATCAATGACGTGGTCGAGCTCACCGTCACGCTGACCGACCCGACCAAGCCCGACACCGACGGCGACACCTGCCGCGATGGCGCCGAAGATTTGAACCAGAACGGCGTGGTCGACCCCGGCGAGACCAACCCGAAGCTCGCTTCTGATTGCGGGCCGGCCAACAACCCCGACACCGATGGTGACGGCCTGGTCAACGCGGTCGAAGACAAGAACCACAACGGCGTGGTCGACCCGGGCGAGACCGACCCGACCAAGCCAGACTCTGATGGCGATGGGTTGAATGACGGCGTCGAAGACTCGAACAAGAACGGTCACCTCGAAGCGGGCGAAACCAACCCGCTGCAGCTCGACAGCGACTGTGATGGGCTGGTCGACGGGCCGGCCGTTGGCGCGTTCAAGGGCGAAGACCTCAACGCGAACGGCGTCGTCGATGTGGGCGAGACCGACCCGCGCAAAAGAGACTCAGACGGCGATGGCATCACCGATGGGGTCGAAGTCGGCAACACCGCGAACCCCGGCCAGAGCTTCTGCGGCGTCATCGTCATCGATTCAGACCCGACGACCACGACGAACCCGGTCAACCGCGATTCAGATGGTGACGGCATTGATGACGGGGCCGAAGACACCAATCAAAACGGCCGTGTCGACACTGGTGAGCTCGACCCCAACAACCCGTCTGACGGCATGGGGCCCGCGGGCAAGGTCTGCACCCAAATGAACTTGAAGCCAGTCGCCTTCAAGGCTGACGGAGCGCCTGATTTGCAGCTCGGGCTCCCCGCGACCTTCACCGAGGTCTCGTCGATGGTGGTGGCGGGGTTGACGCGCGGGTTGATGGGTTTTGACCCGGTGAACAAGGTGGCGTTCGTCGCGTGGCGGCAGGCGGCGGTCGGCGGGTCGATGACTCCGACCGATGACGAGGCCACGTTGCGGCCTTCGTTGAATACCGTGGGTGCGCTCACCAACCCGACCACGCAGCCCTTCACGACGTGGGACACGGTGTCGGCGCTGCAGGCGTTTTACGACATGGCGGGCAGTGATGATTTGAAAGGCCGCGCCAATGCGATTGCGACCGCGATGGTCGGCGCCGGGGCAGGGGCGTTGAGCGGGGCGTCAGGCGTGGTCGGGCCGTACAAGCTGCAAGTCGAATATCTGCACCGCACCGATGCGGCTGTGGTGGTGGTGATCGCGCTGACGCCGAGCGCGAATTACACCGGCACTCCGTTCTTCGTGATGACCGACACCTCGGGTGGGTCGGCGGTCGCCCAGTTCGGTGACGCCAATGCGTACCAGTGCGAGACGTTCAAGACCTCGACCGGCAAGGTCGACTTCTTGTTCGTCGTCGATGACAGTTGCTCGATGGCGGGCTCGCAAAACGCACTGGCGACGTCAGCGACGGCGATGGTGAACGCGCTGGGCAACAGCACCATCGACGCGAGGCTCGCGCTGGTCACCAGCTCGTACCATTTCCCCGGGGCGGGGCCGAACTCCGGCGTCTTTCGCGGCTTCACGAGCGACGTCGCGGTGTTCAAGTCGTGGCTGACCAATGACCCCAATTGCACGTTGAACAACGTGCAATGCAACATGGGCAATGCCTGCCGAGGCACCACCAACAAGTGGATTGGCCTGTGCGGCGCTGGCGCGGAGGGCATGTTGGGCGGGGCGCGCAAGGGCACCGACGACGCCACGCCAGGCGTCACGCCGACGGTGGCGACCAAGATTCGCAGCGACGCGCAGCTGGTGGTGGTGCTGCTGGGCGACGCCGATGATCAAACGCTGACCTACACCGCGAGCGAGATCCCCGTCTTTCCCGACGGGGGGGTGACGGTGTTCGAGCCGGTTGACCACTTCAAGAATTTCTTCAACGTCGCTGACGGCGGCAGCAACGCGACCCATGACCGCAACAAGCTCGACGTACCAATACCGGTGCACGGCATCGTGTGCCCGGCCGGCCAGAACTGTAACAACGAGTTTCAAGCAAACCCCCAGCGGCACCCCCAGGTGATCACCGCGACGGGTGGCGTGCGTGGCGCCATCAATGACGCGGCGTCGATTCAGACGGCGATGACGGCGATCGTGAATTCGACCATCGCGGCCGCGGGGCATCGCATGGAAAAACCGCCCATTGGCGCTTCGGTGAAGATTGCGCTCAGCGCGGTGCAGAACCCGGCGATGTGCAACAAAGACGACCTGCCCCGAAGCACCGTCAATGGCTTCGACTTCAGCGGCGTGTCACGCACCATCTCGCTCTTCGGCGCCTGCCGGCCCGGAGTCGCCATCGCCAACGCCGCGGTCTCGTACCGGTATTGGACCGACACGACTCCGAACCCGGGGGGCAACCCGCGGCCGTGCTCGAACGACCCGTCGTACGACCCCACCGAGGCCGACTTTTGCGCCGGCAAGCTCGCGTGCAACTTGATGACGCAGCAGTGTGAATGCCCGGCCGACTGCGGCGGCAACGTGCCTGCTGGCAAGGTGTGCGATACGAACAAGCTGGTTTGTGACGCGGTGTGTACGCCTGACTGTGCTGGCACCTGCTCGCCGTATCAGCAGTGCAACACGGCCTCGTGTACGTGCGAGTGCAAGCAGAGCGCGTCGTGCCCGGTGGGGTTCAAGTTCAGCAACACGGGCGGGGTGTGCGGGTGCGTGTGCGACACGGTTGGGTTGAACTGCGGGCCGACGTACACGGCCGACCCGAACGCGTGCGCCTGTTTGTGCAAGCCCAACTGCGGCGGGCTCTGCGGCCCGGGCACACTCTGCAACCCGTCAACATGCTCGTGCGGCTCGGGGATTAACTAAGGAGTGCGGTGCCGGACTTTACCCTTGCGCCATTTTCACTAGCCGTTCCGGAGGGTTGGCGCGTCACATTGTCGTCGAAACGGGAGGCGGACACCGAGTGCCGAAATTCACCAGCTAATTCAGTGACTTGCGGGGAGGAAGCGACAACAGTGTAAAGTCCGGCACCGCGTTTAGTGGCGCGCGAGGTAGCGGTAAACGTCAACATGCTCCTGCGGCTCGGGCATTAATTAGGCGAGAACCGCCGGCCCCCTTTTCAGTGGCGAGCGAGGTAGCGGTAGACCGAGTTGAAGAGGGTGAGCTCGGTGTTCGCGAGTATCTGCTTTCGCAGCGCCACCCCGGTCGCTCGCTCGCCGCACAGCTCGAAGGCAATCGCGGTGATGTACGCATCTTGCGGGTCGAGCGTCGCCACGTCGAGTGATCGGGCCTTCGCCAGCGCAGTCGTGCAGTCACCATCGAGCGCGGCGAACTGCTCATCGAGAATGGTGATCGACGGCAGCGACTGCTGCAGCTTGGTCGCCAGCGCGTTGAACTCGTCTTTCGCCCGTTGCGCATACACCAGCGCCGCCGCGCGATTCGCTCCGTCGAGCGTCTGCGCCAGGCCGCGAAACGTGTGCGCACGCTGCCACCAGATGCCCAACTTCATGTGCTCGGGCGCGTTCTCGAAACGCAACGCGGAGGTCAGCATCTCATCGGCCTCGAGGGCCGCGCACAGCGCGTCGTGCCGCGCCTCGCACAGAAAAATCGCCTCGTCGTGCAGCCCATTGTCGAGCTGCTTGGCCTTCACGAACGCCGCCAACCGCTCGGTCATTCGGCGCCAGGCCGTGTCGAGGTCATCGCGCTCAATCAAGACCGCCATCTCGACGCTCGCCACCTCGTCGAGCAACCGCACCTCGCCGCCAGCCGCCGCCCGGGCCTCTTCAAGACCCGACTCGATGCCAGCCGAGTCGTGCTTCTCGAAGGCCTGTTGCACCTGCGTCAGGGCCTGCGCGTGACGCTGCTCTTGAGCCGTCGGACCGTGCTGCATCGTGGCGCAGGCCTGCAGGCCCAGCGCCAGTGTTGCAAGCCAGGTGACCCTCACCCTCAGTGGCCCTTGAGTGCCGCGGCGATCACGTCTCGGTTGAGCTCGGCGATCGTGCGCACCGAGATTTCCTTCGGGCACACCGCTTCGCACTGCGAGAGGTTCGAGCAGTTGCCGAAGCCCTCATGCTCCATCTGCTTGACCATGTTGGTGGCGCGCTCGTACCGCTCGGGCTGCCCCTGGGGCAGGTGGCCCAGGTGCGAGGCCTTCGCCGCGACGAACAGCATCGCCGAGGCGTTCTTGCAGGCCGCGACGCACGCGCCGCACCCGATGCAAGCCGCCGCCTCGAACGCCGCGTCAGCGTCGGGCTTCGGTATCAAGGTCGCGTTGGCGTCAGGCGTGCCGCCGGTGCTCACGCCGACATACCCGCCCGCGGCGATGATGCGATCGAACGCCGAGCGGTCGACCACCAGGTCTTTGAGCACGGGAAACGCCTTCGCGCGCCACGGCTCGATGAAGACCTCGTCGCCATCTTTGAAGTGGCGCATGTGCAGCTGGCACGCCGTCACCCCTGCGTGGCCGCCGTGAGGCACGCCATTGATCACCATCGAGCATGAGCCGCAGATGCCCTCGCGGCAGTCATGGTCGAACGCGATTGGCTCTTCGCCCTTCTCGCTGAGCTTGTCGTTGACGACGTCGAGCATCTCGAGAAACGACATGTGCGGGTTCACCGCGTCGGCGACGTATTCTTTCATCGCGCCGGGGCTCTTGCTGTTCGCCTGCCGCCAGACGTGGAGCTTCAGCTTCATCAATTTCTCGTCGCTCATTTGTAGCTCCGCTTGGCAGGGTGCACGTACTCGAACGCGAGGGGCTCTTTGTTCAGAATCGGAGCTTTGCCCTCGGCGTACTCCCACACGCTGACGTGCATGTACTGATCGTCATTTCGCACGCATTCGCCTTCTTCATCTTGGTGCTCTTCGCGAAAGTGACCGCCACACGACTCGTCACGGTTGAGCGCGTCGCGAACCATCAGCTCGCCGAAGTCGAAGAAATCAGCGACCCGGCCGGCCTTTTCGAGCGACATGTTGAGGTTGTCGCCGCTGCCGGGCACCGAGACGTTCTTCCAGAACTCTTCGCGCAAGGCAGGTATCTGATCGAGCGCTTCGGTCAGGCCCTTGGCGTTGCGGGCCATGCCGCATTTTTCCCACATCAGCAGGCCGAGCTCTTTGTGAAACGAATCGACGCTGCGCTTGCCCTTGATGTTGAGCAGCTTGTTCTGCTTGGCGACCACCGCGTTGAGCGCCTCTTTGAATTCTGGAGCGTCAGTGGTGATGCCCAGGTCTTTGAGCGGCTTCTGCTTCGCGAGGTAATTGCCGATGGTGTACGGCAAGATGAAGTACCCGTCGGCGAGGCCCTGCATCAGCGCCGAGGCGCCCAGCCGGTTGGCGCCGTGCTCCGAGAAGTTCGCCTCACCAATCGCGTGCAAGCCCGGCACGGTGGTCATCAGGTTGTAGTCAACCCACAGGCCGCCCATCGTGTAGTGCACGGCCGGGTAGATGCGCATCGGCTTCTCGTACGGGTTCTCGCCGGTGATCGTCTGGTACATGTCGAACAAGTTGCCGTAGCGCTCGGCGATCTTGTCTTTGCCCAGGCGCGCGATGGAGTCGCTGAAGTCTAAGTACACGCCGCGGCCGCCGGGGCCGACGCCCTTGCCGGCGTCACACGCCTCTTTCGCCGCTCGGCTGGCAATGTCGCGGGGGGCGAGGTTGCCGTAGCTTGGGTACTTGCGCTCGAGAATGTAGTCGCGCTCACCCTCGGGTATTTGGCCGATCGCCCGCTTGTCGCCCGGCGTCTTCGGCACCCACACCCGGCCGTCGTTGCGCAGCGACTCGCTCATCAGCGTCAGCTTCGACTGATAATCGCCCGACACGGGGATGCAGGTCGGGTGAATCTGGGTGAAGCAGGGGTTCGCGAAGCCGGCGCCTTTCTTGTACGCGCGGTAGGTCGCCGAGACGTTGCAGCCCTTGGCGTTGGTCGAGAGAAAGAAGACGTTGCCGTAGCCGCCAGTCGCCAGCACCACCGCGTCGGCCGCCCATGACTCGATTTTGCCGCTCACCAGGTCGCGGGTGATGATGCCCTTGGCTTCTCCGTTGATCAGCACCACGTCGAGCATCTCGTGACGGGCGTGCATCTTGACGGTGCCGGCGCCGATTTGCCGCTCGAGCGCCTGGTAGGCCCCGATGAGCAACTGCTGGCCGGTCTGGCCGCGGGCGTAGAACGTACGGCTGACCTGCGAGCCGCCGAAGCTGCGGTTGTCGAGCAGGCCGCCGTACTCACGCGCGAACGGCACGCCCTGCGCGACGCACTGGTCGATGATGTTCACGCTGACTTCGGCGAGCCGGTACACGTTCGACTCGCGCGCGCGCCACTCGCCGCCCTTGACGGTGTCGTAGAAGAGGCGAAACACGCTGTCACCGTCGTTGCGGTAGTTCTTGGCGGCGTTGATGCCACCCTGCGCGGCGATGGAATGCGCGCGGCGCGGACTCTCGTGGTAGGTGAACACCTTCACCTTGTAACCCTGCTCCGCTAGCGTCGCGGCGGCGCTGGCGCCGGCCAAGCCCGAGC
>JANLPS010000277.1:0-4643 GCA_031367385.1 Archangium sp. | reverse complement strand
GAACCCGTTCGATTTGACCAAGGTGTGGCCCCACGGCGAATCACCGCGCCTGCCAGTCGGTCAGCTGGTGTTGAATCGAAACCCCGAGAACTACCACCAGCACGTCGAGCAGGCGGCGTTCTCTCCGGCGAGCGTCGTGCCAGGCATGGGCTTCAGCCCCGACAAGATGCTGCAGGGCCGGCTGTTCGCGTACCACGACGCTGCGCTGCACCGGGTCGGCACGAACCACCAGCAACTCTCCGTCAACCGCCCGCGCGTGCCGGTGCAGAACCAGCAGCGCGATGGGCAGATGGCCGTCGACAACGGAGGGGCCGCGCAAAACTACGAGACCGTCAACGCGGCGGGCACATCGCCCTCGGGCTTCGGCCATCGCGACCCTGGCTTGAACCTGAGCGGCGTCGCGGGTCGGTTCGACGAGCGCGTCGGCTCAGACGACTTCACCCAGGCCGGTAACCTGTACCGGGTGCTCGCGCCCGACGCGCAAGATCGATTGACCACCAACCTCGCCAACGCGATGAAAGATGTGTCAGCCGAGATCAAGGCGCGCCAGGTCGGGCACTTCACCAAGGCTGACCCTGCGTACGGGGCGTCGGTTGCGAAAAAATTGGCCGCGCTCGGCGCGTCTGACCCAGAGAAGGCCAAGCCGTTGTCGGTCGTGAAAGAACGCTAGCCGTCGCGCAGACGGTCGAGCGGCGGTGAAGCCAGGAGTTTCGGCGAGTTACTGCTGGCGCGATTGGTGCTTCGGCGCCCGCCGTGCTCCGTGTGTTCACCTCGAGTCTGTTGATGGCGATCGCCGAGCCGGCGGTCGAGCTTCGCGACGAAGAAGATCTCATCGCCGAGCAACAGCGTGGCTCACTCACGTCAACTTCGCTCGACTCGGCGCTCGAGCTGTTGCGCGAGGGCATCGACCTGCGCGCGACCAACCGTGAAGAGCTGGGCAACGTGCCTGGCCTGACCGAGGCTGAGATCGATGCGATTCTCGATCACCGAGAATCCCCGATGCAGCTGCAGCAGCTCGCGCCGTATCTCAAGTCTGAGCTTTCTGGTCGGGCGCGATTGCTGACCCAGGTCACGACCGCTGACTCGATTGCTCCGCCGCTGCTGCTCGATGCGCGTGCGAAGGGGCCGTACTCGCTCTGCGCAGGCGCTTTGCTCATGACCACCCGGCGTGCCGTGGCGCCACCAAGAGTCGTGAGCGGTGCATTCGAGACCTCGGGGTTTGCGTACGCCGTTGCGCTGCCGCGTGCGTTTGTACAATGGCAGGGCGCCCAAGCTCGAGTCATCGCGGGCACCTTCACGGCGGGCTTCGCCGAGCGATTGACGCTCGACACCACGCGCCGAGTGACGCCCCGCGGGTTCGCGCCCAGCGATGACTTTCGCCGACCGGTCGACTTGAGCCGCACCTGCAAGCTCGCGTCAGCCGATGCGCAGTCGGCCTGCGCCGAGGGGCGCAACCTGTACGTGACGCCTGACTTCGACGTACGTGACGTCTTTCGCGGAGTAGCGGCCAGCATTGAGAACGTGTCGCTCGGCGAAGAGCGGCTTGGTTCGGCGTACGCGTTCGTCAGCTATCAATCGCGCTCGGCGTACCAGTACGAGCTGATTGATCGCCGCACGTGCCCTGACCCATCGCGTGGGTGCACGGCGCCACCGGTGTACCTCGAGGGCTCGGCGACGCGGGTCATCTTCAGCACCCTGCCCAGCGTCTACGAAGAGCTCACCACCGGAGCCCACGCTGCGCTCTCGTCGAGCGATCGCTTCGAGGTTGGCGTCACCGGCTACGTCGCGTCACCGTTCTTTCACGACGTCGAGCTGCTCGACCTCGGCTTTCAACCGTGGAGCCGTCACCCACCCAACGGCCCCTACGGCGCGGTTGGCATCGACGCCCGCGCCCGCGTTGATCAGATCAGCGTTCACTTCGAAGCGGCCCGCACGTTCGCCCAGACCCCCAATGGTGGAGGCGGCTTCGGAGCCATCGGCCGCACCACCTGGCGTCAATTCGAGCTGAGCCTCCGCTACTACGACACCGGGTTCGCCAACCCGAACGCTCGACCCATCTCGGCCCCCGATGAATACGACGGTCAGCGCGCGCGCAACGAGCTGGGCGTCAGGCTCAGCGCGAGCACCCGACTCGCACCACGGTGGTCACTCTTCGCGCGCGCCGATTTCTGGGTGCTGCCCTTCACGAACCCACGGGTCGGCCCCGCGGGCATGGCGAACCTCTTCGCGCTGGTACGAATCGAATTCGCAGCCTCGGCTCTCGTACGCCCCGGGGTCTGGGTCGAGACCAGAAACCGAAACCTCGCCTCGAGCCAGCATGGGCGCTGCGCGAGCGGCACCGTCATCGTCACCGAAGGTGAGCCCTTCGACTGCAGCGGAGATCTCTATCGCGCCGCGTTTCGGCTCGAGGTGACTCCAACGCGCAGCAGCTCGGTCATCGCGCAATCGATGGTGACCCTCAGTGATGACCTGCGATACCCGGCTGGTTTTCGCGTCGACGTTCAGCAGTGGGTCGAAGCGCGCGGTCAACCCACAGACTGGCTTCAATGGCGTGGCCGCGCTCGCTACTTGAACCAGGCGACCGACGACGAGGCGTACCTCGAGCACTCGCTCTGGTCATTTCTCGAGCTGGCCTGGCTGCCGGTTGGCGGCACGAGGTTGGCCGCTCGGTACGACCTCTTCCTATGGCTCGACGCACGCCCGGTCACGCTGTCTCGAACTCCCAACCCAGAACACCGCTTTTCACTCGACGCGAGGATGACATTCTAATGCGCACGTTCTTTCTTCTTCTGCTGGCGAGCTGCGGCTCGAATGCGGTCACCCCATCGAAGCCATCATGCGCCGACCTGAGCCCTGGTGATCTGGTGATCACCGAAGTGATGATCGACCCCGATGGCGCCGACACCGGCAATGAGTGGTTCGAGGTGCTCAATCAAACCGCTCGCCGACAGAGCATGGTCGGCCTCACGGTCGCGTCGAAAGACCCGTCGGGCGCTGAGCGGTCGACGGCTCTGAAGAGCGGCGAGCTTCCTCCCCACGGCGCCATCGCGCTCGGAGACACCAAAGAGGCGACGCTGCCCTGGTACCTCGCGTCGTCATACGGGGGTGCGCTCGGGGCGTTCTCTCAATCGGGCGGCACCTTGAGCCTCCGATGCGGGGAGCTCGTGCTCGACGCGGTCGATTGGCACAGCGGCGCCAAACCCGGGCGCTCGAGAATGCTCGACCCCCTCGAGCAGGTCTGGTGTGACGCACCACTCGACACGACGTACTCCGGCGCGAATCATGGCTCACCGGGTGCCCCCAACCCGTCGTGCTTCAGCCCCGCGACTTGCTTGAGCGACGACGGGGCCCCTCGCGCCGTAGTCACGCCCGCGTCGTCGGCGCTGCGAATCACTGAAGTCATGGCCTCGCCCAAAGCCGCGAGCGACTCCGTCGGAGAGTGGTTCGAAGTGCAGGCCAGTCTCGACACCGACTTGAACGGAGTGCTCATCGTCACCAGCACCGGCGCTTCGATGCTCGAGAGCCCCGGCTGTCTCCACCTCGCCGCAGGCCAATTCGGAGTCATCGCGCGCTCGGCCGACCCCTTCGTCAATGGCGGTCTGCCCGCGCCGATCGCCCGATTCAACGGCACGTTCTCGAGCAACAACGAGCGCATCGGGCTCTTCATCGGCGACGCAGGGCTCGACGCGCTGGCATTCTCGAAGTCGACACCCGGCGTCTCGTGGCAACGCAGCGATGACTCGAATGAGCTGTGTCTCTCGACGCACGCCTGGCCCGATGGCGGAGGCGACTTCGGTTCTCCAGGAGCACGCAACGCGAGCTGTACACCGGCTGACGCTGGCGAATTCGAAACCTGCATCGACGAGAAGACACGCTTCGTTCGCCGCGTCGTCACGCCCCCAGTGGGAGCCATCGCCATCACCGAAGTGCTCGCCGACCCGACCGCCGTGACCGATGAGGCCGGCGAGTGGTTCGAGGTGCTCGCCAGCACTGGCTTCGACTTGAACGCGCTCACCGTGTCGAATGAAGGTGGCGCGATGACCTCTTACGCAGTGCAAGCGTGTCGGTGGGTCGACGCGGGCACGACGGTGCTCTTCGCTCGAAATGCCAACGCGGCACTCAATGGCGGCCTGCCGCCAGTCGACGCGACCTTCTCGTTTTCATTGGGCAATTCGGGCGCGCGCATGATCAAGCTCCTGCACGGCGAGCTCGAGTTGGCGCGTTGGGTCTACACCTCCGCGACCCCAGGCGCCTCGACCCAGCGTGACCCAGCTTCGGGTGAGCTGTGTGTGACGCCCCCTGCCGTTCGGTACGGCACCGCGGCGTCAGCAGACAGAGGCACGCCGGGCAGACCGAACGTCACCTGCCCTTAGTCGCAATGCTGGTCATTTAGCAGCGGGGCGCTGGACCCATTTCTTGTCGTAAGCGCTCATCTTGATCTTCACGACGCGTGGAAAACTGCGCTTCGGACGGCGTGGCGGCAGCAGTAAGAGTCGCATGCGGTGCCTGAGGTCCATCAGCGCCGCTGGGATGCGTCCTGGAGCGAGTGGCGGCGTCGACCAGACGATCCACGCGTGGCAAATCATCGAGAGCGCGTTGACAAAGCTGATGCGCGTCGGCACGACGCCCGCCTCGTCGGCTGC
>JANLPS010000171.1:0-22031 GCA_031367385.1 Archangium sp. | reverse complement strand
CGAGTGCGACTTGTCTGAGAGCTCTTTCTTTTCGGCTTCAGCCCGCTCGACGCCGGCCTTGTCGTCGGCGTTGATGGCGCGAATCTTGTCGTCGTCTTTGCGGTTGGCTTCGAAGAAGAAGTACTTCGATTCTTCCCAATAGAGCTCGCCGAGGCGAAACAACAGGTTCGGCTTCTCTTTGGGGTCGTTCGAGAGCTCGATGATCTTCTTGAGGTCTTCGATCTGATCGCGGCGCTTCGAGGCGACCTGGCCCTCGAGGTTCAACCTGAACGCGTCATAGGTGAGCGCCGGAGCGATCTCCTCTTTCTTCTTCTTGCGCGTGATGTCGCCGGCCAGCGACTTATCGGGCGCGATGTTGATTTCTTTCTTTTTGAGCTCGAGATCTTTCGATTCTTTTCGCTCGGGAGCCTGAGCCCCGGACACACCAGAGACCACGACGAGAGAAACAAAGAGCAGTCGGCGCATGAAATACCTAAGAGAAGCGCCCGAAGGGACGCCAGAGAACTGTGGGCCTTGGAGAGGCACCTGAGCTGTCGGCAACTGGGCGGACTCCTTCAGAAATCCCCTTCAGCAGGGGCCGAATCATCTCCGCCACCGAGAGATGCGTCAAGATGTTCACCGAGAATCGTGTCGATCGACCAGGTCCAACAGCAATTTGGTCTCACTCGCTGCTTTTTCGTCACGCCCGATGACCACAACAAGCTCCACCGAGGGGTCGCGAACCACCAGCGATTGTAACATCCAGTGGTCAACGCTCGGTCGAACGATCACGCGAGGCGCTCTCCCACACGGGAACACATCGCTGTTCATCGTCAGTACGCTGGCGAGGTCGAGCTCGATCGATGGCTGGGTGGCGGAGCGATCAGCGCAATTGATGACTCGCAGCGCGCTCGGCGGCAGCACCACGATCTTTCGCCCTGGCAACTGCCGAAACAGGCCCCACTGAAGCACATCGACCTCAGCGTCAGGGGCCCAGCGAATGATCGAAGGCTTCGCGGCCGACAGCCGATCAGCCAAGGCGGCATCGAGCGGCCCCGCCACGTCGATCGCCACCCTCCTCGCCCCTGGCAGCCGCGCCACCACCGCCAGCTGGCTCGCCTCGACCCACACGCCCAGCTTCGGCACCTTGGCAAAGGTGCGCGAATCGGTGCTGCTCAACGGCGCACGAACCTGCACGAAGGCCTCATCGAAGCGGGCCACGTTCTCGAGCGTCGAAGCCCTCAGCGTGTTCGAGCGGGTCTGCAGCCACAACGTGACGTCGGGCCGCGCGAGACCACGCAGAAAGTCGGGGTGAACGTCTTCATGAACCACAACCGATACCCGCACTGATGGAGCGGTGAACGCCTCTGGCGAACCGGCGGGGAGCGGGCGTTGCGACTGAGCGAAGGCAGCGCTCGAGAGCGCCACCAGCACCAGCGCTAGTTCTTTTCGAGCCACTTCGCGAACGCGTCGTTCTTCAATGCGGCGGCGGCCTCGGCCTGATCCCAGAGGTCGACTCCGACGGCGACCTGCTGGTTGGCCTGCAGGTCGACGAAGCGTTTCTCCCACTCGTCGGCGGAGATCTCGGTCGGCCCTGCCACCTGCACCCGCTTGCCCTTGGGAGGCGCCGCCTTCGGAGCCGCCGCGTGCGAAGCCTTGATCACCTCTTCACTGGGCTTCACGTTGACGACACCCTCAACCACCCGAATCACCGACGCTTTTCGGCCCTTTGCCGCTTTGACCAACGCGTCGGCATCGATGCGAAAGATGGTGCCGCGAACGCCTGCGACCGCGCGCTCGGTGGTGACCTCGAACTTCGCCCCGGTGATGGTCTTCTTCACCTTCGTCCACAAGCTGCCGGCGCCGAGAAAGGCCTTGAAGCCCTTGCGTTCTTGGCCCTCGAATTCGGCCTCGCTGATCTGCAGCTTGCTGCCCGGAGCGAGCGCGATCACGCTGCCGTCGGTCAGCTCGAACTTCATGTTGCCGCTCTTCACCTCGAGCGAGTCACCCAATTCGATGTCGCTGCCGACCGCCAATGCCGCCGCCGCTCCGCCGCCGGGTGAGCGGGTCGCCTTGCCTTCGAGCACGGTGACCTTGCCAACTTCGCCGAACGCCGAGCCCGCCAACACCACTGCCAACCCTGTCAGCCATCTCATGGGGCACTCTCTTTATGTGCGACGAGCGTCACGTTCATCACGACGCGGGTGTGATCTGCGTCCAACCATCGCTGCCACTTCTCGAACCCGGGCTTGACCACCTCAATGCGCCGCGCGCCCGAGCCCAGCGCCAAGCCCCGCGGAGCGCCAGAAAAATCAGCGCAGGTGCCCTGTGGCACCCCATCGAGCTGCACTTCGGCGTCATCGGGCGTGCACCGCAGCACCAGCTCACTGCGGCGTGCCACTCCGGAGATCGGCGTCACGCAGGCCGCCAACAAGAGCGGCCAGACCCGCTTCATTTACCCAAGGCGACGTCGAGCGTGTTGCCCGACACCGAGTTCACCTCGATCTTTCGCTTCTTGAAGTTCGACTGCTCGACGACCGTGGCGAGCGCCGAGGGCGAGCCGAGGTACATCACCTTATAGGTCGCCTTGCCCTTCTCGTACGGCTTCGCGCCGGGGGTCGCTTCTTTGACGCCCTTGATGGCCTCGAGCGACTTTTGAAACTGCTGCGCGGCGCCAAAGCTGTCGAGGCCCGAGACCGACATCTGAATCTCCATGCCGTTGACCTGCTGGTTGCGAAAGTGCTCGAGCACGGCCCTGCGAACGGGGCCGACGATGTCTTCTTTGCGGCTCTTGATCAGGTCGAACGCGGTGCGCTCGTACGAGATCAACGGTGAGCCCTTGTCGCCGGTGCCCCAGATGAGCTTGCCCGAGAGCTTGGTGATCTGCTGCTCGCTGTCGGTGGCCGCGAGGGCCAGGTCGTACTCGCCCGACACCGGGTAATACGACGCGCCCTTGACCATGCCGTCGGTCGATTGGTGACGCATCAGCGCCTTGCCGTAGAGCACGTACTGGCTCTTGGTCAGGTCTTGAATCTTCTTGATCTCGGTCGCGCCCAGCGTCGCAGCGCCCTCGAGGCTCAAGCTCTTGTTCATCGCCTGCGCGTCTTTGATGTCCCACCCGTCGGCCTTGAAGGCCTCGGTGAGCACGGTGGCCATCGTCTCTGAGCTCATGATCACCTTCTCGCCCAGCGGCACGGTCTGCTCTTGCACGACGATGACGATGCTCGGCCGGCCCATGCGCTTGACCACGGCCTTTGCGGCCTCGATGTCTTTGTCGAGGTTCTCGGTGATGACCTCGGCCTTCACCTTGACCGTCATCACGCCCTTCGCGAGCTCCTTGCTGACGACCTCCGAGCTCTTCACGAAGCCACCGGTGTTCGCGTAGATCTGATCGCGCACCAGCTGGTTGTTGACGGTCAGCGTGTCGGCGTCGACCCTGACTCCGGCCGCCTGCTCGACGGCGTTTCGCAAGGCGCGCTCTTTGGCCTCGTTGTAGGCCTTGTCTTGGTCACCGTTGATCACCGCTGCTTCACCAGTGCCTTCTTTGGTGACGGCAGTGGCGCCTTCGGCAAAGGCAGTTGAACCAACCACGAGAAACAACGCGGCAAATTGAAGGGCTCGCATGTGGGAGATCTCTTAGTTGAGGACGATGACGACACGGCCTTCGGCCAGGAACGCGGTGTTCACCGCAGCCAATTTCTTTGCGTCGTCGGCGCCGAGCTGCAAATCGGCTCCGGTGGCCTTGCTGGCCTTGATCACCAGCGGCTTCTCGCCGGCCTTCATGCTCTTGTTCGCTTCTTCGAGGGTCTGCACGTAGGCCGCGACGCCGGTCGACTTGCGCGCGTCGGTCGAGAGCGAATCGATGCTGTAGAGGGCCTTGCCCGCGTCATCGAGCAACCGGGGCGCCAGGGCCGGAGTGACCTTCAAACCACGCGCGTCGATCACCAAGCCGGTGTTGGTCTTCTCGGCGGTCGGGGCGCTGGCGAGCAGCACCTGGGTCGCGTCGGGGTCGATCAAATCGGTGAGCAGCGTGAGCGGCACCTCGATGTCGATTTCGACGCCGTTGTCGCTGAAGTAGCGCTTGTTGGTGACCTTGTAGCCACGAATGGTGCCTTCGACTTTGGCACGCACTTCGTCTTTTTCCATCGCGTCGCTCATCTTCTTGCTGCCGTCGATCGACACGCCTTTGACCTGTGCGAGCAAGTTGCGGAGCGCGTCGGTGAGCGCGGCGCGTTCGGCACCCAGGCGGGCCTGCGCGGCGTTGGCGGCGGTCATGTCGGGAGCACCCGCACCTGACGCCTTGATCACCTGACCTTGCCAGTTGACCTCGCCGCCTGACTTGGGCTTCTCGCCAGGCTTCGGCTGGTCTTTTGACTGCGCGAAAGAACCTGACGCGAGGGCGAGCGCGAACAGCACAATCAATCGGTTCAAGGGAGTCTCCGGAAAGGACCGAACAACGGGGCGTCGAAGTCTACGGCCCTCTTCCGGAAAGCTTCAATACTTTCACTGTGCGACGATGTCGCCCTGCCGCGCGACGTATTGATCGATCAACTTCTTGTGGCGCTCGGTGAGCAGCGTGAACTTCACGCCTGACCCTTCGGTGTCAGCCAAGTCGACCCATTCACGAACGATTTCACCCTCGGCGTAGATGACCTCTTCTGAGCCGGGCAACTGAAATTGCAGCCCCACGCGACGGCCGTTGATGTCGGGTTCGATCAGGTGCGCAAGCCCCACACCTTCGCGTGAAATGTCAGACGCGCGCGCCATGTACGGCACGCCGGCCATGTACTTGTTCACGTAGATGTCGAGGGGCACGCGATCTTGTTTGCGCTTGTTCGAGTTGCTCATGTGGTCAGGCTCCAGTTCGGTTTCACGCCGTCGCTGTGTGGCTGCAGCGGCATGTCGCGAACACTACGGGCCTGTTTCGACTCGTCAAAAAACCTGGCGCACTTTCACGAAAATTGCGCGCACATCAGAGTCGTGCAGCGAGGTTTCTACGTCGCGCAGAGCAGCTTGACCGCGAGTGCTGTGTCGTCGGCACGGCGCAGACATTGGTTTTGAAACCGTACTTTCGTCGAGACGCCAGCCGCGGAAGGCGCGATGACCTTGATGCCGTTATTGCCCTCGGTGCAAGCCTGCACCGAGCTGTCTTTTCGGCTGATCTGCACCTGCACCATCTCTGGCGCGGGCACGTTGGTGATCTCGACCGTCTGACTCACCGACGCCAACCCGGCGATCGTCACCAACGTCTCGCGAAACGAGTCGCGGCAAATCGAGTCGAGGTTTATCAGCGAGGGGTCGAAGTGCTCGGCCATTTGACGATGGCGAAAGCCAGCGGCGTTCGAGGTCGGGCAGTCGATGTTGCGCACCTGCACGCCGTCGAGCACCTCCATCGCGCCTTTGGTGTTCCGCGCCACCGGAGCGATCGCCGTCCAGATGATCTCCTTCGGGCTGCCGTCGTCGTTCTTCAGCCCGGTGGTGAAGAGCTGATAGTACGAATCGACGGTACCCAGGCTGTTCGCATGCACGTTGCAGTCAGAGACCGAGGGGTTGTCTGAGATGACCACCGACGAGGGCCGCGCCGTTTCGCTGCAGTCGTCTTCGTCGGTCAGCACGACGATCAACAACCGGGCGCCGTCGCGCAGAAACCCGTAGTTGCCGCCGTTCGCCACCGGCACCCGGTTCAAATCGGTCAGCAGCGCCAGCCGCACCGCTTCGAACGGAGTCTCCTGCCCCGAGCCGAAGGTGCCCTGCCGAACGAGCTTCGCGAACTTGCCCACCAGCTCGGGGTCTTCACCGCTGAGCACCCGCTCGGTACCCGCCTCGAGATTGAGCCCGCCGTCAGCCAGCACCGTAGGCACCGCCCGCAGGTGCCCCGACTGGGTTGGAAAATCGCGCATCCACGACACGCCATTCTGAAGGGTGTGTTGGTAGACGCTGGTAGTCACGACTCCCACATTGAAGTCTTGTCGCACCCCACCCGCGTGTTTGATCTCATCGATGAACGCGGTGAGCTCGCGCGAGACGGCGTCTTGCTCTTCTTGCATCGAGTTCGAGTTGTCGATGACGAACAGAATGTCGAGCTTGCTGGGAGAGATGAGCGGCTGCTCGGCATTACAGGTGCGCGGCAGCGTCGTATCGGGCGCGTCGAGGGGAGAGGTCTTGCACCCGAGGCAGCCCTGGCAGCTGGCGACCATCGCCAAAACCACGAGCGCTCCGAGTCTGATTCGCGACTGATTCATCACTGGTGCTCCTTCGAAGCGGCTTCAGCGGCATTCTGCACCGGATGATTGGAGAGGTCGAAATACGATCTGAAGAGGTTGCCGATCGCGCAACGACTGCTACCTTCACCAACACCGCTTTACTCGATTGAGTGAAAGCGATCCCCGTCGAAAGAAAACGAGAACACATGTCCGACGACAAGAAGAAGGTGGGAGTTGGTGCGCAAGCACTCCCTGCCGCGATGACGCCCCCAGGAACCATCAACAAAGACGACATTCCAGCCGTGCTCCCGATTCTGCCCCTCCGCAACAGCGTGTTCTTCCCCGGCGGCGTGCTGCCACTCGCGGTTGGCCGGCAGAAGACCATCGCCCTGATCAAAGACGCCGTTCGCGATGACCAGGTCATCGGCGTGGTCACGCAGCGCAAGGCCGAAGAAGAAGACCCCGGCGCGACCGACCTCTACAACATGGGCACCGTCGCCCGCATCGTGAAGCTCTTGAAGATGGGCGAAGACAATTATTCGCTCGTGGTTCAAGGGCTTGCGCGCTTTCGCGTGCTCGAGCTCGTGCAAGAGGCGCCGTATCTCAAGGCGCGCATCGAGCCGGTCGAAGACAAGACCGCCGCCGACAACGTCGAGATCGAGGCGCTCACCATCAACTTGAAGAAGCTGGCCCGCGAGGTCATCGAGATGATGCCCGAGCTGCCCGCCGCGGCGACCGAGCTCGTCGAGAGCATCACCCACCCTGGGCATCTGGCCGATCTCATTGCCGCCAACGTCGATGTGCCGATCGAAGAGAAGCAGGCCGTTCTCGAGACGGTCGACCTCAAGGCGCGCATGAAGCTCGTGCTCGAGCTGCTCAACCGCAAGCGCGAGATCTTGAAGCTCTCGAACAAAATCGACAGCGCAGTGAAGGGCGAGATGTCGAAGACCCAGCGCGAGTACTACCTGCGCCAGCAGCTCAAGGCGATCAAGGAAGAGCTCGGCGAAATGGGAGAGGATGAAGAGGAGCTCGACGAATTGGCGGAGCGCATCAAGAAGGCGCAGCTGCCTCCTGATGTCGAGAAGGTCGCCAACAAAGAGATGAACCGGCTCAAGACCATACCCGCGGCGTCGAGTGAGTACACGGTTGCCCGCACCTACCTCGACTGGATCGCCGATTTGCCCTGGTCGAAGCTGACCGAGGACAACCTCGACATCGAGAACGCGCGCAAGCAGCTCGACTCCGACCACTTCGGCATTCAGAAGGTCAAGAAGCGCATTCTCGAATACCTCGCGGTGCGCAAGCTGAAGAACGACATGCGAGGCCCGATTCTGTGCCTCGTGGGGCCTCCCGGCGTCGGCAAGACGTCATTGGGTCAGTCGGTCGCCAAGGCCGTTGGTCGCAAGTTCGTGCGGCTCGCGCTCGGCGGCGTGCGTGACGAGGCCGAAATTCGAGGTCACCGTCGCACCTACGTCGGCGCCCTGCCCGGCCGCTTCATTCAACAGATGAAAAAAGCCGGCTCGCGCAACCCGGTCATGCTGCTCGACGAAGTCGACAAGCTCGGTGCTGACTTCAGGGGCGACCCGTCGGCCGCCTTGCTCGAGGTGCTCGACCCTGAGCAGAACCACGCGTTCTCAGACCACTACCTCGACGTCGCGTTCGACCTCTCGAAGGTGTTGTTCATTGCGACCGCCAACCAGCTCGACCCGGTGCCCGGGCCGCTGCGTGACCGCATGGAGATCATCGAGCTCTCGGGCTACACGCTCGACGAGAAGACGATGATCGCCAAGCAGCACCTGATCCCCAAGCAGATCAAGGATCACGGCATCACGACCGACCAGATCGAGCTCACCGATGACGCGCTCGAAGACATCATCGCGTCGTACACGCGGGAAGCCGGCGTGCGCTCGCTCGAGCGTCGAATCGCCGACGTCTGCCGCTCCGTCGCGGTGAAGGTGGCCTCGGGCGAGACCGTGAAGCAGGTCGTGAACAAAGAGAAGCTCCAGGAGCTCCTCGGGCCCCAGCGCGTCGAGTCAGAGATGGCCGAACGCACCTCGCAGACCGGCGTCGCAGCCGGCCTCGCGTGGACGCCGTACGGTGGCGACTTGCTCTTCATCGAGTGCACCAAGATGGTCGGCAAGGGCGGTCTGGCCCTCACCGGCAAGCTCGGCGACGTGATGAAAGAATCGGCGCACGCGGCGATGTCGTACCTGCGCACCAACGCAGAGCGGCTCGGTGTGAACCCGAATTTCCTCGAGAAATCGGACATTCACATTCACGTGCCTGACGGCGCGATGCCCAAAGACGGCCCCTCGGCGGGCGTGACGATGTTGGTCGCGCTGACTTCGCTGATGACCGGCATTCGGGTTCGCAACGATACGGCGATGACTGGCGAAGCGACCCTGCGTGGGCTCGTGCTGCCCGTCGGCGGCATCAAAGAGAAGATGCTCGCGGCTCACCGTGCAGGCATCAAGCGCATCATCATGCCGGCCAAGAATCAGAAAGACATGGTCGACGTGCCGGAGCAGGCGAAGAAAGACATGCAGTTCTTCTTCGTCAGCCGAATGGACGAGGCGCTCGACCTCGCGCTTGAGAAGTCACCCTTCGTCGCGGTGCCGGTGGCCGCGGCGGGTGACCCGGCGAACCCTGAGATTCGCGCCTAAGCGGGAGCGCTGAAAAGAGTGCCCCGCCGGCGAGTGAAGAGCTCGCCGGCGGTTTTTTTTTCGTGGTTCGTTGTTCGATTTTCTGCGTTTGCGAAGAGCACCGGCATTCTCAGCAGCTCTCTCAGCGCGAGCTCGTCGAAGTGCCCTCAGCGAGCTTCGCCAGCGCCTCGTACGCAGCGCGAAACGCGTCTGGCGAGGCCACGCTGCGGGGGATCAAGGTCAGCCCCAGCTTCATCGCCACGTCGGCGTGCATATCGATTTGCTGCGGTGAGAACCCGGGGTCTGACCAGAACAACAAGCCGCGATCGGGGCTCACGTTCGAGTGCGCTTTGATCACGTGCTCGAGCATGCCGATCTCGCCGCCGAGGGCCTCGCAATGCGCGCGGGCCCACAGCGTGGTGCCGTTGCCTTCAGGGCCCTCGTACGAGAACAGGGCCTGATGCCTGGCGATCATCGCGTCTTCGGCCGACAGCCCTTTGGGCAGCAGCGGCTCGAGCGCGGTTTGGTTCGAGGTCGGGTCGAAGCCCGCTCGGTTCAGAAAGATCGCCTCGCTCGCGAAGTGCAGGTAGGCGCGCAGCCCATCGAGCCCGCCGGCGACCATCGTGTGAACGCGTGAGGAGCACGGCGAAGGGTCTGAGGCCACCAGCGCCGCGCCCAAGACACTCTCGGCGCTCAGATGCTGCGCGACCGTCGAGAAGTCGAAGTACGGCTTGAGGCGTTCGCAGACGTGTTTCAGTTGAGCCGCGCACTGCTCCGCGACGGCATAGGTCAGCTCGAGATCGGCCATGCCGAAGAGCTTACTTCCAGGTCGCGCTGTAGGTGAGCATCGGCACGACGTGCTTGCCTTGCTTGCTGACGCCGACTCCGAAACCGCGCTCGGGGTTGACGACCTGGGCGAGCACCTTGAATAGCGGGTTGCCCGTCTCGTCGTATTTGCGCTCAGCGAACTTGTCGATGTTCCACGCGGCGGCGCAGGCGGCGGTGCCGTAGACCCCGGTACGCATCACGTCGCCCCAGTCGCCAGCGGTTTCGCCCACTTCGATGCCGAAGCCGGTCGCAAAGGCCATGGCGCTCGAGGTCGCCCAGTCGAAGCCAGCGTTCTTGCCGGCCAGGCATGCCAGCGCACCAGGCGCCGCGTGCATCGCGTTGTGCAGGGCGCCCGTGCGGGTACCGGTGCCGTAGCCGCTGAAGTCGCGGTCCCAATTCGCGGGGTTGCCGCTGAGGTGAAATTCGCGGTCGACCTTCTTGCTGGCGACGGCGTTGAGCGCCATGCCGGCTGCGACTCCGCCGAGGCCCGCGGCGACGATGCCGATGGCCTTGTGCCCGACCGAGTGATCAGCCTCGGGGAAGTTGCCCATGCGGGGCACGTGGTTCGGCTGAAATTGGTCGCCGTGGTAGTTGAGATCGAGCGGCTTCTCGGTCGCGGGAGTCGCAACCGGCACGGACACTTCGGCGGCGACCACGGCAGGCTTGGTCTCGGCGACCTCGGGGGTGCCGTTGAGGGTGATTTTCGGACCAATTGCGATGTCAGCCATGATGAGAATTCCTCGATTGGGGGAAAATTGAAGCTCTGCGGGTGGTATCGGCTCCCGGGCTCCGAGAGTTGCCACCATCGCATCACATGACCCTCGCCTGATGAGACGTCGCGCCGGTGCACCGAATTTCGCATGGTTAGAACAAGCTGCAGCGGCAGTTACTTCACTGCTTGCCTCGCAGATTGAAGTGCATTCGCTCGACGCTCGGCTCGGCCCGGCTGGGGTCGACGGTGACGGTGGCTTCGACGGCCGGGCATTGAGCGCGCACCCGGTCGAGCAGTGCATCGACCTCATCACGAGGGGGCGCCTCGCGCTGGCCGACGTTCAGCTGAAATTCTCGCAGCGACGCGGGGAGGTGCACCGCGAGCCGCTCGTCGAGGGGGCGCTCAATGGCCCGCGCGACGTCGATTCGCACGGTCAAAGAGCGCAGGGCGGCGAAGACCCGGGCATGCAGCACTCGCAGAATGCCCGCCGGGTACACCGCCGACTCGAGCAACGAGACCTGTGCCTGCTCCGCGAAGCCGCTTTTCCAACTGACGTCGACCTCGAGCAGTGGCAACCGGGTCTCATGCAGCACCCACGAGGGGGGCGCGCCATCGGGGCCGGCCAGGGCGATGGCTTCTCCGAGCGGGTCGCCGGCCTCTTCGAGCGCGTCGGCGTACACGGCCCTGGCCTCGAGATCATCGGCCAGGCGCGCCTCGAGGGCCGGGTCATGAAATTCGGCGGCGAGAAAACTCGCGGTCACGGTCGCCCCGAATGAGACGCAGTCACCCTGCGCCACCTGGGGAGCGCTTCGAAACGACAACGCCCGCCCATTGAACAGCGGCACCCGCGCCGGCCTCCCTCGCTGATCGGTCGCGACCACCTGCGCACCCCCGTCTGCGTCGACCTCGAGCTCGTGCACATCTGGGGGCAACCAATCGGCCCCGGGCAATGAAAGTGCGCCCGATTCGACCGGCAGCTCGAGCAACCGGCGATCAACCCCCTCGAGGGAGTACCGCTTCACTCGCACCACTTTGGGCCGAAAACTCACAGCACGTGGCGAAAGTACTCGACGGTTCGTTTCAAGCCCTCGGCCAGGGTCACTTTCGGCTCCCAGCCGAGCAGCGTCTTGGCGCGGGTGATGTCGGGGCGGCGCTGTTTCGGGTCTCCTGCGGGCAGTGGTTTGAAGACGAACTTCGCGCTCAGGTTGGCGGCGTTCTGCACGGCTCCGGCGAACTCGAGCATCGTCTTCTCATCGGGGTTGCCGATGTTCACGGGGTCCATCTCTCCTGAGAGGGCCAGGCGAATGAAACCTTCAATTAAATCATCGACATAACAGAACGAGCGGGTCTGCCGGCCGTCTCCGAAGATGGTGAAGGGCTCTGAGCGAAGGGCCTGCCCGATGAACGCGGGCACGACCCGGCCGTCATTGAGCCGCATGCGAGGGCCGTAGGTGTTGAAGATGCGCACGATTCGGGTCGAGACCCCGCGGTTGCGTCGAAAGGCCTGCACCAGCGCCTCGGCGTAGCGCTTGGCCTCGTCGTACACCGCGCGAGGCCCGGTGCTGTCGACGTTGCCGAAGTACGTCTCGACCTGGGGGTGCACCAGCGGGTCTCCGTAGATCTCAGAGGTCGAGGCCTGAAAAAAGACCGCCTTTTTCGCCTCGGCCAGGTGCAGACCGTTCTCGGTGCCCAGCGAGCCGACCCGCATGGTCTCGAGCCACTTCTCGGCGTAGTCGATCGGTGAGGCCGGAGAGGCCAGGTTGAACACGAAGTCGACTGCACCCGCAACGTCGAGGCCGGCGGTGATGTCGTGCTCGACGAGTGTAAAAGCAGCCTGTCCCCTTATTGTGGCGAGGTTCTTGGGGTCGCCGGTGATGAAGTTGTCGACGGCGGTGACGTGTTCGGCGCCATCGGCGAGCAGCCGCTCACAGAGGTGGGAGCCCAAGAAACCGGCTCCGCCGAGCACCACCGCCCGTTTGCCACGCAGAGAGCTCACGGGGGCGAGGTGTAGCTCAAATACCCGGCAACTGGTTCTGCCCGGGGAGCTCTTGCTTGTACTTTTCGAGCACCAAATCGATGCCCTGGCGAATGTATTCAGCCACGGGCACCTTGGTTTTCTGATTGAGCAACTTGAGGAGCTCGTTCTGCTCAGGCGTGATGTAGATCGTGGTGCTGATCTTCTTGCGCGCCATGGCTGTGAGAAACGCTATGTCGACAGTCAGGGAGGGTCGAATTAAATGCCGGAGGTACTCATGCAGACATTCACTCAACGGGTCGTCGGGGCGCTGGTCGGTTTGACTCTCATGCTCTCGGGGTGCGCCGCCACCTCGGCCGCCAAGACCGGTGACGCCAAGGCCGCTGACGGCGAGAAGCTCAGCGACAACATTCGCCAGAAGAAACAAGGCAATGAGAAGGTCACCGAGTTCGACCTCAACAAAGACGGCAAGCCCGACGTGTGGAGCTACACCGTCGCCGACAAGTCAGCCGACGGCAAAGACATCGACCGTCTGGTGCGCAAAGAGCTCGACATCAACTGGGACGGTAAGGTCGACATCGCCCGCACCTACGACGACAAAGAGCAGATCGCCGTCGAGCGCCTCGACCTCGACTTCGACGGCAAGGTCGACGTGGCCAACTACTTCGAAAAGGGCGTTCGCATTCGCGCCGAGCGAGACCTGTCGGCGGCGGGCAAGCCCTCAGAGTGGGTCTTCTACGAGAAGGGCAAGCTGGTTCGCAAAGAGCGCGACACCAACGGCGACGGCAAAGTCGACTACTGGGAATACTGGGAAGCCGACCAGGTCGACCGCGTTGGCGAAGACCTCGACGGCGACGGCAACGTCGACAAGTGGACGAAGAACCCCAACAGCGAGGGGTAGTTCCGGGCCGCCCATGTACGGCGGGAAGGGTTTTCTGAGCAGGAGGTAATCACAAGACCTCCCAGCCCTGGTGACCCTTGACGACCATCAAAACAGCCCCGATTCGCCTGCCGCTCTCAGTTTCAGCGCACGCCGACCCAGTGAGCGTTGATTCGGTCACGACGCCCGAATCGCCGAAAAGCGCCTTCGTGGCTGCGGGCGCGTCGCCGATGGTCTTGGTACCCACGGCTGGGGCGTCGCCCCCGACCGCTGGTCTGCCGACCTTTCGCGTGTCGGCCGGCGTCGAACGGCTCGCAGCCAACGTGATCACGGTCAAGACCGTCGCCGACATCGAGCGGCTCCCCATCTGGGAGGGCTTGAGCACGGTCGCTGCCTCGGCCCTGCGAACGAAGCTCACCAAGGCCCTCTCCGAAGGCGTGGCGCTGGCCATGACCGTCGGCGCCTGTTCGATTTCGGTGCCCGCCAAGCCCAGGAGCTCGGCGCCGGAGGGCTCCGAGGCGCAATCGAACGCGGCGATCGCGCGGAAGGCATCGGGTCGCACCGAGGCGCCGATCGCGCCCGACGTGTTGTACGTGAACGCGGCGAGCGACATCGCCAAGCTGCCGGTGTTCTCTGGGTTGCACGCCGACGCTGCGGCCGATTTGACCGCGAAGATCACCGAAGCCCTCGAGTCGGGGCGTGCGCTGGCGATGACCATTTCAGGCCAGGCGATTTTCGTACCGAGCCGAATCAACCGCGTCGTGCCTGAGGCGACCGTCTCGAACTCGAAGTCGAACGCCGAGTTGGTGCAACAGATGATGAGCCACCGGGGCGTTACGGCAGCGTGAAGCGAGGCCCCGAGTTGGCTCCGTTGATCGACTCGCACTGACACATCTGACAGTCACGCGCGCGATCGTACGAGCACTCGGTGCGGGTCACGCACATCAGCGCCTTCGAGTCGGAGCACTGCTTCGCCTCGGGCACGTGGGCACACCCACTGAGAAAGAGCATTGCCATCAAGGTCACGCGCATGGAGTCAGTTCGGCGCGACGATGCCGTTCATCGACGTCTCGCGCTTGAAGTCGTTGAGGTAGTTCGAAGCGGCTTCTTTGTTGGCGAACTTGCCGACGCGCACCCGATACCAGGTGCCCTTGCCCGGCACCTGCGCCTCGATGATGTACGGCGCGTAGCCCTTGTCTCGCAGGCCCGCGGCAAAGCGATCAGCCTCGGAGCGATCTTGGTACGCCGAGAGCTGCAGCGACCAGGTGCCCACCGCGGCGGCCGGTGACGGCGCAGGCGCCGGTTCGGGCAGCTTCTGCGCCTTGCCGAACGCCTCCTTGAGGCCTCCGTCGTGGGTGCGGGTGACGACGGGCTCTTCTTTCGGGGTGTCGGGCAGCTTGGTCGGTGCGGGCCTGGCGACCACCGCGACCTCGGCCACCGGCTTGGGCGCTTCGAGCGCAGGCTCGGGCTTCTTGGGCTCAGCGACGGCCACCGGGGCGGGCGGCGTGGGCATCGCCGGAGGCAGCCTCACCTCGACGGGGAACTTCTTGGTCAGCTCGTCTTGAAACGTGAGCGACGCGTCTTTCTCGTGTTGCAGCACCGCGTCGAGCGCGGCGGTCTTCTGGTCGACCGCGGTCAACAGATCAGCGGTGGCCTTCTCGGGTACCATCTCGCTCGCGAGCTTCTTGCCGACGACGACGCCGAGAACGAACACGCCTCCGAGCACGACCAACGACGCGACGGTCAGGCTGACGATTTGACGGTTATCGAGCGACAGCTCGTACTTTTCTTTGAGGCGGTGTGAGTCTCGCATCGGTCTTCATGACGGTAGCGCGCTGTCGCACATCGTCAATTTCCACGTTCGGTCAGTTATCGAGGGCACCCTGAGCGACCCAGCGGCGAATGGTGGCGACGTCGTCGGGGTTGCTGACGATGAGCGCGCTCTGCCCTTGCGGCATCGACCCGCCGCAAATCGGGTTGCCCGAAATCTTCGAGATCATCACGCCCGCATCGGTGTTGCCGGGCACGATGCGAGGGCTGCCGGTGCAGTCGCCGGTGGTCGAGGTCTTCTTGAGGGTGGCCGGCGAGTCCCACGTGTGGCAGCCGCTGCAGTGGGCGTCGAAGATCGGCGCGACGTCGTACGCGAAGCTCACCACCCCTACCCCGGCATCTGAGCGCGGCCCGGCGTCTCTGGCCGAACCACCGTCGCGGGGCCTGAAGACACCGGCGTCGGGGTTGAAGCCGCCCCCTGGCGCACGGGGAAAGCTCGCGTCGTAGTCGCCGTCAGCGAAGAGCGTGCACTCACCCGAGTGGCAGGCCTGGTTGGCTTCGCACCGCGAACAGCTGTTGCCGCCCGAGCCGCACTCGAAAACCGACGAGCCCGCCAAACACTGGCCATTCTCATCGCAGCAGCCATCGCAGGTCTTCGCCGAGCAGGGCTTGATCGTCGGGCCACAGGCGTGAAGAAACGCGAGCCCGAAACCACAGATGAACGCAGCGCAGACCAGACGCAAAGACATCTGCGCGCGAGCCTACGCGATCCACCCTCCGCCGAGCACGCGTTCGCCGTCGTAAAACACGGCCGCCTGCCCCGGAGTCACCGCGCGAGCCGGCACATCGAGCTCGACCATGTCGAACCCTCGAGGGTCTTTGACGACCCGAGCGGTCGAGCCAGCGTGGCGGTGGCGAATCTTCACCGTGAGGTCACGCCCCATGGGAGCCGTGCCATCGACCCAGTGCGGGCGCAGCAGGTGAAAGGTCGAGCGCTCAGCCTGCACTGCGGGCCCGACGACGACCCGGCGGGTATCGGCCTCGATGCGCTGCACGTACATCGGCTGCCCTTGTGCGACGACGTTGAGGCCCCGGCGCTGCCCGATGGTGTACTTGTGAATGCCCTCGTGCTCGCCCAGCACCTCGCCGTCGGCGTTGACGACCTCACCCACCGGCTGCGGGCCAGCGACCTTCTCGACGAAGCGGGCGTAGTCGCCGTCGGGCACGAAGCAGATCTCCATGCTCTCGGCCTTGTGGGTGGTGATGAGCCCGTGACGCTCGGCGAGGGCGCGCACTTCGGCCTTGGACATCTGCCCGATGGGGAAGATGACGTCTTTCAAGTCGTCTTGGCTGAGGGTGAAGAGAAAGTACGACTGGTCTTTGGCTGCGTCGAGGCCGCGCTCGAGTTGGTAGTGGCCGTTGGTCTGGGTGACGCGCGCGTAGTGACCGGTGGCGAGCTTGGCGCCGAGGGCCCTGGCGCGCTTGAGCAAGAAGCCGAACTTGACGTCTTGGTTGCACGCCACGCAGGGGATGGGCGTCTTGCCGTTCAGGTACGAGGTGACGAAGGGGCTGACCACGCGGTCTTTGAAGAGCTCTTCGACATTCGCCACGTAGAAAGGGATGCCGAGGCTCTCGGCGACGGCGCGGGCGTCATCGATGTCATCGGGGCTGCAGCAGCTGCCGCACTGGGCCGTGCTCTCGTAGCTCCACACCCGCAGGGTGATGCCGATGACCTCGTGCCCTTGCTCCTTGAGCAGAGCGGCGGCGGCCGAAGAATCGACCCCTCCTGACATGGCGACGACGACGCGCATGCGGGCCTTGATGTCACCCCTTGGGCTTTCCTGAAAGGGGGTGTCGAGGGTGGCCCCTCAGAGGCCGATTTCTCACATCTTTCCCACAGGCTCGGGCGCTCTGGGCGCTTGTTGAGAATTTTTTGCCCAGGGTCATGTGTGGGTTTGTGCCACACCCCAACTCATTGAAACTTCTCAGGGTTTCGGCCAATCCCCAAAACGCCTCAGAGGAGAACTCCGGTTGGGCGGTCTCCCTGGGAAGAGGCCCCGACCCCCCTGTGGGGAACATTGTGGGAAACAAAGTGAGGCGATTTACGCCTTGAACCAGGCGCGAATTTCGGCGGTCAGGCTGTCGACGGTATTGCGGCTCGGGTCATCGAGTACGACCTGCAGCAAATGCCTGGTGGCGTCGCCGATGGCCTTCGAAGGGCCGACGTTCAAAACGCCCATCAGGGCCTTGCCGTCGAGCGCCAGGGCCTTGGTGGTGAGCGGCGGGTTCGAGGCGAGGATCTCGCGAATTCGGGGCTGCGCGGGGGCTCCCAGGGCCTGGTTGACCGCCAGAATCGACTCGACGTGCTCGGGCCCGGCCTGGGCCAACCAGCGGCGAACCTCGGCGTCGGTGGCGGCCGGAGCGGGCAAAGCCCGGTGCTTCACCAGATGCGCAGTGGTCTCGGCTTCGAGATTCGAGCACTTGAGCCGCAGCAGCGCCGCTCTGACGTCAGGGGCCTGGGCCAGCAGCACGGCGAGGCGCACCTCGAGGGTCGGCGCGGCCCGGCCCACGGCCTCGAAGTCACCGCTCAGCGCCTCGGGCAGAAACACCTCGAGCAGGGTCGTTCGCCGCAGCAGCTCGAGGCCCGCGGTGGCCTTGGGCGCCAGCAGCAGCTTGACGAATTCTTGGTTGATGCGCTCAGTGGCGACCTTGCGAAAGATCGGTACCGTCGGCGCGATGGCCGCCTCGGTCTGGGGCTCGAGGGAGAAGTCGAGCACGGTGGCGAAGCGCACGGCGCGCATGGCTCGCAGGCCGTCTTCTGAGAAGCGCTCCATCGCGCTGCGTACGCACCGAACCAGCCGGGCCTTCAAGTCGCCCTGCCCGTCGAATGGGTCGACCAATTCGCTGCGAATGGGGTCGTACGCCATCGCGTTGATGGTGAAGTCACGGCTGGCCAAGTCGGCTTCGATGTCGGCGTGAAAGTCGACCTTCGAGGGGCGCCGGCCGTCGAGGTACTCGGCCTCGGCGCGAAAGGTGGTCACCTCGACGTGAACGCCCTTGGTGACGACGGTGACGGTGCCATGCTCGATGCCGGTGGGGATGACCCTCTTGAAGACCTGCTGCACCTGGGTAGGAAACGCGCTGGTGGCAATGTCGAAGTCTTTGGCGGGCTGCCCGCGGAGCGCGTCTCGCACGCACCCACCGACGAGAAAGGCGCGATACCCGGCGGCGGTCAACCCGGCCAACACCTCGAGCACCGGAGCGGGGATCGGCGCACTCGCCAGGGGGAATTCAGACATCACAGTGATCCCAGCAAGAATCGAACTTGCGACCTGTTGTTTAGGAAACAACCGCTCTATCCAGCTGAGCTATGGGACCGAAGAACCGCTGACGCGCGAGTTACCAGAAACCGACGCGCGGTGCAGTCTTCGGAGGCCCCCACATGCCTAATCGGTGATGACGCCAGCCCCGATCTGGTTGAAGATCGCCGGGCCGACGTTGCCGAGCATGTGGCTCTGAACGCTGATGCCCTGATCGAAGAGGGCCTTCTTCTGTTTTTCGACGAAGGGGTCCGAAATCCAATGCTCGGGCTTGCCCTCGACGCCACTACGGGCCATGCCGGTCGCTTCGTCGAACAGCAAAATGCCGCCCGGCTTGACCCGGCCAAAGCCGTACATGCCGACGTGGGGCACGATGTCGCGGCTCATCGCCCACACCGAGGTCTTTGAGCCGAGCTTCGTCGCGTACACGTCGGCCGTCGTGTCGCTCATCTTCCAATTCAACGCGTCGCGAATGGCCCCAACGGCCTCAGTGATGAAGCCGTCAATGCCTGCTCCGACCATCGTTGGTATGCCGGTCTTGAAACTGTCCCATCGGGCGATGGCACGCGCCGGCTCGATCAGATTGACCTGCTGAAGCCTCGGAATTTTGTTCAGGTCGGCGTCATGATCGAGCATGAGGGCCAACACGGGCCCTTCGCCACCGGCCTTACTGTGACCATCGATACCAAGCTTGACGTCTTCGAAGCCGGCCTCCTTGAGCTTGGCGGTGGCGCTCTGAACCCCTTCGAGAATCTGCGGGTACATCGACTCAACCGAGCGCAAGAACCCAACGGCCGCGCTCAGCGTCTTGTCGTTGAGCTTGAACGGCACTTCGAGCGAAAGAATGTCGGTGAAGAAGTCCCGCCCGCGATCACTCCCCCGCAGCACGACTCGAACAATGCCGAGCGTGTCGTTGCGAACGACCAGAGCCTGCCCCAGAGGGGTCGCGATCTCTCGCTCGATCTCGAAGCCCAGGCGGTGAAGTTTATCAGCGAGCGCTCCCGGAGGCGTCTTGAGCTGCTTCTGCTTCTCGATTTCGCGGGTTCGGTTTACTTCGGAGAACCCCGCGCCCTCTTTCATCACTCCGTCGAAGGGCAGGTACGAGAGCGCCGAGAGCTGCTCACCGCCGTAGAGGTTGCGCACGTCGTGCTGCGCGTCGCCCGCGTATGAGAAGCTCGAGGCCGCCATCAAGCGCTTGGCGTCTTTGATGGAGAGGGCGAGCAACCCATCGGGCGTCGATGAGGGCGCTCCGAGTTCGAGCTCGTTCGTGCGCTGACGCAGCGTCTCGAGGCCTTCTTCGACGCTCTTCGGGTGGCTCTCGGTCAGGGGCTGAAAGGCCGACGCGAGCCCGTACGGCACGACGAACTGGAGCTGCTTGTCGACCCGGCGAACGAACTGAAAGTTCGGGTCGAGGCCATCGTGAGCGAAGTATTCGCGGGCCTGATCGTTGAGCTGCTTGGCCTCGACCATGACCACGGCGTCCATCAGGTTGACCTTGACGGTCTGGGTCTTGGGGTCGATCTCGATGCTCTTCTCGAGCTTAGCGGCCGCGTCTTTCCCCATGAACAGCCCGCTGAACTGGCCGACCATTTCTTTCTTGATGGCCTGGGGCGAGGCGCCTGGGGTGCCGAGAAAGCGGCTCCAGACGTCGGCCGGCAAGGTCAGTGCGTAGTTTCGATTCTCGAGTTTGACCGCGTTGGCGAGAACGGCGGCGGGGGGCCCGCCAGAGCCGAGCGAATCTTTGGTGCGCGCATTCAACGAATCTTTGATGAGCGCATTCAAGAAGGCCGGCGGCGCGGTCTGGGTGCCGTAGTGGTACTGGTTGAAGCGCTTGGCGAGCTCTGCCTGAACGCCTTCATTGGTGGCCGGCACGGCGAACGGTTCGCCCAGGGCGATCGAGCCATGCTGGCTCTCGATGGTCGCGCTGATCTTGCCGTCTTTGATGGTCGACGAGATGCTGCTGTACGGCCCGTCATTAAAGGGAAAGGTGCTGTGCATCAGGTCGCGCGAGGCAGCCACGGTGCCCATGCGCGCGCGAACGGTGGGGTCAGGCGAATTGAAAGTCTTTGCCCACTCGCCTCGCGCCGCGCGGAGTTCTTTGCCCATGAGGCCTGCGAGCTTCGCCTCCTGGGCTTCATGGGTGAAGGCCTTGCCAATGCTATCGATCGGGCGTTCGCCCGGGGCGCCTTGATACAGCGCACGGGCCAGCGCGATGCGGCCCGTGGGCGCGTCGAGCACGGCGAGAATGCCCTCTTCGCGGCGAACATCAGACTTCACCAAAGAGTAATCGCTCTTGTTCGCAAAGACCTTCGCAAGCTCGATTCGCTGGGGCACAGTCAGGCTTGCCAGGTTCAGTGACCGGAGCAAAGTGAGCGCGGTGTACGCGCTCGAGGGGATGTTGCCGTTTCTCAAGGCAGCCGTCGCCTCGGCGTAGGTCTTGTTTTTGGCCTGAACGAACCCACTTTTCGTGTGCTCGACGACGCCCATCGTGTCTCCACCCCACAGCAACGGCTCGATGACCGCAGAGGCAACGGGAGTTGCAGTTTCGGCCACGGCGCGTTTGGGAGCAGCAGGAGCGCCAACACCAGAGGTTGGGGGAAGGATGGGGGCCATAGCCGAGCACCGTACATTCGCGAAGGGAGGAGGTTCAATCACCCCCACGCACTTCGTTGAAATTTCAGCAAAAAATGCGCTCGTTGCGTCACCGAAGCAGACTCAAGGCGCCATCACCCCGTCAATGGCGCCATTCGAGCGGCACGGCGTCGTCTGCGGCCCGGCGTTCGAGGTCGGAGAGCTCGTCTTTCGCGCGTTGCAAGAGGGCTCGATTGCGGGCCAGGCGCTCCGAAGAGAAGCCGCGCGACGAGCAGTACCCGGTGGTGATGCGCCCGGGTGCGCCGTAGACGCCGACTGACGAGCGGCACGAGATGCGCCCGGTCACGGGCAGGCCATTGATCTCTTCGACCTGTTTGCGCTCGGTTTCGATTTCGACCTCGAGGTCAGCGACCCGGTTGCGAGCGCTGCGAAACGCGGTGCGCCAGGCGTCTTCGCGTTGACGTCGTTCTTGCGCGCTCTCTTCTCGAGCGGCGACCGGCCTGACCTGTGTTGGCGCGACGGGCCGGGTGGTGTCTTCGATGGTGTTGAGCTCATCGCCCTCGGTCTGTGTGATCTTCGCGCCTTTGGGTATCGACGAGCGATCATCGGTGTAGTGCTCGACGCCGCTCTTGTCGGTCCACGTAAAGAAGGTTTGGGCGAGCAGCAGTGCCACCAGAGTGAACGACATGCCCTCGAATCGAGCACAGCGGCTGGCAGAAGACAAAAACGCACACGGCCCTGCGGCCTATGCCTTGAGAAAGGCGAAGGCGCTCTTCAGAACCTCGGTCGCATGGTGAGTGACCGGTACTCCATGCGAGACGATGAGCTGCCGCGGCTCGAGCGCGACCACCTCGTCGATCGACTTGCGCAGCGCGACCTTGACACCCACCCTGCCCAGCCGCGGGATTGACAAGCGCCCGTATGGGCCTGCGAGGCCGAGCAGCATTCGCCCGAAGAGCGCTTCGGGCCGGGCGATGTTGAAGGCAAGGTCGGTGAAGTACAGCGAGGCGGAGGCGCGATGAAAGAACACCGTCTCGTGCAATCGCGGCATGCCGTTGACCGGTATCGGCATCAGCTCTTCTCGCCACGGAGGTTGAACGTCGGGCTCGAGCGCGTCGGTGAAGGCAATG
>JANLPS010000139.1:0-21386 GCA_031367385.1 Archangium sp. | reverse complement strand
CTGCGCAGGCGTCGTGCGTGAAGGTGTTCGAGCGTCAGCGGGCGTGCACCGACACCTTTATTCCCGCGTTGGTTGACCTGCGGGTCAGCCTCGACAAACCGGCGGGCATCGCCGCTTCGGTCAAGAAAGACGGGCGCGACGCGATGATCTCGGCCGCCCTCGAGGAGTGGAAGAGCGACTCCACCGACGCCGCCATCGCCAAGACCTGCGCCGCCATGCCTGCCGCCCGCGCCTCCGCACTGACCAGCATGGAAAAGTGCCTCGACGCGGCGAATTGCCAGGCGTTCAGGGAGTGTCTGATACCGCTCATGCGGTCGACGATGCGCTGAAGACTCTGCTATTGCCGTGGCGTGATGACTCGATTTGCGCCAATGGTGGTGTTGCTGATCACGTCAGGGTGCGCGACGGCGAAGCTGGTGCAAGACCACGCGACCGTGCCGCCTGACCCGGGGCAGACCCGCATCGTGGTGATCGAGCCGCTCTTTGAGTCGGCCGAGTGGAGCACCACCACCAAGACCGATTACCTCAACGTGTTGGGCGGCCCTGGCACCGGGCCCGGCTACTACGGTGGCGGCTTCGGCGGCCCGATGCAGCCTTCGACGGTGGCGATGACGCGGCAGGTGCAAGAGAAGCCGATGTTCGCCAAGCCGCTGGTGCTGGCCGAGGTGCAGAAGCGGCTGATCCCCGCGGTGCAGAGGCTGCGGCCGTCGTGGCGGGTGACCTCGACCTCGGGGGCACCGGTGCTGAGCGGAGAAGTGAGCGTGCTGCGCACCATCGTCGAGGGCAATGAGATCGTCGAGAGCGACCGCACCCTGAAGAACGTCGCGTTCGGGTTCGGGCTCATCATCTGGCCGCTCGAGATTCTCGCCGGGTTCCCAGTTCATGAATCAGAGCGGGTGTATGGGCGGCTCGAGCGCTTCACCACCACCGCCGAGGTGATGCGAAGTCGCTTGGTGAAGTACCCGACCCAGCCTGACTACGCAGTGAGCCTCGAG
This sequence comes from Archangium sp., assembly GCA_031367385.1. GTDB lineage: Bacteria > Myxococcota > Myxococcia > Myxococcales > Myxococcaceae > JAEUJT01. Next base: position 20,391 of record JANLPS010000139.1, on the reverse strand, counting down.
GGGCTCGCCCCGCTTCGGCGCGATTTCGGGCTCGACGTCACGTACGAAGAGGGGCTGCTCGCCAATGAAGCGCCGCGCGCGAACGTGTTGATCGATGGGTTCGTCGACCGCTTGGCAGCAGCGGTGGTCGCGGTGCTCGAAGAACCCGCGGCGGCTCAGCGATGAGCTTCTGGGACTCGATCAAACCCGCGAAGCGGGCTCCGGTCGCGACGGCAGCTGACGTGGCTGCTGATCAGAAGTCACTTGCCCTGCAATGGAACGACGGCGTGCGGAGCACCGTGTCGGCTCGCACCTTGCGGCAGTACTGCCCCTGCGCCGAGTGCGTCGAGGAGTGGAGCGGCAAACGCACCTTCGACATCGAGAAGATTGCGCCCGAGATGAAGATCATCGAGGTGGCTCCGGTGGGCAACTATGCGATCACCTTCACGTTTGGCGACATGCACCGAACCGGCATTTACGTGTGGGAGCATTTGCGTGAGCTGTCGAGCGTGACGCCGTGAGCGAGTCAGACCCACCGACTGGCGGCCCCGGGTCGACTGGCCCGACGCTCTCGGCTGACGGTACCCTCGAAGGCCGGCTGAGCCGGTTGGAGCCTGCCAGCCCCGGCACCTGGGAGCCCGTCGACCCGAGCTCGGCGCCGCTCGAGCTGGCTGAGGTGGCTCCGCCGGTGGTGGCGGCCTTACCGATTCGGCCCGAGCCTGCCAGCAGCAAACCGCGCGTGCCGTTGTTCATCGTCTTCGGCAGCATGGGTCTGGGCGTGTTGATCTTGATCTTCGCGCTGGTCAAAGACGTCATCTCGCCGCCACCGATGGCGCGAGCCGATGAAGTGCGCGCCATTGGCGAAGTCGAGCAGCACTTGTCGGTGCCGACGCCGAAGGGCCGGGCCGTGATTCAGAGCGAGCCTGACGGCGCAGAAATCGTCGTGAATGGGCAAGTCATCGGCACCACTCCGTGGGCTGGCGACAACGTGATCGGCACCCAGACCTTCGAAGTTCGCCGCGCCGGCTACCAATCGTGGAAGGGCCGCTTGCCCGACCGCGCCGATGCGACCCTGTCAGTGCGTTTGACCCACTGAGGTCACGGCCGGCAGTCGGTTTTGATCAGCAACGAAGCGGTGTTGACCGAGCCGAGATCATTGATCGCCGCGTCGACGACGCTGAGCTTCCACGTGCCGGCGGCCAGGCCTGAGAACCCGGAGAGGGCCTGATTGGAAAGCACGAAGTCGTCGGCTGCGCCTCCCACCCGACGGGTGAGATCGATCGCCCGGCCCGTGGGGCTGGTGAGCTGCACGATGAGATCGCCGCGATAGCTGTGGTTGATCTCGAGTGAAATCGAGACCGAGATCAGCTGGCCATCGCCCACGACCTCGAGCGGTACCTCGACGCCCGCCTTCGTGTTGTCGGGGATCTTCATCGGCAAGCCAGCCGCGATGACTCTCCCGTCGGCGCAATCGAGCAGGTGGTTCACGACGATCTTCAGCGTGCTGGGCAGGCTTGGCTGGCCTTGATCATCGGTGGCGATGGCCGTGACGGTGTACTCGCCGCTGGCGACCAGGTTGGTGTCGAAGCTCACCAGGTACGGCGCCGTCACGACGTCGACGGTCGAGTTGTCGGGCAAGGTGAACTGAACTTTCGCGACCGCGCTCTCGGGGTCTGACGCCGTCGCGGTGAATGAGACCTTGCTGTGAAGCTCTCCAGCCGGCCCGGAGAGGCTCACGACCGGGCGTTGATTGGTCAGGTTCTCGATGGTGACCTCGAGGGCGGCCTGCGGGCTCGTCTTCAGGTCGGCCGTCGTGGCCACCGCCGTGAAGGTCGCAGGGCCATTGGCGAGCCGCTTCGTGTCGAATGAGACCTCGTAGGGCGCGTCGAGATCATCGACGAAGGTGCCGTCGGGCAACGCGAAGCGCACTTTGGCGATGGTGCTGCTCCACGAGGTCGCGGCGGCCTGAACGAGCACGCGGCCTGCGAGGGTCGCTCCTGAGACGGGCGAGGTGAAGCGCACCGTGGGAGGCGCGTTCGCGTCGACGCGTTGAATGCCCGAGACGACCAGCGCGAAATCGGCGTCGACTTCGGTGGTCTCGAGGTGGCCGTCTTTGGCCAGCTCATCGGCGCGCACTTCGACCACCCAGGTGCCGGCGGCCGGGCGCTCGATGTACACGTTCTCGACGGTGTCGATGGTGTTCGCCGTACCGCCGGGCTTCGAGAAGAGCCCAAGCTCGAGGCCGTTGTTGCCGAAGTACACCGTGCCGTCGGGCGCGGTGACTTTGAGGGTCAGGTCGTTGACGCGGTGGAGGCCGGCTGAGGGCACTCCGGCCGGGTCGGCCCAGGTCAAGGTCGCGCGGAGCTCGGGTGTGGCCGCTGGCACGTTCAGCTCGTAGCGCCTCACCTGGCTCTGGGTGAGCAGCTCGGTCTCGTTCACGATGAAGACCGAGTTGCGCAGCTCGTAGAGCCGCTTGACGTCGACCCGGCCCCAGCCCTGGTGGGTTCGGGTGAGGTCGTGCGTCGCGCCGCTGAAGTACCACTGGGTCGCGCCGTTGATCAGCATCGCCTTCGCGGTGCTGAAGTGCGGCCGGTTCTCGAACACTGTCGTGCCCGGAGTCGGGTTGCCGAACACGCCTGCGCTCCACATCTGCATGAAGAGGCCGCCATAGCCGGCGGTGACCGGAGTCGCTGCGCTGGTGCCGCCGAACTGCGTGTATTTGCCGCTGGCCGATGGCGCGAGAACCTGGTCGTAGAAGTGCGCCAGGTCTGGCTTGAGACGGCCGTCGGAGGCGGGGCCGATCGAGCCGCTCTGATCCCACCGGTCGTCGGCGGTGTCGAGGGTGTCGAAGTGGTTGATGCCGCCGATCGAGACGACGTTCTTGGCCCAGGCTTGCGGGCGCACGCGCTGATCTCCCGAGTTGCTCATCGAGTTGAAGATCAAGAAGTCGAGGTCGAAGACGATGGTGTCCATCTCCGCCGAGAGGTTCGTGTACTCCGAGGTGAGTGCCGAACCCCAGGAGTTCGATTGCAGCACCGCTTCGTAGGGCGGCTTGGTGAGCTCGGCGGTGTGAGCGTAGCGATCTCCCGTTTCGTGCAGAAAGAGGTCGTAGCTGGCGAAGATGGGTTGCGCGGTGGGCAGCAGGCCTCGGGCCGCCGGGTTGGCGCTGCCGTCTCCGAAGAGAATGCCGGTCGTCGGAGTGCCGTGCGAGAGATCTCCTGCGTGCGCTCCGTGAAAGAGAATGCCGCGGTTCTGGAGGTCGGGGTGTTGATCGAAGACATTCGTGTCCATCACCTCGGCGCGCACGCCGGTGCCGGTGAAGCCGAGGGTCTCTTCGAGAAAGTTGGCGCCCGAGAAGATTCGCACTTTGTCCATGTCGGGCTCGGGGGGTGACCAGGGGTCGATGTGCAGCACCTCACCCAACTGGGCGGCAGCGGCGACCTGAGCCGAGGTCATCGTCGCTTCGATGACGTAGTGATTCGCGGTGGCCAGGTGCACCGTCGCGCCAAGGGCGTTCAGCTCGGCGATCAGCGCACCGCGCACCTCTGGGCGATCGCTCGAGGGGCGCACGAGGTACCGGCCGGTGCCACCCAGCTCGAAGCGGTGTCGTGCGTCGAACGGCTCGACCGCGCGAACGAAGCGGGCAGAACGGGCTGCCTGCAACGCGGCCGGAGGCAATTGCATGATGTACGCGTGGAGCGGGAACGGCGCGACCGCCTCGCCGCCTGCCTTGAGCAGCACCGCGAGCATCTCAGGCAGGGCGACTCCGTAGAATTGTACGAGGTAGAGCGATGCTTCGCCTGCGTTGATGCGCATCAACGGGTCGTGCGATTCGCCGCCGCGAAACATCAGCTCGTAGCGTGCTCGTTTGGCGGGGCTGAAGCGGTCGGTGCCACGCTTGAACGCGAAGGCGTGTTGCGATTGCCACACCGCCAAGGTGACATCGCTGCCGGGTATCGAGACGAGCTCGGCGTCGCTGAGCAGCAGCTCGGTTTGCGCGTCGTCGGCGTCGACGACTGAGAAGCCAGGCATGGCGCTCTGAGCGCAACCGGCCAACATCGTCGCTGCGATCAGCGCTGCCACTCGATGTCGGCGCATGAGCGACCCCCTAGCACGAGAAGCGCCCGAGGAGACGGGACGGCTTCTCGAGAACTGAGAGAAAAAAAAGCACGTCAGGTGACAACACCTGAGACCACCGACCGATACTTTCTTCGTCTTCAGCTTCAAAAAAACCCCACCCAAACCACTACAACTCCTGGAGATTGTCATGACCGTCACCTTCACGCCTGCCCTCTGCAACCGCCCCGCTGGCCCATCTGACTACTCGGTGAAAGACGAAATGCAGATCGCCGCGAAGTGCATCAAAAACGTCGCCGGCCCCGCCATCGATGATCAACTGATTCAGCCGCCCCTGACCGCGACGAAGAAGGGCCTCAGCTGGCTCGATGACCACGTCTTTCAGAAGCTCACCCGGCCGTTGGCGAAGTTCGCTTCACGCATCGACGACGACGTTTTTCAGCCCGTGAAAAATACGGTCAAGGGCGACCTGGCGGCCGCTCGCGCTTCGGCGGCGCGGTTTCAAGAAGAGAAGAAGCAGCCCGGGTACCAGCCGCTCGACCTTGGCGCCGGTGGTTGATTTTCAAGGCTCCCGATGTGGCTGAAACCGCCCGTTCAAGACCCCGCGTCTTGAACGGGCTTCGTGCTTCGAGCCGAAAGCCCCTTCGATTGACGGGCGAGGGGTTCTGCGGCTACCAGGGTTCGGTGCGAGCCCTGATTATCGTCAATGCGTTGCTTTTCGCGGCCTGCGCGGGGGCCCCTGGCGATGGCGACGCCGGAGTCGTCGGTGGACCGGACTCGGGCACCGTCGTGACGGGAAGCGACGCCGCCGTGACGAGTGATTCGGGCACCAATGACGCCGGGCCCCTTCTCGGCCTCGACGCCGGGGTCACCTCCGGTCAATTGGTCGGCGGCCCAGGGCCCTGGCCGGGCGCAATCGCCGGCGTTCGCTACTCGAGCGGCTCGGTGCAAGGCGTCACCGATGCCACTGGCGCCTTCGTCGCGGCTCCAGGGCAACAGGTCGTCTTCAGCGTCGGCGACGTGAACTTCGCGCCGGTCACCCCAGCCGCCAAGGTCACGGCCTGGCAGTTGGTCGGGTCGACCTGCACGCGCACCGCCGAGCTCGAGAAAGCCCTCGTGCTGCTGTTCAGCCTCGACGAAGACAATGACTCGACCAATGGGCTCAAGGTGGTCGCGACCAGCCCGGCGGCGCTCCCGGTGCCCCTGTCGCTCATCACGCTCAGCGACGTCAGCTCGCGGGTCGGGCAGTTGATCAGCGGGCGCGTGGCACTCGCGCCGGCCGTGGCGCTCGACCGGTTCATTCGCCAGGTCGATGACGAGACCTGGGCGCAGCTGCCCACTATCGACTCGTTCTCGGGCTCGACCGCGCTGGGTCGCGGGCAAGGGGTCGCCACCGACGGCGTGTCCTGGTTCTTCAGCGGTACGCTCTCGCTCGAGCGCACCAACCTCGAGCTCACCAAGTCCGAGAAGTCGAATCCCGTGGCGATTCCCTTCCTGCTGGGGCTGGCGGGGAGCGACCACATCGGCGACATCGATGTCGTCAACGGTACGCTGTACGCGCCCATCGAAGACGGCTCGAAGAACTACGCGAACCCGAAGGTCGTGACCTACAACCCACAGTCGCTCTCGCCGGGCACGACCTATTCGATTTCGAACACCTTGCAGACCAAGGGCGTGCCCTGGGTCGCGGTGAACGGCCCGCGCAACGAGGCCTACCTCGCGGAGTGGGACCCGACGATGCAGCTCAATATCTTCACCTTGTCGACGATGGTGCTGAACCGGTCGCTCCCGCTGACGATGCCGGTGGGTACGCCGCTCGGGCGAGTTCAAGGCGCGAAGGTCTTCGAGTCAGCGCTGTATATGGCCACCGATGATTCGCAGAAGAACGTGTTCAAGCTCGACCTCGAGACCGGCACCGTGCTGCGGCTGTTCTCAATCGACACCACCGGCGAGCAAGAGGGCTTGGCGTTTCTGGCACGCGATGATGGCAGCCGCATGCACACCCTCAACGTGAACGCCGCGCGCAACGGCTCTGAGTTTCGACACCACCAGCGCACTCGGGCTCCGCTTCGCAGCGAAGTCTGTCACTGAGCAGCAGCGAACCAGGCCTTCATCACCCCGCATACCGAGCGAACCTCATCGTTCGAGATGGTCAGCGGCGGCATGGTGTAGACGAAGCGCGCAAAAGGCCGCAGCCACACCCCGCGCTCGACCGCGAATTCGCGCAGCCCGTGCCAGGCCTTCGAGTCGACGGTCTCGAGCACCGCCATCGCGCCGAACACCCGCACTTCGCGCACCAGGGGGTGGGTGAAGCTGCCCAGCTCTTGACGCAGCACCGACTCGATTCGCTTCACATCGTCGAGGCGCTTCTGCGAAAAAAACAGGTCGAGGCTCTCGAGCGCGACCGCGCAGGCCAGGGCGTTGCCCATGAACGTCGGCCCGTGCATGAACGCCTTGCTCGGGTCAGGCGAGAAGAACGCGGAGTACACCCGTTCATTGGCCAGCGTCGCCGAGAGCCCGAGGTACCCCGCCGAGAGGCCCTTGCCGAGCACCGCGATGTCAGGGGCGATGCCAGTGTGCTCGCACGCGAAGAGGGTGCCGGTGCGCCCAAAGCCGGTCGCCACCTCGTCGAAGATCATCAACACGTCGTACTGGTCGCAGAGGGCCCGCGCTCGACGCAGATATTCTGGGTCGTACGGCTGAAACCCGCCGTACCCCTGAAGCACCGGCTCGCAGATGAAGGCCGCCACCGTGCCTGCATGCTCCTTGAGCGTCGCCTCGAGCGAGTCGAGACACGCTTCGAGGTTCTTCGCTGGCCACCCCTCGGGCCGGGGCACGAAGTGCTGTGAGCGCATCATCCCAGAGAAGGCGGCGGTCATCAGGTCGTCGGGCTCTCCGACCGACATCGCGCCGACGGTGTCACCGTGGTACCCGCCCGAGAGCGCCACGAAGCTCGATTTACCGCGGGCTCCACAGTTGACCCAGTACTGAACCGCCATCTTGAGGGCAATCTCGACCCCCACCGACCCCGAATCGCCGAAGAAACAGGCCTGCATGCCCGGGTAGAGCGAGACCAACCGGTCGGCCAGCCGCCGGGCTCCGTCGTGCACCAGCCCGCCCAGCATTACATGCGCGAAGCGGCCCAGCTGCTGCTCGATGGCCCGGTTGAGCGAAGGGTGGTTGTAGCCGTGAAGCACGCACCACCACGAAGCGACTCCGTCGATGAGCTCACGGCCGTCGGCCAGCCGCAGCCGCACCCCAGCCGCGGAGACCACCTCGAGCGGCGGGCGCATCGCACCCAGTGGCGCGTACGGGTACCACAATGCAGGCCTGCGGTCGGGAGCCACGCACGCCCCCTTAGCGCTCTCCCACGGAGCTGAGCAGACCAAGTCACCAGCACGCCTATAATATTCATGATTATCATTATGATTATCATATGCATGGCTACTTCAAGACGCCCACTGCCCACGATGCAAGAGGGTGCTACGAGCGGCGAATGTCTGGTTTCGAAGCGCTCGCGTTGAAAGCCCCGCTGGCCCGAGCAATCGAAGTCTTGGGTTTTGCTTCCATGACGCCGGTTCAGGTGCAGGCGGTGCCTCCGATTCTCGAGGGCAAAGACGTGATCGCCCGGGCGCGCACCGGCAGCGGCAAGACGGTCGCGTTCGGCCTCGGCGTCTTGACCAACATCGACGTCGCGCAGGCACGGGTGCAATCGCTGGTGCTCTGCCCGACCCGCGAGCTCGCCGATCAAGTGAGCGCCGAGCTGCGCCGGTTGGCCCGCTTCATACCGAACTGCCGAATCGTGACCCTCTGCGGGGGCGTGCCCGTTCGCACCCAACTGCCCTCGCTCGAGCAGCCGCCGCAGGTGGTGGTGGGTACTCCGGGTCGAATTCTCGACCATCTGCGCCGCGAGACCATCGACCTGCGAACGCTCTCTGTTCTGGTGCTCGATGAAGCCGACCGCATGCTCGCCCTGGGGTTCGCCGAATCGATTCGCGACGTGGTGGCCCAGACCGCGAAGGCCCGCCAGACCCTGCTCTTCTCAGCCACCTACCCGCCCGATATTCAAAGCCTCAGCCGCGACCTCCAGCGCGCCCCGGTGGAGATCACCGTCGAGACGCCGGCCGACGCCGACGACATCGAGGAGATTTTTTTCGACGTCTCACCCAACCAGAAGCTCGACGCGCTGACCGTGCTGCTTCACCAGTACACGCCCGAATCGACGCTCATCTTCTGTCACACCCGAAACGACGTACGCGATGTGACCGAGCAGCTTGGCCAGCGCGGGTTCTCGGTGCTGGCGCTCCATGGAGAGCTCGAGCAACGCGACCGCGACGAAGTGCTGCTGCGCTTCGTCAACAAGAGCTGCTCGATTCTGGTCGCGACCGACGTCGCCGCCCGTGGCCTCGACATCAAGCAACTGCCGGCCGTCATCTCGTATGAGCTGCCCACCGACCCAGATCAACACGTGCACCGCATCGGCCGCACCGGGCGAGCCGGTGAAAAGGGCCTGGCCTTCTCGCTGTGCTCCCGACGGGAGCGCGAGCGGGTCGACGCCATCGAAGCCAGACGGGGCAAGCCGGTTCGCTGGGGAGAGCTGAACCTCACCGGCGCCGAGGCCCTGCCGCCTCCGGCCCCCGTGGCGATGGTGACCCTGCTCATCGACGGCGGCAAACAAGACAAGCTGCGCCCCGGTGACCTGCTGGGCGCGCTGACGCAAGAGATTGGCCTGGCGGGCACCGACGTCGGCAAAATCGACGTTCACCCCAGCCGCACCTACGTCGCCATTCGCAAAGAACGCTCAGAGCGCGCGCTGCACGGCCTGCGCAACGGCAAGATCAAAGGCCGTTCGTTCAAGGTGCGCTCGCTCTGAAGGCAGCAGAAGTGGGTCGCGTCAACGCCGCTCGCAGAAGAACGCGGCGAGATCGTCGGCGACGGCCGCAGGTTGCTCGACTGGTGCGAAGTGGCCCCCGTGCGAAAAAACGGTCCAGCGGCTGACGTTGTACAGACGCTCGAGATACGAGCGCGGTGGTGCACCTTCGGGTACCGTCTCATTCGCAAAGACACCGAACGCCGTCGGCGTCTGAACGAAGGTGGGCTCGACCGGGTACCAGCGATTGTCCCAATAATCGCGCATCGATGATGTGACCGTCTGAGTGACCCAATACAGCGTAAACGTCGCACAGAGAAAATCGTCGGCTGGGGTGACATCGCTCCATGAACGCCACTTCTCGCCCAAGTACGCTGCCAACCCGGCCGGAGAATCGTTCAGGCCGTAGCCGATGGTCTGAGGTTTGGTCGACTGTATTGAGCTGTACCCCCGCTCGCGCGCAGCCCAGTGGCGATTGACTGCAAGGTACGCCTGCTCTTCGTCAGTGAGCGCCGCGCCATCAGCCTTGGGCGTGAGCTCTGCGGTGGTGAGGTGGAGGCCGATCACGGCTTCGGGGTGGTCGAGCGCGAGGAAGGTTGAAACTCCGGCGCCAAAGTCACCGCCGCCGGCGCCGTAGCGCGAGTACCCCAGCGCGGTCATGAGGCGATGCCAGCGCTCCGACACATGTCGGTAGTGCAGGCCAACCTCGGCCGGGCGCGGCGAAAATCCATACCCGGGCAGAGAAGGCACGACCACGTCGAACGCTTCAAGCATTGGCAACAGGCCGACATAGTCGAGAAAACTCCCGGGCCAGCCGTGCGTGAGAATCAAAGGCATGCCCCGACCGGAGGCCGCGCGCTGGTGAACGAAATGAACGCCCTCATACGTGAAGTGTTGGAGCGCATTGAGCCTCCGTTGCCACACGCGCCAATCGAATGTATCGGCCCAATACCAGACGAGCTGCCGCAGCCAGTCTTGGTCGGTGCCCTGGGCCCACCCGATACCGGGGAGCTGCTCGGGCCATCTGGTTTGGCGCAGCCGCAGGCGCAGGTCATCGAGAACTTCAGTCGGCACGTCGATTTGGAAGGGTTGCGCGCGAGCATCTCTGCTGCTTGTCATTGTCGGCGACCATGCGTGAACGCGGCATCCGTGTCACGCGGCCTGGGGAGACGGCATGACTTGTCGGCCTTCTACGAAGCAATTGCGTCGGTTTCTCATTGAGAAAACCGGGCGCGTTATCACGCCAGGCCAGAAGCGGGTCACCTGGGCGCGGCGCCTCAGCGCAGCCGTCGATGCTCGAGCGCCGGCAAGGTTCGTCGAATGCGCGCCAGCGCCTCGAGGTTCACCTCGCCGACCGCCAGCCCTTCACCCTCTGAAGCGCGCGCCGTCACCAACCCCCACGGGTCGACCAGCATCGCGTGGCCCCAGGTCATTCGATCTTTCGGGTGCCGCCCCTGCTGCGCTGGAGCGAGCACGTACGCCTGATTTTCAATCGCGCGGGCCCGCAGCAAGACCTCCCAGTGGTCTTTGCCGGTCGCCACGGTGAACGCGGCGGGCACGGTGAGCAACACGGCGCCATTCTGCGAGAGCTGCCGATATAGCTCGGGAAATCGCAGGTCGTAACACACCGACATGCCGACCTTGCCCAGCGGCGCCTCGGCCACCACCACCTCACTGCCGGGAGCGACGGCCGCCGACTCGCGGTACGTCTGCCCGTCTCCCACCTCGACGTCGAAGAGGTGAATCTTTCGATAGACGCCGAGCCGCGCGCCATCGGGCCCGAAGAGCACGCTGGTGTTGAACAGCCGATCACCCGGAGCCCCGGTCTCGAGCACCGACCCTGCCAGCAGGGTCACCTTCAGCGAGCGCGCCAGTTGCGCGAACTGCGAGAGCGTCGGCCCTTCGAGTGACTCGGCGGCGGCGACCCGCTCGGCCTCGGGGCCCATCCACGAGAAATTCTCAGGCAACCCGATGAACGTCGCTCCCAGGCCCGCCGCGCGACGAATCAGCTCGGTGGCGGTCTTCACGTTGTGAGCCTTGTCGGCTCCACTGGTCATTTGCGCCGCCGCCACCAGGGTCGTCATGCGGTCACCCCAACGCGTTGCGCAGGCAGTTGCAAGCGCGGCTCACCCAGCTGCACCCGCGAGACCACCACCAGCAGCACCCACACCGAGTCAGCCAACAGCAAGTGCACCAGCTGCACCGCGGTCGGCGCCGCGAGCTGCACGTTGATCAGCCCCACCACCACCTGCATCAACACCACGCTCATCAACGCCGTGGCCCAGATGCCCGCTCGGGCCCGGGCGACGCTCGCCGCGGCCAACACGCTCAACGTCGCGGCGATGGCGCTCAAGGGGTGCACGATTCGAAATCGAATCAGCACTTCGACGAAGGCGTTGTGCTGCTCCTGCTGGTGGAGCGTGTCTCCCAGCGCGGTCACCGCTCCGGTGACGCCGACCAGCGCGGTGAGCCCGAACGCCGCGGCGAGAAAAAATGCCGGCACGCCCGACCAGGTGACCTTGCGATCTCCGCGCCAGGCCCAGACGGCGGTCGAGGTGATCGCGGCCAGCAGCAAGAAGGTGTTCATCAGGTGCAGTGACATCGCGAAGGCCCGATTCGCCGTGGCGTTGTTGGCGACCAGCTCGAGCTTCACCAACATCGCTCCGAGCAGCGCCTCGCTGATCATCAACCCGAGCGACCACCCCGCCGAGCGTCGCACCGCGTGACCCTGGGGGTGCGCACGCCGGGCCCAGGCGAACATCACCACCACCGAGACCAGCGACAACCCGCTCGTCAGACGATGCGTCAGCTCAATCAACGTCTGCGTGGTCGGCGCCCGGGGCATGAGCTCGCCATTGCAGTTGGGCCAGTGATCTCCGCACCCAGCCCCCGAGCCGGTCGCTCGAACGAACGCGCCCCAGACGATGACCCCGAGACAAAAGCCCAGCGTCACCAGCGTGAAGCGTCGAAACCCGAGGGAAGAGACCAGCATGGGCAAGGCTCTAATGCAGGGCGACACCGTGTGCAGCTGCGGCAGTCGCGGCGCAAACAGGCCGCTCATCCTGAGGTTCTCGAAGGATGAAGCCAGGGTCATCGAAGAAGTCAGCCTGGCTGGACGGGGGTCCTTCGACCCTCAGGACGAGCGGGGGGCTACGGCTTGGCGAGCTTCATCACCGTGCCGGTGTACCCATTGGTCCAGTAGAGGTTTTTCTCGTCGACCGCGAGGCCCTGCGGTGCGCCCTGCCCTGACGCGAGCACCCTGATCGGGCCTCCGTTCAAGGGAGCGCTCATCACCTTGCCCTCGAAGTACGTCGCCCAATACACGTTGACCTCGTCGACGGCGATCGCGCGAGCCTCGGCGGGCCCGTTCGACACCGTGGTGACCGCGCCTCCATTCACCGAGACCTTGAGCACCTTGCCGTCGTAGTTCGTCCAATAGACGCTGGTGGCATCGACCGCGAGGGCCCAGGGGTAGCTCGGCACCGTCGCGAGCGTGACCGCGGTGCCGCCACCTTCGGAGACCTTCATCACCGAGCCCCCGTTCGCCGTCGTGCCTCCGTTGACCCAGTAGACGCTGTTCGCGTCGACCGCGATGCCTCGGGGGTTCGATTGCCCGTCAGCCAAGGTGGTGAGTGAGCCTCCATCGAGGGCGCTCTTCATCACGGCGCCAGCGAGTGTGCTCGTCCAGTAGACGCCCTTCGCGCTGACCGCGAGGCCCTGCGAGGCACCTTGTGCTGGCACCAACGCGCTGGGGGTGCCACCGCTCAGAGGCACCTTCATGACGGTGCCATCTCCGGTCGTCGTCCAGTACACGAAGGTCGCGTTGACTGCGATCGCGCTGGGGTGACGACTGGTCGTGGCGAGATTCGACGCGAGCGGCAGGGCGCTCCCGCCTGCGAGCGGCACCTTCATCACCGTGCCATCACCGTACGTCGTCCAATAGACGTGCGTCGCATCGACGGCGATGCCCAGGGGCCCGGTCTGACCCATGGCGATGGGCACCGCGTTGCCCGCGTCAACGCTTGCGCTCGCGCCACCGTCGGTTCCGGCGTCTGCGCCCGCGTCTGCTGAGCCGCCAACCGCCCCCGACCCGCAGTCGCAGCTGCCGAGGCCGCTCCCCTCTGCGTTGCAGGCTTGGCTGCCCTGGCATGCTCCGGCCCCAAGACAGGCCCGCGTCTCACCGGCGACACAGACCGGGGCCTGACAGCCGCCCAGGCACGCGGTGGCAGCGAGCAGCATCGCGAGGCCGAAGCCCGACCAACGAAGGTGATGAAGACCAGGCACAGTGCCCCCAGTGGTGAGCGACCTGCCGTGCGCTCTACTTCATCACCAGGTCTTTCGCAGCCGCGGCGACCACCGAGCGCCAATCGCCAGGGCACGCCTGATCAATCACCTCAATCAGCAGCGCGCCCCGAGGGCGAGCGATCGAGCTCGGGTGCATCAACATCGCCAGCACCTTCGCGACCGGCGCCAACTCGACGCGATAGGCCGCGAAGTCGAGCTCCCAGCGACCCTCGATGAACTGCGCGGGCGTCAGGTGGTGAAACGGGTGGTCTCCCACCGCGAGCTCCATCAACAAGAGCCCCAACCGAAACGAGTCACCCGGCAGCTCGGGTGAAATCTCGCCCAGCCCCGCCAGCTCTTCAGGAGGCATCTCACTCGGCGACCCCGGCTGCGAGCGGTACTTCAATTGCGTCAACCCGTGCCCGAGCAGCACCGCCTCGCCGCTGGTGCCCAACCACACCGACGCAGCGCCCAACCGCCCCGCTCCAAACCCGTGCTCGTGCAGCGTGGCAACGCCCTGGGCCATCGCTCTGACCACCGAGCACGCGACCCGCCAGCCCAGCCGCTCGGCACGAAGCTCACGAAGCGAGATGCCCTCCGGGAGCGCCTGCACGATGTGCGGTACCGGCTCGTCCCAAAACACTTCGAGGCTCTGCGCCAGGCCGGGCCCCCGCAGCAAGCTGGCCCGCTGCGCGGGAGCAAATGACTCGGCCAGCACCTCATCGCGGGCAACCCGGGCGAGCAGCACCGGCGCCTCGATGCCAGGCCACCGCACCCGCTCGAAGGTGACCGGGCCCGACCGACGAAGCGACTCCACCACTGGCAACGAGGCGAGCTCCACGGCGAGACCGCTTACTTCACCACCCGCAAATGGCCTCGCTTGGGCGGCTCGGGCGGGTCTTTGGGGCCCTCGGGGGGCGCCTCGTCGTCATCTGACTTCTCGAGCACGACCTCGCGCAGCAACGCCTTCGGTTTCGCCGCGGCGGCCGCCTCTTCTTCTTTGGTCTTGGGCCACTTCGCACGCACCTCGCCGCCGCCGTACTTCTCGACCGCGTTGGCCATCACCTCGGCCGGCATGTCATCGGGGTACATCCAAAATTCGCGGGTCACCACGCTGGCGACGGCAAAAATCGCCGACCAGGGGATGCCACACATGAACCGCTCGCCGCCGAAGCTCAAGGTCTCGCGCACGCCCCAATCGCTGACCGTCAAATCGGGGGGCTCGAACCGGTAGCTGATGTTCAGCACCAGCTGGGGCTGATCTTTGAAACGCTCGGGCACTCCGACGAACGGTCTGCGCGCGTCGAGATGCACCTGGGCCATGCCCTTCTCGAGCGACTCCAGCAGGCGCTTCTTTTTTTCCTGGGTTCGCTTGTCCATCACCTGCGTCGAAGCGCGCGATCAATCTCTCGCTTCGTCTCCCGTTCTTTGATGGTGCTACGGCGATCGATGTTCGTCTTGCCCAGTGCCAGACCGAGCCGCACTTTCACGTGGGCTCCCTTGAAGTAGAGCATCAACGGCACAATCGTGTAACCCCGCTCGCGCACCTTCGCACTCCACTTATCGATTTCCTTTCGGTGGAGCAGCAACTTGCGGGTTCTCACGGGCAAGTGCCCGAACGCCATCGCCGGTTTGTAGGCGCCGATGTGGGCGTTGTGCAGAAACAGCTCGTCTTTGAAAGGCAACGCATACGCGTCGTTCAAGTTGCCCTCGCCGTTGCGCAGCGCCTTCACTTCGCTGCCCATTAGCGCAATGCCTGCCTCGATGGTGTCGTCGATGGTGTAGTCATGCTTCGCGCGGCGGTGCTCGCAGATGATGCGCTCACCGGTGCTCTTCTCACGCGTTGACGCTTTGTGGCTCATGCTCTTACCGCCGCTCTATACACCGCGCTCCCCGGGCAATGGCGCCTTTACGTGAGCGCCAAATTGTCGATCAGCCGGGTGGTGCCCAAGAAGGCGGCGACCAGCATACGGGCTGGCTCTGCCGGGGTGAGCGTGGTGAGCGGCGCGAGCGTCTTGGCGTGCCGAACCTCGAGGTAGTCTTCGCGAATCGCCCCTTCGGTCAGCGGCGCACGGGCCAGCGCAATCAGGGCCCTCACGTCTGTCTCACCGGCCCGTGCGGCAGCCTGTGCGGCGAACAGCCCGCGCGACAACGCTACCGCCCTCACCCGGTCTATCGGCGAGAGGTACGAGTTGCGAGATGACATTGCCAGCCCATCGGCGTCGCGACGGGTGGGCATGCCGATGATCTGCGCGCCCAGCTCGAGGTCGGCGTTGAGCGCGGTGATGACCTGCAGCTGCTGGTAGTCTTTTTCGCCGAACACCGCGACGTCGGGCCTGAAGAGGGCCAACAACTTGGTGACCACGGTGGCCACGCCGCGAAAGTGCCCGGGGCGCCGGTCGCCATCCATCCCCTGCGAGACGGCTTCGACGGTGACGTAGCTCTGGTACCCCTCTGGGTACACCGTTGCCGGCTGCGGGGCGTAGACGACCGAGACCCCGGCCGCTTCGCACTTCTGAAGGTCTCCGGCGAGGTCACGCGGGTAGCGGCTCAAATCTTCTTTGGGCCCGAACTGGGTCGGGTTCACGAAGATGCTGACCGCCACCACGTCTGCGCGCGCGCGGGCCTCTCGCATCAACGACACATGCCCGTCGTGCAGAAAGCCCATCGTCGGCACCAGGGCGATGCGTTGCCCTGACCGATTGCGCTCGCGCACCCACGCCCGCACCGCGTCGGGAGTCTCGAGCACGCTCACCGCGCCACTCACACCGGCACGCCGTAGACGCCGCTCTTCTCGTCGCGCTCGCCGACCGCGAGATCGGGGTTCGAGGCGACCAGCCGCATGTTGGCGTTGCGAAACGAATGATCTTCATCGGGAAAATGCGACGAGCGCACCTCGGCGAAGAAGGTCTTGGCTGCGTCGGTGACGCCTTCGAAGAGGTTGGCGTAGCGCTTGACGAACTTCGGCTTGAAGTTGGGGTTGAGCCCCAGCAGGTCGTAGCTGACCAGCACCTGCCCGTCGCAGTACTTGCCGGCGCCGATGCCGATGGTGGGTATCGAGAGCCGAGCGGTGATCTGCTTGCCCAGCTCCAACGGTACGCCCTCGAGCACCACCGCGTAGGCCCCGGCCTGCTCGAGCGCGACGGCGTCTTCGAGCAAGCGGCGCGCGGTGTCTTCATCGCGCCCCTGCACCACGTAGCCGCCCATCTTGTGCACCGATTGCGGCGTCAGCCCCAAGTGGCCCATCACTGGTATCGAGGCCCGAACGATGCGTGAGATGACGTCGACGAACTCCTGCCCGCCCTCGAGCTTCACGCTGCCCACGCCACCTTCAGAGACCAACCGGCCCGCGTTGCGAACCGCGTCTTCGATGCCGGCCTGGTAGCTCATGAACGGCAAGTCGCCGACCACGTGCGCCCGCTTGGTGCCTTTGGTGACGGCCCTGCAGTGATAGACCATTTGGTCCATCGTCACGGGCAGGGTCGAGTCGTTGCCTTGCACGACCATGCCGAGCGAATCGCCGACCAGCAACACGTCGGCGCCGGCCTCGTCGAAGATTCGAGCGAAGGTCGCGTCGTACGCCGTGATCATGCAGATCTTCTGACCTGCGGTTTTCAACTTCTTCAGTGTGTGGATGGTGACCGTGTCCTTCATGGTTCACCTCCGAATGCGTTCGATGACGCTTTTTGGGGGTATCGCTGCTGACTGATTCGGCTCCATTCGCCGCCCATTGACGGGTCGCCGGAGAGACGAGGGGCTTCGTTGCGAGGGCCCATAGCAAGGCTGCTCAGCGTTTGCTTGGCAAGGGCTGGTAGTGAACCGTGCCCTTCTTGGTTTGACGCACCACGTTAAGCAGGTTGTCGAGGTCGTCGGGGTTGTTGACGAAGTCGATGTCAGAGGTGTTGACCACCAGCAATGGCGTCTCGGTGTAGTGAAAGAAGAAGTCGTTGTACGCCTTGCACAGGCTCTCGAGGTAATTCGGGTCGAATCTGCGCTCGAATTCGCGACCTCGCTTCTTGATTCGGGCCAATAAGACGTCGATTCGGGCCTGCAGGTAGATGACGAGGTCGGGCTTGGTGACCCTTGGGCTGAGCGCCTCGAACACGCGCTCGTACAGAGAGAGCTCGTTCGGGTCGAGGGTCAGCATCGCGAAGATGCGATCTTTGGCGAAGAGGTAGTCGCTGACCGTGACCTCGCTGAACAAATCTTGCTGAAAGAGCGCTTGTTGCTGCTTGAAGCGGCTCAACAAGAAGAACATCTGGGTCTGAAAGGCGTATTTGGCGCGGTCGTCGTAGAAGCTGGCCAAGAACGGGTTCTCTTCGACGACCTCCATGACCCGGCGGGCCTCGAAGCGCTGCGCGACGATGTTCGTGAGCGACGATTTACCGACGCCGATCGGGCCTTCGACAACGATGTACCGGTGATCGAGCTTCATCGGGTCGCAGTGGCTCCGGAGGCTGCAAATCGGCCTCAAAACGCGCGCGACACAGAACCACACAACCTCGTTTTGGGCAACGGGAGAAGCAAAATCACGAGTGATCTCGGAGGCTTGATTGACCATGAGTGCAGTGTCATGTATGGTCATGAAATGACCGTTCGAAGGGCGCAGGCCTCTGTGGTTTCGATTGAGTCGCATTCTCACAACGCTGATCACCTGGCCGATACGGTCACCGCGAGCCCGCTCTACGGCGTGGCGATGTTGAAGATCGCGATGGAGCTGAAGAAGGCCGACGCCCAGCCGCTTGATCAGCTGATCAGCGGCGTGCTCGCCCGAATGAACCTGCCCGAAGGTGAGTTTCGCGCCTACTTGTCGGCCAACGGCGGCTTGCTGCGCACCATCGCGGCCAAGCGGAGCTTCTGATCAATGGCGCGCAAAACGGCGAAGACCGCGGTGGTGCCGGTTGAGGTGCTCGAGCGGGTCAAAGCGAACAAGCCGGTCGCCCCTGCGCTGCCGAAGGGCCGCGCGTTGTTGCCCAGAGAAAAAGTCGTGGCGGCGCTCAAGAAGCTCCACCCGATGGACTGAGGCCAAGGTCATGGTGAGGGCCTCGAACCACCCTCATTCAGTGCCTGTACTTCTCCGACCCTCAGGTCCTTCGAGTCTCTCAGGTTGAACGGGATTCGGTGCCAGCAGCGGCATCAACCCGACGATTCGCGCTCTGCGCTGCACTGCCAACGCCCGTCGCTCGAGCAGCACTCGCTTCTCTGCGCGGCTCTCGGCATCTCGACGTGCGTTGAGCTCGACCACCCGGGTCTCCATCGCCGCGAGCTCGTCATCGAGCAGCACCGCCTGAACGCTGCGCCGCTGTGACCCGACCGCCTGCCGGTTCTCGGTGAACACCGCTGATGGGGTGAGCCGCGCGATGATCACCGGCGACCCCTTGGCCAGGCGCTCGAGCGTCACCGCCAACAGCAGGCCGTCTCGCTTCGCGCCTTCGGGGTCGGTGGCGTCTTGGTTCGAAACCAGATTTCCCAATGAGAAAGCGACCAACCCGCGAGACCCGTCATCGCGCGAAATCAGCTCGACCGGCTGCAGCACATGGGGGTGGTGCCCGATGATCAGCGTCGCGCCGGCCTTGATCAGCGCCTTCGCCAGCAACCGGTCTGACACCTTGGGCTGCGCCTCGTACTCGTCGCCCCAGTGCACTGACACCACCAGCACGTCGACCCGCTTCGCCGCCGAGCTCACCACCGAGAGCAGCTGATCAACCGAGTGCGAGCCGATGATCTGATCATCGGGGTAGGCCACCACCGGCACGTGGGGCTGGGCCGGGTCTTTCACATTCGAGTACCCGTTGAGCCACCTGGTGAACGAGAGCAGCCCGATTCGAAAGCCCTGGCGCTCGATGATCAGCGGCTCCCACGCTTCGGCCTCGGTGGCCGCCGCCCCCACCGAGAGCAGCTGCGCCTGCGCCGCCAACGTACGGGTCGAGACGATGCCCTCACGGTGCTGATCAAGGCAGTGGTTGTTGGCGAAGCTCACCACGCCCACCCCTGCGTGCTTGAGGCTCGCCAGCAGCTCGGGGCCCGCGCTGAAGGTCAGCTCGCCGCGCTCCGGGGCCGCCAGCGTGGTGATCGGCGTCTCGAGGTTGATCACCGCCACGTCACCGCTCTGAAGCACGCTGGTCAGTGGGCCCAACACATGGTCCCACCCTCCATGACTGACACCTACACGGGCGCCATCGACCTGCGCGACGCGCTCGTTCACCCGGGCCGCCAGCTTCACCGGCTCATGGGGAATGACGTCGCCCCCGAAGACGAGGGTGACCCGGCTGGCCTGGGCGAGAACGGCGAGGAGCACAATCGACATCGCGCCGGGAAGTGTATCGGCCCCCAGCGGAAAGTCCTCTTGAGCGCTGACGGTGCGGGGCAAGAGCACCCCTCAGCGTGTGGGGTTGGCCCCTCAAGGGGGTCGAGCCAACCGTGCGGAGCCTCGTCGCCAGGGGGTGGATCGCTTGTTGCGATAGCCATCTCCCGGAGGCAACACACATGAATCGAAAAACGCTGATTGGACTTGCTGGTTTTGCCGTGATGTTCGCGGCGGCGCCGGTTTTCGCACAAGGTGCAACCAACCCGGAGTGTTTGGGCAGTGACTGCGGCGCCCCGAAAGAAGAAGGCGGCGGCTGTGGCTGCGGCTGTGGGTGCTCGGTCTGGGTTGCCTACACCGACGACGGTAAGACGCTGGCTTACACCGACGACGCAGACGGCGACGGCAAGTCAGACGACACCGACAACTGCCCCTTCGTCAGCAACCGCGACCAGCTCGACGGTGACGGCGACGGCGTCGGCAGCAGCTGCGACAACTGCGCGGGCGCGAGCAACTTCTCGCAGCTCGACACCGACGGCGACGGCCAGGGCGACCTGTGCGACGCCGACATCGACGGCGACTCGATTGCGAACCTCACCGACAACTGCCCCAACGTGCCGAACCTGGCGCAGGGTGACTTGAACAAGAACGGCCTGGGCGATGTGTGCGACGCCGACGCTGACGGCGACGGTTTCCCCAACATCACTGACAAATGCGCGATGTTGGCGCACTCGCCGAACGAGCTCGTCTTGGGCGCCGACGGCAAAGTCGTCGCTGATTGTAACCCCGACTCAGACGGCGACGGCATCGGCGACGCGACTGACAACTGCTCGGGCAACGTCAACGTCAACCAGCTCGACACCGACGGCGACGGCAT
>JANLPS010000096.1:0-2392 GCA_031367385.1 Archangium sp. | reverse complement strand
CCGGCCAATTCGGGCTCGCGTACGAGGCGGGCGACTTCTACTTCCACGCTCCGATTCTGCAGGGCTTCGGCGGCGCACTGTTCGACTCAAATGGCAAAGCCGCGCTGAACACCCCCGCGATGGCGCAGTCGCTGAGCTGGGTCAAATCACTGCAAGATCGTCACTTCATGCCGCAAGAAGTCTCGGGGGCGCTGGTCAAGTCCCTCTTCAACGACGGGCACGCGGCGATGATCATCTCAGGCCCGTGGTTCGCGGGTGAAATCGCGCCCAGCATTCACTGGGCGATCGCGCCGTTGCCCAGAGTCTCCGAGAACGACGACACGCCGATGGCGCCCTTTCTCGGAGTCGAAGCGGCCTTCGTCTCATCGATGACCAAGCACCCGGCCGACGCCCAGGCGCTCGCCAAGTTTCTTTCACTCGGAGAAGCCACGCTCGCGCGCGTCACGCTCGGCCGCCAGATACCCGCTGAGCTTGCGGCCTACGAGAGTGACGTGGTGTCGAAAGACCCACTCATCGCGTCCTTCCGCGGCGTGGCCGAGCTCGCGAAGCCCACTCCGAATACCCTCGAGATGACGCGCATCTGGGAACCCATGAAGCTGGCGCTTCGCGGCGTCTTGCAAGGCGGAGTCGCCCCCGAAGACGCCGGAGCACTCGCTGAACGCCGGTACCGCGCGCTGAACCGAGAGCGTCCCCCTGATGCCAGCACGACGCCGTGGTACGCAGCGCTCGCGATCGGTGGCGCCCTGTTGCTCGGTGCGCTGCTTCGACGCCCGAAGAACGCACGCACCTTCGCCCAACGCTACCCCGACGCCGTGAGAGGCCTGACCTGGGTTGCCCCCGCCGCCGCCGGAGTCATCGTCCTCATCCTCATCCCCTTCGCGGTGGGCATTTCGCTCTCGGTCTTTCACCACGAAGCGGGTGACTACTCCTTCGTCGGCCTGGCGAACTTCATCGACATCTTGACCTCGCGCGGGTACCGAATCACCGAGCCGCTCTCGTTCTATTTCACCCTCGCGGTCACCATCGCGTGGACCTTCGTGAACGTGGCGTTTCACGTCACCATTGGGCTCTTCCTGGCGATTCTCCTCAAGAACCCGCTGCTCAAACTGAAGGGGTTCTACCGAGTGGTCTTGATCATCCCCTGGGCGGTGCCGAACTACATCACCGCGCTGATGTGGAAAGGCATGTTCCACCGGCAATTCGGAGCGATGAACGCAATCTTGAACCTCTTCGGGGTCGAACCGATCAGCTGGTTCACGCACTTCAGCACCTCGTTCGCGGCAAACGTCATCACGAACACGTGGCTCGGTTTTCCGTTCATGATGGTGGTCTCGCTCGGAGCGCTTCAATCCATCCCCGAAGATCTTTACGAGGCGGCCGAGGTCGATGGTGCATCGAAGTGGGTGCAATTCAAGCGCATCACCTTGCCGCTGCTGCGCCCTGCCCTGCTGCCTGCGATCATTCTCGGCCTGGTGTGGACGTTCAACATGTTCAACATCATCTACCTGGTCAGCGGCGGTGAGCCCGGCGGAGCGACCGACATTCTCGTGAGCGAAGCCTTTCGCTGGGCCTTTCAACGCAACGAGCAATACGGCTACGCGGCGGCGTACTCAGTCTTGATCTTCTTCGTGTTGCTCGGCTGGTCGCAGATCACCAAGCGCTTGAGCGCAGAACCGAGTGGGGCCGAATGAAGCGCGACTCGTGGCTCAAATCGGCTTTGACGCACGCGGTGCTCTCGCTGATGTGCGTGGTGGCGCTCTACCCGGTGCTCTGGGTGGTGAAGATGGCGCTCTCGCCGGTGCAGACCACGTCACTGACGATCAACCCGTTTCCAACTGAGATCACCTTCAGCAACTTCGCCGACATTCTCGGCTCGACCGATTCGCAAGGCCGGTGGCTCTTCGGGCGGCAGCTCTTCGCCAGCATCGCGGTGAGCGGAGCGACGACCCTCGTCGGCCTCAGCCTCGCCGTGACCGCGGCCTACGCACTGAGCCGCTTCAAATTCCCGGGGAAGAATGGCGGGTTACAGCTCTTGCTGGTCACCCAGATGTTCCCCGCGACGTTGATGTTGGTGCCGCTCTACTCGCTGCTGCAGATGCTGGGGTTGCTCGACACGCTCAGCGGGCTGGTGCTGGTGTACGCGACCTCATCGCTGCCCTTCTGCGTGTGGATGCTCAAGGGCTACTTCGACACGATACCCCGCGAGCTCGAAGAGGCCGCGATCATGGATGGTGCGTCGCCGCTGCAAGTCTTCGTGAAGATCGTCTTGCCACTGGCGACTCCGGCGCTTGCAGTGACTGCGTTGTTCAGCTTCATGACCGCGTGGAACGAGTTCATTCTCGCCGCGACGTTGCTCAATGACTCGAGCCACTTCACCCTACCGGTCGCGCTG